>JBBQVB010000111.1:0-8346 GCA_038211965.1 Sphingomonadales bacterium
CGCCAGTGTCGACGAAATGCTGGCCGATCGCCGCGCGCTGCCCGTCGCGACGATCCGACAGGTCGACCTTGACGTCCTTGAGCGCGGCAATCGCGCCGACGGGGACCGCCGACAATTTGGCGATATGGTCGCCGTAACGGACCGGAACCTGCGTGTAATAGGTCTCGCCGAGCGGGTTGGTCTCGGGGTGACCGCCAAGCCCGATCAGCAGGCCCGACTTCTTGCCGACCGCCTCGATCAGCGCCTCGAGTCCCTGCAGCGTCGCCGAGAAGGCGCGTTTGAGGCCTTCGGCCTTGTCGGTCGTCCCGGCGAGCAGCTTGACGTTGCCGACGAATTCCTTCGGGGTCGCGACCGGAAAGGCGGGACCGTCGACCATCAGGAAGTCCTGCGTCGCATCACCCGCGCTGCCCGACAGCTGCGCACCCGGCACGTCGAAGATCTTTATCGCCAGCCCACGCGGGGTCGAGACATTGTCGTCCATGAGGTCTCCCGGCGACGTCGAGATGCGCAGCGCGACCTTGTACGTTCCGCCTTTCGCGAAGAGCCCCTGCGCGAGTTCGGGCGGCAGGCCGCTGGCGATCGTGATCTCGCCCCACAGCAGGGCATGGCTCTTGGCGTGGACCGCGCGGATCGCGTGGCCCTCGTCCTCGAAGGTCGTCGCGCTGATCTGCTGCATTGCCGCGATGAGCGCGGCGGCGGTTTCGGCCTCGTCGAGTTCGGGGACCTCGACCGCGGGCGTGAAGCGAACGGCGGCCATGTGCGTCTCCCGGATTGAACCGGTCCGACAACGATCCCCCGTCAGGGCGGTTCCGCGCTACCTGACCGTCAGGCGGACATGGTCGATCTCGCGACCGCCGTCGCGAAGGGTAAGGCGATGAACCCCGGGGATCGGCGACCATAGCCGCCCGGGCAGCGCGCGCCCGTCGATCGCGACCGCGCCAGTGCCGGTGACGATGATCGCGATGCGCTGGCGGTCGCGCGGAATGTCGGGATCGAGCGCGATCACCGTTCCGTCGGCGGGGGCGACGATCCGCGGGCGCTGCTCGGCGGCGGCGACGCGGACGGTGGCGAGTTCGGTTCCGGGGAGGAACAGCTCGGTACGCGGCGGTTCGACCGCGGGGACGAAGGCGACACGCGTGGCGACGATGCCCGGCACACGGCGGACGATCGCGGGGGCATCGCGGTGGAGGTGGAGCATCACCGCGCGCCACACGGGGGCCGCGCCGACGACCCCCGAGACCCCCGCGGCCATGCTGTCGCCCTCGAAGTTGCCGACCCAGACCGCGACGGTGAAGCGGTCGGTGAAACCGATGCACCAGTTGTCGCGCAATGCCTTCGACGTTCCGGTCTTGACGGCGGCAGCGAAGGGCAGCGTCAGGCCGTTGTCGGAGCCGAAGGTCGCCGTTCGCGCGGCGGGGTCGGACAGGATGTCGGCGACGATCGCGGTCGCCGGGGCGGACATGACGCGGCGGTCGGCGACGGCGGGTCCGGGTTCGAGGCGCAGCGGCGACCATAGTCCGCCGCGGGCGAGCGCGCGAAAGGCGGCGGCCTGCTCGACGAGCGTGACCTCGGCCGAGCCGAGCGCGAGGCTGAAGCCGTAATAGTCGCCGTCGCGCGAAATGCCGCGATAGCCCGCGTCGAACAGCCGGTCGCGGAACGCGTCGACCCCGACGAGCAGCAGCGTCCGCACCGCGGGGACGTTGAGCGAGTTGCCGAGCGCCGAGCGCAAGCTGACCGGCCCGCGAAACTCGCGGTCGTAATTCTGCGGGATATACAGCCCGCTCGCCGTATCGAGATCGACCGGCGCATCGTCGAGGATCGACGCGGCGGTGAGCAGCCGGCGCTCGAGCGCCAGGCCGTACAGGAACGGCTTCAGCGTCGATCCGGCCTGGCGGGGTGCAGCGGCTCCGTCGACCGCGGCGCTGCGCGACTGCGCGCCGCCGGAGCCGACATAGGCGAGGATCTCGCCGCTGGCGGTGTCAACCACCACCGCCGCGCCGTCGCGGACGTTGCGCGCGCTGAGCGCTGCCAGCCGCCGCGCCAGCACCTGTATGACGAACGCCTGCAGATCGGCGTCGATGGTGGTGCGGACCACCCGCCGCCCGCTGGCGAGGAGCTGCTCGGCGAGCTGCGGCGCCAGCGCTGGATCGGGCGCGGCCGTGCGCGCGCCCAGCAGCGCGTCGGCCGTCGTCCGCAGCACCGCGCAGTCGGCCTGCGCCCGCGCGCAGGCCCGGGCGGCGACCCGCGCCGGCGCTGCGGCCGGCGCGGGGATCAGGCTGGCGAGGACGCGGCTTTCGGCGGTGGTCAGCGCCGCCGGAGCACGGCCGGCGAGCGTACGTGCGGCCGCGTCGATGCCCACCAGATCGCCGCGCCACGGCAGCAGGTTGAGCCACGCCTCGAGGATCTGCGGCTTGGTCCAGCGCCGCTCGATCACCCAGGCGGCGCGGGCCTGGCGCAGTTTCTGCAGCGGCGAGCGGGCACCGGCGCGGCCCAGCGCCGGATCGAGCAGCCCGGCAAGCTGCATGGTGATCGTGCTCGCGCCGCGCGGCCGCCGTGCGGTGAAGCGGTCGCGCACGGCCCCGGCAGCGGCACGCCAGTCGACGCCGCCGTGCGTCCAGAACCGCCTGTCCTCGCTGGCCACGGCGGCGCGCACCAGCGGTGCCGCGACCAGCGCCAGCGGCACCCAGTCGAGCTTGCGCACGCGGCTGTCGGCGCGGCGCAGATCGAGCAGCCGCCCGTCGCGCGCCAGCAGCCGCGCTTCGGAGGATTGCCAGCCGGCGCGAACGGCGCCGTAGCCGGGCAGCGCCGGCGGCGTAGTGACGATCAGCAGCACGACCGCGACGACCGCCACCAGCGCGCCGCCCTTCGCCAGGCGCGCAGGCTCGGCCCGGCTCACTTCGCCGCCGCCACCTCGATCACCGCATTGGGCAGGGCGGCGAACATCTCCGGCGAATACAGCGCTTCGACGCGGGTCGCGGGCAGGCGGAAGCTGCCCTCGCTGTTGAGCCGCAGCGTATATTCATAGGCGACGGTGGCTTTCGGCACCTGCGCGTAATGCGCGTGCACCGCATCGCTGCGCCGTTCGACGAAGGTCGGCTGCAGCCCCGCGGTGTCGCCGCCGGCGAGCAGCGCCGAGCGTCCGCCGAGCGAGCCGCCCTGCACCGTCGCGCCCGCCGGCATCGGATCGTTGATGACCACCCATTCGACCGCGGCGCGCGGCGTGAACTCGATCCGCACGCGCATCACGTCGCCCCGGCTCCAGCGGCCGGGCACCGCCTGCGCCACCGCCGACACGCTGCGCCGCAGGGTAAATCCACTGGCGAACGGCGCCTTCAGCGGCACCGCGGCGCGCGCGCTGACGATCGCCCATGGCGCGCCGCTGCCGGTGTGGGTCAGCGTCAGCGGGACGCGCGCGGCCGGCCAGGCGAGCAGCGCCGGCGGCGGCGAGGCGCCCGTGGGCCAGACGAAATTGCGGGCAGCCCCGCCGACACTCGCCGTCGTGCTGCCGGCGACCGGCGTGCTCTCGAACCGCCGCGAGAACCCCGCCATCGCCAGCGTGCCGACGGCGTTCGCCACCGTCGTATCCCAATGGCCCTTCTGCTGTTTCAGCATCAGCCCGCGCGCCAGCTGGCCCGCATCGGTCGCCCAGCCGGGCAGATCGCCGACCGTCATCAACAGCCGCGCCGTTGTCGCATCGGGCGAGGCGAGGATCTGCCACGGATCGTCGCCGCGCGCGATCGTCAGCCGGGTGCCCTGCAGGTCGAGGCGGACGCGGAGCTGCTGCTGCGCTGCCACGAGATGCGCCGCCGCGCCGGGAATGCCGGGCAACGTGCGCAGGATATACACCCAGTCGACCACCGCGACCGTCGGCCAGGCGTCCGGCGTCAGGCTTAGCGGTTCGACCATCGCCGGCGTCGCGGCGCCGGCTGCAACCAGTGCCGCGACCGCGCCCAGTCGCCGCGACGGGCCGTCGCTGCCGAAGCTTGCTTGCGCCACCGCGCCGCTGCCCTTGTCGACGACCAGCACATCGGCATGGCTGCGCGTCGTCCGCCCGCCGACGAAGCCGGTTAGCCCGGCGATCATGCGGGCGCGAACCCCGTCGGGCAGCGCCCAGCCGCTATCCGCCGACAGTCGCAGGATATAGGCGGTGAGCGAATCGTCGCCGAGAATCCAGTCGGCGGGAAAATAGCGCACCAGGCCCTGCCGATCGAGATAGGCCGGCAGCAGCGCCGCACTCGCCTCCCAACGCGCCCGGTCGCCGAGCGCCACGGCGCGCGACAGCTGCTGCTCGATACAGTCGTACGGATAGGCCGCCATATACGCCTTGACGCCCGGCAACGCGCCGCCGAGCGACCGGCTCAGCGCCACATCGAGCCCGCCGCGCCCAGGCAGCGCATCGGCCGGGATCGCCACCGGGAAACTGGTCGACGGCGCCAGCTGGACCAGTGTCGCCTGCAGCGTTTCGACCGGCGTCGCGGCGATCACCACCTGCGGCAAGCGCACGGCGTCTTTGGCGCCCGAGGTGGCGCTCGCGTCGATCGCCCATTCGAGATCGCCCGCCGGCGGTGCGACCAGCCCCCAGCCGACCGTCAGCGCGCCCGCCGCCGGCACATCGACCAAGCGCGGGGCGAGCACCTGCCCGCCAGCCCGTCCGCCAACCGTCACGCGCATCGCCTGCGCCGTGGTGTTGCGCAGCAGCACGGTCGCGACATAGCGGTCGCCCTCGCGCACCAGTGGCGGGATGCCGGCGAGGATCTGCAGGTCCTGCGTCGTCCGCACGGTGGTGCGGCCCATGCCGAACAGGTCGCTGCCGCCGGTCGCGACGGCGACGAAGCGGAAGCTCGACAGCGCATCGTTCATCGGCACGTCGAGCGCCGCGCGGCCTTGCGCATCCAATGGCACGCGCCCGCGCCACAGCAGCAGCGGCTGAAAATCGCGCCGGACGGTGCCACCTGCCTCCGCGCCGCCGCTGCCGCCCGCCGCGACCGCCTTGCGGCCGTAATGGCGCTTGCCGACGACCTGCGTCTGCGCGGTCGAAATCTGCACGCCGAGCGGCCGGTCGGTCATCATCGCTTCGAGCAGCTGCCAGCTGTCATTGTCCTTCAGCTGCAGCAGCGCCTCGTCGACGGCCGCGAACGCGATCTCGCTGCCGGCCGGCAATGCGCGGCCCGGCGGCGGCGTCACCGTCACCTGCGCCCGCGCCGTCTTGCGCACCGCATAGGTCGGCGCATCGGTGGCGATCCTGACGCCGAGCCGGTGCTCGTCCCAGCCGACGCGCAGCTTGGCGATGCCGAGCCGGTACGACGGCTTGGCAAGATCGACGAGCGCCGTCGGCTGCGCGGCGTCGCGGCTCAGCCACGGCAGGTTCCAACGCCGCGCAAGATCTGCCAGCCACAGCCGCCAGCCCGCCACCCGGCCCCGCACCGCGAGCACCGAGACATACACATCGGGCGCATAGCCGCGCCTCAGCTGGACCTCGACCACCGGATCCTTGCCGCTCAGCTCGGTGACAAAGCTGTCGATGACGCCGTCCCGCAGCACGCTGACCAGTGCGGTCGCCGATCGGAACGGCATCCGCACCTGCAGCCGCGCGACGCCGCCGGCGGCATATTCCGTCGCTTCCGGGATGACGTCCATGCGGTCGCCGTTGTCGCCGCCGAACCACCAGTCGTCGTCGCCCGCCAGCCACGCGCTGGTCGTCGCCTGGGCGATGCGCCCGGCCGCGTCGCGCACGGTCGCCTGCGCGATGACTTCGCCCGACACGCCGGGGTCGAGCTTGCACTGCAGCCGGCCCTTGTCGTCGGTGGCGCCGCTGCATGTCGCCGCCAGCTGCTTGGTTTCGCGGCTGTTGTCATAGGCATAGAAGCCGCCGATCATCCGCTTGCGGTACGAATAGGTTTCGCGGCTGAACAGCTTCACGTCGATGCGCTGGCCGCGCACCGGCTTGCCGGCCAGATCGAGCGCGACGAGGTTGAGCCGCAGGTCGTCGGCCTTGGCGATCCAGCCTTCGGTGCGCAGCCCGACGCGCACCGCCGCCGGATCGAGCGCGATGCGGGTCGCCACTGTCGCGACCTCGCCGTTGGCATCGTCATAGTCCATCTCGGCGACCAGCGTCGACGGTCGCGTCACCGGCGGCAGCTTGTCGACGACGACCCGCGCCGTGCCGTTCGGCCCCAGCGTCACCGGTTCGATGCGGGCGCGCAGCGGGCCGGGCGCCGCGGGCTCGTCGCCGCCGTCGAGCGCCACGATGCCGGCGACCACCGCCTCGCCGTCGAAGCTCCAGCCGTCATAGTCGGCGACCGTCACCGTGCGCGGCTCGACCTGCGTGCGCAGCTTGACCGGCGCCTTGCCGACCGCACCGCCCGACAGATAGGCGAGCGTCAGGTCGAGCGGCACGGCGGCCGGTGCGATCTGCGCTGCCTTCGGCCCCGCCACTCGCGCGCGGATCGTCGGCAGGCGGAACTCCTCGACGCTGAAGCGCCCGCTGGTCCGCCGCTCGGTCGCGCCCTTGCCGCCCAGCTCGACCGTGTAGTCGCCGAGTGCGGCATCCTTGGGCACCTGCCAGCGCGTCTCCGCCGAGCCGTCGCGCGCGATCGTCAGCGGCAACTCATAGCTCTGATCGGTGCCGCCGTGCCGGATGACGACCGTCGGCTTTTCGGGCAGCTCGACCGCCGGGCCGAAGCCCGCATCGGTGCGGGTGCGCAGGATGTGCTTCATCGACACCGTCTCGCCGGCGCGCAGCAGCGTGCGGTCGAACACCGTCACCCACGCCGCGCGGTCATAGCCATAGCCCGAGCCGAGGTGGAAATCGTCCGCCTGGATGCCGTTGTTCCAGCTGGTCAGCGTGAATGAATAATCGCCGTCGGTGCGCGCCGACACCATCAGCGGGTGATCGCCGTAGCTGCAGCTGCCATAGCTCGCCGGCGGCGGCAGCTTGTCCGGCACCGTTGCGCGGCCGCTCGCATCGGTGACGCCGCGCCAATATTCCGCCCCCGTGCAGGCATCGAGCACCACCACCCGCGCCCCTGCCACCGGTCGCGCATCGCCGAGCCGCGTCACCCACGCCAGGCTCGCGCCCCGCCCCCATAGGAAATGCACTGCCATGTCGGTCACCAGCGCGCCGGTCGCCACATAGCGCGTGCGCCCCGGCCCGAGCAGCGCGGCCCCCAGCCGCGGCGAGGCGAGCTCGACGACATGGAAGCCGTTTGTCTTCAGCGGGATGCCGACCACTTCGAAACCGCGCACGCCAGTCGCCTTGGCGATGGTCAGCGTGCGCGCCGGCGTTCCGGCGTCGATCAGCGGTGTCTGGCGCGTCGTCTCGATCCGCAGCGTCGCCTCGCTGCCGGCGATCGGCTGCTCGATCTGCGTCCGCTCCTCGGCCGAGGCGAGCGTGCGCAACCAGTTCGCCACCTCGGCGTCGGTGGCGACCGAGATCTCGCGGCCCCGCAGCGGGCCCAGGTCGCGCGCCGCAAGGCTCGCCTCGACCGCGCGCAGCGTCACCGGCAGCACGCCGCCCTCCGCTGCCTCGAGGATGCCGAAGCTGCCGGCGAACTTGACCAGCGGCGGTGCGTCGGCGGTCGCCACCGTCAGTGGAAAGCGCGCCGCGTTGAGCAACGGCCGCCCGGCGTCGTCGGTCAGCGCGGCGGGCAGCACGACGCGGTACGCCATGCGCTCGGGGAACGGGGCGGCAAATTCGATGCGGTCGACGGTCTGGGTGTGCGCATCCTTGACCGCCTGCGGGGCGAGCGCCTTGCCGTCCGCCGCCACCAGCCGGATGCCGAGCGCCTGCGCCACTGGCACCTGGCCGGCAAAGCTGATGCGCATCGGCTCGATCGGCGAGCAGGCGGCGCCGGGCTTCTCGCGGCTGCATTCGAAGCGCGCGGTGAACGCCGGGCGCACCTTGAAGTCGGTGCGGTTGACCGCCGCCGTCGCCAGCCCGTTCGCGGTGGCGATGCCTTTGCCCCATACCAGCGCGACGCGGCCGCCCGCCGGTAGTGCCCGCCGGCACTGCACCGCGACGATCTCGCTGCGCGGCGGCACCTCCGCTTCGGTATTGGTGGATTTCTGCCGGCCGGCGGCAACGAGGAACTGCCGCAGCCGCCAGTCGCCGCGCGCGTTGAGCAGTGCGTCGCGGGTCGCCACCGGCAGCATGTCGAGCGGCACCGCCTCGCCCACCCCGTCGATCCGGCACGACGCGGCGGCGGCGACACTCGCGGGCGTCGGCGCGGCGTTCAGCGCGAGCAGGAAGATCTGGTCTTCCTCGATGCTGCCGCCGTCGCTTTCGGGCAGGCTGGCGCGCAGGTTCGGCCCGCCGCTGTCGAAGGCGAAGCGGCGCGGCGCCACCGC
>JBBQVB010000112.1:0-8330 GCA_038211965.1 Sphingomonadales bacterium
GAACCGAGCCTGCTGCGGGTCGGCGGCGTTCCGCTGTTTTCGGGCTTCATGTACGCCGCCGTCGGGAGCTACCTCGCGCGGGTCTGGGCAGCTTCGACCTGCAGTTCACGCGCTACCCGCCGCGCTGGACGACGGTGGCGCTGGCGGGGGCGATCTATGCCAACTTCTTCGCGCACCATTTCCTGCCCGACCTGCGGCTGGCGTTGTTCGCTGCGGCTGCGCTGCTGTTCGGCCGCACGATGGTCCGCTTCCGACCGTTCCGCGCGGTGCGGTCGATGCCGCTGCTGCTCGGCTGGCTACTTGTCGCACTGTTCATCTGGTTCGCCGCGGCCAAGCTCGGCGCGTGGTATCTGCTGATGATCATTTCGTTCGTTCTGGTCGCGACGCTGCACGGCGGAACCGGGCAGCGTCGCGCCAGCGATCAGGCGAACTGAATGCTCACCCCGGCGTGATCGAGGACATCATGGTAGAAATCGACGCGTGCCGGCGTGACTACCGCCCAGTTGCCGACCGCCGAGGCGTTGTCATAGCCGATATGCTGCGCCGCTGCCGCTGATCCCGCCTTCGCGACGAACCATTCGGCAGGTGAACCGCTACCAGGCTCGTGGTGGAACAGCGTCGCATACGACACGCCCACGCCCGTGGCGCGGTCCCACGCGTCGATGTTCTGGCTGGCGACGCGGCCGACATCGCGCTCGCTCACCATCCACGACGAGATGTTATGATCGACACGCGCGCCGGTGGTCTCCGCCGTCCAGATCGCGGGATCGAGATACTGATAGGCGTCGTTGTATTTCGGCGAACTCAGCACGGTATTCTGGGTGATATGGACACCGTCGACCTGCATCGTCGTGATGCCGTGGCGTGACTGGCCGTAGTAAACGTTATCGGCAATGACGAAATCGCTGTGACGCGCCGCCGCAACGCCGCTCTGCGCAGTGACGAAGATGCCCTCGATCGGCTGGCTGCCGGCGAACAGCATCGCGTTGTTGGTGATCACGACATGATGCGAACCCGTCGACGCACTCGTCCAGAACTGGATCGCGTCGGGATGATCGGGATTCGGTCCCTCGAGCTGTGGATGAAAGGCGGTGAACAGGTTGCTGTCGATCGTGACATAATTGTCGCCGGCAAAGTCGAAGCCCTCGCGGACCCAACGCACATCGTTGCCAGCCACCACGATATGGTCGCTCTCATGCGCGAACATGGCCCAGCGGAGATCGTGGAATTTGCTGTCGAGTACGCTGATCCGGCTGCTGTTGACGACTTCGAGACCGCCGCCATCGTTATTGACGTTGTTGTCGACAGCGCTGAAAAACTCGTCGTGCAGGAACGTGATGTCGTGCGAGCCCGAGACATAGGCGTTGCCGCTACCGTCGAGCGGATTGACCGGAATATGATTGAGCGTCAGCTCGCTGACGGTGATGTTCGATGAATTCCGAAACTGCACCATGTCGATGCTGGCGTGTTGCGTCGCGCTGTCGGAGGTGATCGTGACATGCGCGAGCGGATTGATGTTCGTGATACCGACCCAGCCGTAATTACCGGGCTTCAAACGGATTTCAGTTTCACCTGACGCATTTTGCAAAGCAGAAATCAACTGGGCCGCGTTGGCGACCGTTTTCACTGTAAATGACATTGGTGTGACCCCCGAACTCAACGAGCTACGCGGCGAATCGCCATGCCCGTCGCCCAACGCTTTCCACCAACAACCTATATAGCCCGGTTAATCCTTATAAACACGGTTCGACGAACTGCCCTATACCTGCGGCAAGCTGCGGAACGATTTACTATTGGTATGTGAAGGTTTCGCGTCGTTAAGCTTTTCTCTAGGCGACAGCAGTCGAAGCGAGTTTGCCCTCGTGAAGCGTCACCACCCGATCCATTCGCGCGGCGAGCGCGATATTGTGCGTGGCGACGAGCGCAGCGCTCCCCTGGCCGCGTACGAGGCGCAGGAATTCCGCCAGCACCATGGCTGCCGTCGCCTCGTCGAGATTGCCAGTCGGCTCATCGGCGAGAACCAGTACGGGCCGGTTGGCCAGCGCCCGCGCCACCGCGACGCGCTGCTGTTCGCCGCCGGACAATTGCGACGGCCGATGATCGAGCCGCGCCGCGAGGCCGAGATCGCCGAGCAGCTGGATCGCGTGGGCGGTTGCATCCCGGCGGGTACATCCGGCGATGAGCTGCGGCAGCACGACGTTCTCGGTGGCGGTAAAGTCGGGCAGCAAATGATGGAACTGATAGACGAAGCCGAGCCGGTCGCGCCGGACCCGCGTGCGTTGCGCGGCGTCGAGTTTCTCGACGCGCTCGCCGGCGATCGCGATCGCCCCGCCAAAACCGCCTTCGAGCAACCCGACCGCCTGCAGCAGCGTGGACTTACCCGATCCCGACGGCCCGAGAAGCGCGACGATCTCGCCGGCGCCGACGCTGAGATCGACGCCGCGTAACACCTCGATGACCGCCTCGCTCTGACGAAAGCTGCGCGTCAAGCCCTCGACCCTCAAAACGGCATCGTCGCCTTGCGGCAAGCCCGCACTACTCATAACGCAGGACTTCGACCGGATCGGTGCTGGCCGCCTTCCATGCCGGGTACAGCGTCGCGAGGAACGACAACAGCAGCGCCAGCACGACAATGCCGACGACCTCCATCGGATCGGTGCGCGACGGCAGTTCGGTAAGGTAGCGTAGCGACGGATCCCATAGCTGCGTCCCCGTTGCGCGCGCGACCGTGCCGGTAATCGCTTCGCGGTAGCGCAGCACGACGAGACCGAAGACTACCCCAGCCGCGATCCCCGCAGCGCCGATCAGCGTCCCGACGAAAATGAAGATCCGCATTGTCGCCGCACGCGTCGCCCCCATCGTTCGCAGGATGGCGATGTCGCGCGTCTTGGCGCGCACCAGCATGACCAGCGACGACAGGATATTAAATGCCGCGACGAGGATGACGATGGCGAGCAGCCAGAACATCACGGTGCGCTCGACGACGAGAGTCTCGAACAGTGCCGAATTGGTCGAGCGCCAGTCGTTGACCACCGCTGTGCGGCGGACGCTGGCGGCGATCGGGGCGAGGATCTCGCCGACACGGTCGGGGTCGACGGTGACGACCTCGACCATGCCGACGGCGTCGCCGAGCATCAGCAGCGTCTGCGCGTCGCTCATCGGCATGACGACGAAGGCCTTGTCGTAGTCGTAGATTCCGACTTCGAAGACCGCGACGATGCGGTAGGCGATGATGCGTGGCACGCTGCCGAAGGGCGTCACCTGGCCCTGCGGGGAGATCAGGCTGATCGTGTCGCCGACGCCCGCCCCCAGCGCCTCGGCAAGACGCGCGCCAATCGCCACGGTGCTTGACCCCGGCACGAGGTTCCTAAGCGACCCCGACTTGACGTTGTCGGTCATCACCTTGGTCGCGAAAATGTCGGGCAGCGTCATACCGCGCACCAGCACACCCTCGACGCGATTGGCGAAGCTCGCCATCAGCGGCTGCTCGATCAGCGGCGTCGCCTTGGTGACGCCGGGGAGCGCGCGGACATGCGCGGCGAGCGGCTGCCACGCCTCGATCTTGCCGCCATAGCCCTGGATGACGGCATGGCCATTGAGCCCGAGAATGCGGTCGAACAGCTCGCCGCGAAAGCCGTTCATCACCGACATGACGATGACCAGCGCCGCGACGCCGAGCGCCACGGCGGCGGTGGCGATGCTGGCGACGAGAAAGATGAAGCCCTCGCCACGCCCCGGTAGCAGGTAGCGGCGGGCGATCATGCGTTCGTAGGGGGTGATCATGCGAGGCGGGCGACCACCGCCCCGATACTCACGTCCTCGCGCTCGCCCCCCCGCCGCTTCAGCTCGACGGTTCCCGCCGCGACGCCCTTCGGCCCGACGATGACCTGCCACGGCAGCCCGATCAGGTCGGCGGTCGCGAACTTTGCCCCGCCGCGCTCGTCGCGGTCATCGTACAGAACTTCGACCCCCGCTGCTTCGAGCTGAGCGTAGAGCGTATCCGCCGCTGCCGCGCACGTCGCATCGTCGGCGCGCAGATTGATCAGCGCGACCTTGTACGGCGCGACCGCCTCGGGCCAGACGATACCCGCCGCATCATGGCTTGCCTCGATGATCGCCGCCATCAGGCGCGACACGCCGATGCCGTAGCTGCCCATCTGCGGCACCACAGGTTGGCCGTCGGGTCCCTGAACGCTCATGCCGAACGCAGCGGTGTATTTGTCGCCGAAGAAGAAGATATGCCCGACCTCGATGCCGCGGCGCGTCCGCAGTCGCTCGGGCGGTACGGGGCAGCCTTCGGCACTGGCAACGACCTTGGCGTGCTCCTCCTCCTCCATCGCGTAAAGGGCCGTCAACGCCTCGACCGCGTCCGGCGCGTCGAGGTCGATGTCGTCGAGCGCGGCGTCATAGAAGATCGCACTTTCGCCGGTGTCGGCGAGGATATGGAACTCGTGGCTGAGGTCGCCGCCGATCGGTCCAGTCGGCGCGCGCACCGGCACCGCCTTGAGCCCGAGCCGCGCGAAAGTCTTGAGATACGACGCGAAGATAGCGCGGTAACTCGCCTGCCCGCTTTCGACATCGAGATCGAAGCTATAGCCGTCCTTCATCAGGAACTCGCGCCCGCGCATGACGCCGAAGCGCGGGCGGACCTCGTCGCGAAACTTCCACTGGATATGGTAGAGATTGCGCGGCAGGTCGCGGTAGCTGCGCACACCGCCCGCGAAGATCGTCGTGACGACCTCCTCGTTGGTCGGGCCGTAGAGCATATCGCGCCCATGGCGATCCTTGATCCGCAGCATTTCGGGGCCGTACGCCTCGTAGCGCCCGCTCTGCTGCCACAGGTCGGCGGACTGGATCGTCGGCATCAGGATCTCGAGCGCGCCGGCGCGGTTCTGCTCCTCGCGGACGACCGCCTCGATCTTGCGCAAGATCCGCAGACCGAGCGGCAGCCACGCATAAATGCCCGCCGCGGTCTGGCGGATCAGCCCGGCGCGCAGCATCAACTGGTGACTGACGACCACCGCATCGCCCGGGGTCTCCTTGAGGACGGGCAGGAAATAACGGGACAGACGCATGAGATTCAGGGCTCCGGGGGCAGCGCGGCGGACGTGTAGCACGGGTCGGCCTGCGCGCAACGCGTATGCCGCCGTAACGGACTGTTGCCAAGGAACAACAGCCGGTTTCCAACCGCTTATTGCGAGTCGTTCTCCAAAGACAATCCCCGCGCCGCGCCATATCAATCCCTCGCACCCACGCCAAGCGGCGAGGGTTCAGGGAAGACGGCCAGAAGGCTGCACGTCGCACGCAGTAGTGCCAAGGGGGCTTCGGCACACTGCGGACGGGATTTAGTCTCGTCACCGCGAACGCCCGGGCTCACCGCCCGGGCGTTTTCGTTTTGGGGACATTACTGATGCTGCTTTACACCGCTCCCGACCCGGCACCCAACCCGCGCCGCGTCGCATTGTTCATGCGCGACAAAGGCCTCGACATCCCGACGATCGAGCTCTCGCTGTTCAAGCGCGAGCACAAGTCGCCCGACATCGTGGCGAAGAACCCGCGCGGCCAAGTGCCGTTCCTCAAACTCGACGATGGTCGAATCCTCGCCGAGACGGTGGCGATCTGCCGATATCTCGACGAACTGCATCCCGAGCCGCCGCTGTTCGGCAGCGACGCGTGGCAGCGCGCCGAGACCGACATGTGGGTCCGCCGCGTCGAGACCGCGCTCGGCGTGCCACTCGGGCTAGTCTGGCAGCATAGTCACCCGCTGACCGCGACGCTGCTCAAGCAAATCCCCGAAATGGGTGCGGCAGCGCGGGTGCGCGTGCTCGAGGCGATGACATGGTTCGACGGGCAGCTGGTGGGCAAGGCGTGGCTTGCAGGCGACCGCTATACGATGGCGGATATCGTGTTGCTGACAACCCTCGACTTCGCGGGCTGGATCGGATTGCCGGTGCCCGAGGAGCTTGGTGCGCTGCACGACTGGCACAGCCGCGCGGCGGCGCGCTACGCCTGAGCCGGTACGGACCAGCCGCGCAGACGATCACGGCAACAAGCAATTGGCGATGCACAACGAAACGGCTATATCGTCTCTGACGAGGCGAAGGGACTGACGATGCTGTTGAAAATCTGTGCGATTCTATCGGCAGGTCTTGCCGGAGCGGCACTTGCAGCGGAAACCCCCGCGGTGCCGAATGCAACGACCGGCAGCCCAGCAGCAACTACAGTGGTCAAGGTTTCGGAGCAGGATCCAGAGAAGCTGATCTGCCACCGCGAAACGGTTATCGGCTCACTGATCGCGAAGAAACGCGTCTGCATGACCCAGCGTAATTGGGAACGCAACGCCAAGAACGCGCAGGACAATCTGCAGGAACTGACCAAGCCGGGGGCGTTCGGTCCGAACGGCTAGGCGTTGAGGCGCGGCTGGTCCGAAAATCGAACTGGTTTGGTGGCCCGCGACCCGGCGCTGCCCTGCGATAAGCCTTAGACCAACCGGCTCTGCTTGACCGCCGCTGCGATGAAGCTGGCGAACAGGGGGTGGGGGTCGAAGGGTTTCGACTTCAGTTCGGGGTGAAACTGGACGCCGACGAACCACGGGTGATCGGGGCGCTCGACGATCTCGGGGAGCAGGCCATCGGGCGACATGCCCGAAAAGATGAGGCCACCGGCTTCCAGGCGGTCGCGGTAGTGGCTGTTGACCTCATAGCGGTGCCGGTGGCGCTCGCTGATCGTCGCGGTGCCATAGACCGACGTCGCGACGCTGTTGCCCGCCAGCGTCGCCGGATAGGTACCCAGCCGCATCGTCCCGCCGAGGTCGCCGCCCGCCGCGCGCACCTGCCGCCCGGCGTCGCTCATCCACTCGGTGACGAGACCGACCACGGGCTCGGCGGTCGGGCCGAATTCGGTCGACGACGCATCGGCGATGCCTGCCAAGTTACGCGCTGCCTCGACGCACGCCATCTGCATCCCGAAACAGATGCCGAAGAACGGGACGGCCCTCTCCCGCGCGAAGCGGATGCTGGCGATCTTGCCCTGCGCGCCGCGCTCGCCGAACGCACCCGGTACGAGGATCGCGTGCAGCGGTTCAAGACGCGCCGCGACGTCGGCATCGGTCGCTTCGAAGACTTCGGCATCGATCCACTGGATATTGACCTTGACGCGGTTGGCAATGCCACCGTGGACCAGCGCCTCGTTAAGCGATTTATACGCATCGGGCAGTCCGACATATTTGCCGACGACGCCGATCGTCACCTCGCCTTCGGGGTTGGCGAGCCGGTCCTCGATATCGCTCCACCGCGACAAGTCCTGCCCTTCGTTCGGCGCGATGCCGAAAGCGCGCAGCACCTCGCCGTCTAGGCCCTCGGCGTGATACTGGAGCGGCACGGCGTAGATGCTCTTGGCGTCGAGCGCCGGGATCACCGCGCTGACCGGCACGTTGCAGAATAGCGCGATCTTGGCGCGCTCGCCCATCGGCAGCGGCTGTTCGCAGCGGCACACCAGCACATCGGGCTGGACGCCCAGCGCTGCGAGCTCGCGGACGCTGTGCTGCGTCGGTTTGGTCTTCAGCTCGCCCGCCGCCGCGATATAGGGCACGAGTGTGACGTGGATCGACACGCTGTTGCCGCGCCCGACATCGTTCCTGAGCTGGCGGATCGCCTCGATGAACGGCAGGCTCTCGATGTCGCCGACGGTGCCACCGATCTCGCACAGGACGAAGTCGAGGTCGTCGGTGTCGGCGAGCGCAAAGGCCTTGATCGCGTCGGTGACATGCGTGATGACCTGAACGGTCGCGCCGAGGAAGTCGCCGCGGCGTTCCTTGGTGATGATGTCGAAGTAGACGCGCCCTGAGGTGACGTTGTCGCTCTGCTTCGACGCGACCCCGGTGAAGCGCTCGTAGTGGCCGAGGTCGAGGTCGGTCTCGGCGCCGTCGTCGGTGACATAGACCTCGCCGTGCTGGTACGGCGACATCGTCCCGGGATCGACGTTGAGATACGGGTCGAACTTGCGGATGCGGACGCGGTAGCCGCGCGCCTGGAGCAGCGCCCCGAGCGCGGCCGCCATGAGTCCCTTGCCGAGCGACGAGACGACGCCGCCGGTGATGAAGATATACCGTGCCATGGGCGGCGGTCTTAGACCCGGGGAGGGGGGATGCGCCAGTGCGGCGGGGTGGAAAGGTGGGGATAAGGTCCCCCCTCCCCTTGGGGAGGGGCGAGAGACGCGCCCCTTGGCGCGGCCCGGGGGTGGGCAGGCGGCTGGCGAAGCGAGGTGCCCGGCTGTCCCCTCGTCTCCCAACCCCAAACCCACCCCCGGGGGAGGGGGGCTAATCCACGATC
>JBBQVB010000113.1:0-8232 GCA_038211965.1 Sphingomonadales bacterium
AGCGAATAGTCCATCGCCCCCTCCGGCCCTTTGTAGCGGCGGACGGTGAAGCTGCCGCTCGCGGGGGAGTGGCTGCGAGCGGCGGGGCGGGGCGCAGGGTCGGCCAGGCGCGCGCTGCGGACGCGCGCCGGGGTCAGGTCGATCGGCTGCCTCGCGCGCGGCGACGGCGCGGGCGGCGTACTGCCACCGCGCAGCAGCGCTGTCGCACCCGTCAGGTCGCCGCTACGCGTCAAGCGCAGTGCCTCGCGCATCGTCTCGGGGAGAGCGAAGTTCATCGATGTTCCTTGATTTGTTTCGATCACGTCAAGCGGTCGGCGAGCGCCGCCTTGACCGCAGGGCTGGCGTGCAACGCGCCGAGCACGGTCAACGATGCAACGCCGGCGCGCGCGAGTTCGGGGGTGACGTCGGCGGCGAAGCTTGCGAGGCCGAGGACGCGGATGTCGAGCGGCGCGCCCGCCGCGCACGCCGCTTCGAGGCGCGCGCGCGTGAAATGGCTGATGCCGAGGTCGAGCCGCTGCCGTTCGACGGCTTTCGCCGCGACCTCGCCGTGGCGCGCCAGCTGATTGCGGATCGCCGTCCGGATCAGATCGCTGCGATTGCTGTAGAAGCCGTCGCGGACGAGCAGGTCAATGTGCCCGAGATCGACGAAGCCGAGGTTGATCGTCAGCTTCTCGCTATCCGCGCGTTGGGTCTGGTCCACAGCAAAACATCCATATGGCATCCGTCTGGAGGGTATGTGGAGTTAATTCGCGGTTTTGCAAGAGCCGGAATGTCGTTGAAGATCGACGACACCCGCGACGGTGAGACTGCTTTCGGCGGCGCGTCGCGTCCTGCAGCCGATCAGCGTCGGCCCGCGACGGACTGTCAGGGCGTCCGGTGCCGGATGACGCCGCCGACGAACAACGCCCAACCAATTATCATGACGATCGCTGAGCCAAGGACGAGGGCCGATACCAGCGCTTCTGCCGACGGTCCGCCCACGAAACCATGGCCGGCAATCGGCAAATCGCGGCTTGCCCCAGTCGCGGCCGACACTGTCAAGCCGATCCATAGAAGATACATGCCACCGATGATCGAAAATCGCGATAAGCGGCCCAATCGCGCTGGTAGTGCGACACGCGGCCAGACCAGACCGGCAGCAATCAACGCCACGCCACTCTGGACTGCAGTCAAATGCGCGGAAAGCGCCATGCGCGGATTGAGGAATTGCTGGATCAGTGTCCCTTGTGCCAAGCCCAACAGGAACAGAACCGAGCCGGCCACGATCAGTGACTTCGAATGCGAATTGTTCGACATCTGCCTTACCCGTTCGACTTCCACGACCTCACGACTTTGCGTTCAGCGATGGAATTGGTCGCGCTCGCAAGACTCCCGACACCACGACGGGCAGCAGAAACGCCGCGACGAAGGCCGTGTTGGACACCGCGTTGAAGCCAAAGCCCGTCGCGACCGACAGGCTGCTGTCGACGACAAACCAGACGAGGACGCTCGCCAGGATTCCGAACCATAGGTCGCGCCCGTCGGGACCGAGGCGGATCGCGGTGCGGATCGCCGCGAACAGCGTCAGCCCCCAGCCAAGCGATACCGCGCCCATCAGCGCCGTCGCGAAGCGCAGCCCGTCGGTCATCTCGGCTTCGCGCCCTGGCCCAATGGTGGCTAACAGCGCGCGGACTGGGGCATCGGTCAGCGGCGACGCACCGAGCGTCAGGACCACGCCGAACAGCGCGACCGCGCCGCACAAGACCATCAGCCAGTTCTGCCAAAATTTCGCCATGCTTCGTCTCCCGGTTTTGTAGCAGACACTACATAGCATCGCGGCGTAGCGCGCGCTACAGGAATCGCCATGAAAATTCGTGACGCGCGCCGCGACGCGGCCATCGACCGCATGGCCGATCATCTCCTCGCCGTCGGCCTCGCGGGAACCAGCCTGCGTGCGCTGGCGGCAGCGGCAGGGACCAGCGACCGGATGCTGCTCTATTATTTCACCGACAAGGACGCGCTGCTCGCCGCGACGCTCGAGCGCGTCGCGGCGCGCCTGACCGCGATGCTCGACGCCGCACTGCCGCCGGGGATGCGCCTCGGCTTCGCGCCGCTCCTGACGGCACTGTGGTCGGCGGTCGGCATGCCCGCGCTCCGCCCGTACATGCAGCTGTGGCTCGAACTCGCCACCGGCGCGGCGCGCGGGCGCGAGCCCGACCGGACGCTCGCGACCGGCATCATGGCGGGCTTCGTGGCGTGGGCGGGGGACCATCTCGACACCACCGACCCGGCGCGCCCGGCGGCGCTGCTCCTCGCCATCGTCGAAGGCGGGCTGTTTCTCGACGCCGTCGGTCACCGCAGCCTCGCCGAGGCCGCAGTCGCGGCAGCGGTCGCTCCCGCCTTGCCCCCTGCCCCCCACGCGCATACATCGGAGCCATGAGCTACGTCGCCGCGACCTACGAAAGCCTGACCGACGCCGAGGAGCGCACGGCAACGATCAAGATCCATGGTGCCGAGGCCTTCGTGGGCATGCACAAGGCGGGGCGGCTCGCGGCCGAAGTCCTCGACATGCTCGTGCCGCACGTCGTGCCGGAAGTGCTGACCAGCGACCTCGACCGGCTGGCGTACGAATTCGTGCTGGCGCGGGGCGCTATCCCCGCGACGATCTTCTATCGCGGCTACAGCCACAGCCTGTGCATCAGCGTCAATCACGTCGTCTGCCACGGCATGCCGGGGGCCAAGCGTCTGAAGGCGGGCGACATCGCCAACATCGACGTGACGGTGATCGTCGACGGTTGGCACGGCGACACCAGCCGCATGTTCATCGTCGGCGACGCCCCGCTCAAGGCGCGGCGGCTGGTCGATATCACCTACGAATGCCTCCAGCGCGGCATTGCGGCCGCCAAGCCCGGCAACACGCTCGGCGACGTCGGCCACGCGATCCAGAGCTATGCCGAAGCGCAGCGCTGCTCGGTGGTCCGCGACTTCTGCGGGCACGGGGTCGGGCGCGTCTTTCACGACGCCCCCAACGTCGTCCATGTCGGGCGACCGCGCACCGGCGACGTGCTCAAGCCAGGCATGATCTTCACGATCGAGCCGATGATCAATCTGGGCAGCTTCAAGGTCAAGCTGCTCGACGACGGCTGGACGGCGGTGACGCGCGACCGCTCGCTGTCGGCGCAGTTCGAGCACAGCGTCGGTATCACCGCAGACGGCAACGAGGTCTTCACGCGCTCGCCCGCCGGGCTCGACTGCCCACCCTACGCCGTGTGAGCGACGAGAATTCCGGTCACCGCGAACGCCTGCGCGATCGGCTGCTCGCAGGTGGCGGCGACGGCTTCCACGACTACGAACTCCTCGAATATGTCCTCGGCCTCGCGATCCCGCGGCGCGACACCAAGCCGCTGGCCAAGCGCCTGCTCGATGAGAAGGGTGGCGGGTTCGCCAGCCTCGCGGCACTGCTCGCCGCGTCGCCCGCCGAACTCGCAAAGATCGACGGCCTGACACCGGGCGCGGCGGCGGCGCTCAAGTTCGTCGAGGCGACGGTGCAGCGGACCCTGCGGACCGCTGCCATCGACCGCCCGGTACTCAGCGGCTGGCAGGCCTTGACCGATTATCTCCACGCCGCGATGGCGCACCGGATGACCGAGGAATTTCGCGTCATATTCCTCAATAATCGCAACATCATGGTGCGCGACGAGGCGATGGGCTCGGGGACGGTCAACGCTGCGCCGGTGTACCCGCGCGAGATCGTCAAGCGCGCCCTCGAACTCGGCGCGAGCGGGCTGATCCTCGTCCACAACCACCCGAGCGGCGACCCCAGCCCGAGCCGCGACGACCTTCAGATGACCAGGCAGATCGTCGAGGCGGGCAAGCCGCTGGGCCTCAGCGTTCACGACCACGTCGTCATCGGCCGGACAGGGCATGCGAGCTTCCGCGCGCTGGGGCTGCTGTAGCGCTGGAACCCGTCGCGGCTCGATTTTTCACGGTGGACGCGAAACATCTCGGCGGCGTGTCGAATTGTAATGTTAGGGGTGCAGCGTCGCGGGGGATGATGGCGCTGCAGTGCGTATCCTGCAGCTGTCTGCCGATCCGGCGGGGGAGTATCGGCGCATGGCAAGCGAGCACGTTCTGCGGACGGCGAGGACGGCCAGCGCGGCCGCCCTGCTTGTCCTCGTTGCGGCCTGCGGCGGCGGCGGCGGCGGCGGCAGTTCGAGCGCGCCGACGCCGGTGCCGGTCCCGGTCCCCATCGTCACCTATTCGGGCGCGGACGCCGCACGCCTCGCCGACCAGGGCAGCTTCGGGGCGACCAAGACCTTGATCGACGCAATGGTCGCGGGCGGTAGCGCAGGCGCGTGGATCGACGCGCAGTTCGCCGCCCCCTCCAGCAACTACAGTGACCTGATCGCCAAATCGGTCGCGAAGACCTACTGCGACGCGCTCAGCGGCTCGGCGCGCAACGTATGCGACCGCGATTATCGCTCGTCGTTCGGGGTGGCGCTTGAGTTCTACGCGCACGCCGTCGCCAACCCCGACCAACTCCGCCAGCGCGTCGCGTTCGCGCTCTCGCAGCTGCTGGTCGCGTCCGATTTCGAGGTTCATTCGACGGCGGGGCTCGCGTCGTTCAACCAGATTTTCCTCGACAACGCATTCGGCAACTACCGCGATATCCTGAAGGCGGTCACGCTGAACGGCTACATGGGCGATTATCTCGACCTCGCGAACAGTTCGCGGACGGCGCCCAACGAGAATTATGCGCGCGAACTCATGCAGTTGTTCGCGATGGGGGTCAATCAGCTCAATGCCGACGGGACCGACAAGGTCGATGCGACCGGCGCGACGATCGCGACCTTTACCGCCGACGACGTGCGCGGCGTGGCACGCGCGCTGACCGGCTGGACCTGCGCGCGCCTCGGGACTGCGCCGATCTCCGACAATAATGCGATCGACTATGCGAAGCCGATGATTTCCAATGCCGCGCTGTACGATACGACCGCCAAGACCTTCCTCGGTACGACCGTCGCAGCGGGGGCGGCGCAGACCGCCAGCCTCGATGCGGTCATCGACGCCGTCTTCAACAACGCCTCGACTGCACCGTACGTGTCGAAGTTCCTGATCCAGCAGCTCGTCACCTCGAACCCCAGCGCCGCCTATGTCGGGCGTATCTCGGCGGTGTTCGCCAACAACGGCAGTGGCGTCCGCGGCGATTTGAAGGCGGTCGTTCGCGCCATCCTGACCGATGCCGACGCGCGCGGCGACGCCAAGACCGGGGCCAGCGACGGCAAGGTCAAGGAGCCGGTGCTGTTTTCGCTCGCCATCGCGCGTCTCGCGGGGTTTCGCAGCGACGGCTACGCCTTCTACACGCGCGACCAGGCGATGGGGCAGCAGCCGTTCCGCGCGCCGTCGGTGTTCAACTTCTACCCCCCCGATTACCCGCTGCCGCAGGGCGGCGGCCTCGTCAGCCCGCCGACCAAGCTGCTGACGGTCTCAACGGTGATCGCGCGGCACAACCTCGCGTATGACTGGCTGGTCAACGGCGACGCCGCGAGCCGCAGCGAATACACGCCGCTCGCCAGCCTGACCGGGGCGACGGGCACGCAGCCCGACTGGTCGGCGTGGGAGGCGTTTGGCACCGACACCACCGCGCTGATCGATCGTATCAACCTGCTGATGCTCAACAACACCATGTCAGCGCCGCAGCGCGCGGCGCTGGTTACGGCGATCAACGCCGTGACCAATGCCGACCCGACCGTGCAGGCGCGCAAGCGCGCACAGGTGGCGCTCTACATCGTCGCCTCGTCCCCGCAATTCCAGGTCGATCGGTAATCGCGATGGCAATCTCCAAGCGGGACTTTATGCGACTGACGGCGGGCGCGGGGGCGCTCGCGGTGCTCGGCCAGCTCGGTCGCACGGCGGGCGTCGCGCAGGTCGCGCCGGGCTACCGCGCCATGGTCGGGGTGTTCCTGTTCGGCGGGTCGGACAACTGGAACATGATCGTGCCCACCGACGGGCGCTACGCAGGCTATGCGGCGGGGCGGGGCGCGACGCTGGCGCTGCCGCAGGCGTCGCTCGTCGGGCTGCCTGGCGTACCCTACGGTCTCCACCCTGCCCTGGCACCGCTGGGCGCGGCGTGGAGCGAGGGCGCGTTGAGCGCGGTGCTCAACACCGGATCGCTGTACGCCCCGCTGACCAAGGCGCTGTACCAGTCGCGCACCGACCTGCGCCCGACCAACCTGATGAGCCACGCCGACGAACAGTCGCACTGGCAGGGCATGCGGATGCGCGACGTCAACCGCGACGGCTTCATGGGGCGGATCAACGACCGCGAGGCGGCGCTCCCGACCCCCGACCTGATCTCGCTCGGCGGCTCGACACTGGCGCTGATCGGCAAGTCGTCATCGCCGCTGATCCTGCCGTCGAACGGCACCATCGTCCGGAACGGCTACAACGCCGCCTCGAACGACGCGGCGGTGGTGGCGCGGCAGGCGGCGCTGACGACCTTTGCCGACGCCGGCGGTACCGGCACGCCGACGCAGCTCAGCGCAACGACGATCAACACGTCGTACAGCCAGGCGGCGACCGCCAATGGCATCCTGACCGGCGCCTCGACGGTCGATCAGTATTTCAAGAATGGTGCCGGCGTCGCGCTGACCAGCGACGTGTCGCGGCAGCTGCTGCGTGTCGCGCGGCTGATCGAGGCGCGCGGTACGCTCGGCCACACCCGTCAGGTGTTCTTCACGTCGCAGGGCGGCTACGACAATCACTCGAACGAAGTCGACGCCGGGAATACGACGACCGGCACGCACGCCAGCCTGCTGACCGATCTCGCCGACGCGCTGGCGGGCTTCTACGCCGCGATGAAGGCGCTCGGCCTGCAGGATCAGGTGACGGCGTTCACGATGTCGGACTTCGGGCGCACCTTCAAGGTCAACAGCCAGCGCGGCACCGACCATGCGTGGGGCAACAACCACCTCGTTCTGGGCGGCGCGGTCAAGAACCGCACGGTCCACGGCACCTACCCCGACACGACGCTGGGCGGCCCCGACGACGTCGACGGCGCGGCGCTCGGGCGCTGGATACCGACGACAGCGAGCGAGGAATATCTCGGCGCGATCGCGCAGTGGTACGGCGTGCTGCCCGCCGACATGCCCTATGTCTTTCCGAACTGGACGACGTGGTCGACCGGGGGGCGCGGGCCGCTGCCGCTATTCGGGTAGATCTCCACCCCTCCCCGCGCGGCGGGGAAGGGCGCGAGCAAACTACTCGTTGACCTGCCGCTTGAAGAACGGCGGGATTTCGACCTCGCCGCCGACCTCGGGCTGGCGTTCCGGTGCCAGCGTCTGGCGCGGCGCGGCCTTGGCACCGCGACTGAGGCCGAGCATCTTCTGGAACAGCGACTGCGGCTCGGGCTCTTCCTCGACGACAGGGCGGATCGGGATGACCGGCGCGGTGGCCTTGGGGGTGAAGCTGGCGATCATCGGCGTCTCGGGTTCGTCGACGCGCTCGGCGACCGAGAGATCGAGTTCGCCGACAGGCTCGGGTTCCACGACCGGCAGCGGCGCGATGACCGTCGCCGCGACGGGCTCGGCAACCGGCTCGGGAGTCGGCGCACGTCCCGGTACCGCCACCGTCGGACCGGCGAAGGCACTGCTGCTGCCGCCCAGCGAGACGGCGCGCTGCGGCACCGCGACGCTCGGCGTGCGCGCGACGACGTCGATGCCCGTCGCGACCACCGAGACGCGCATCATGCCGTTCAGATCGGGGTTGAACGCCGAACCGACGATGATGTTGGCGTCGGGATCGACCATCTCGCGGATGTGCGTCGCGGCCTCGTCGACTTCGTGCAGGCGCAGGTCGTCGCCGCCGGTGATGTTGAGGATGACGCCCTTCGCACCGCGCATCGACACCTCGTCGAGCAGCGGGTTGGCGATCGCCTTCTCCGCCGCTTCGATGGCGCGGCGCTCGCCCGATGCCTCGCCGGTGCCCATCATCGCCTTGCCCATTTCGGACATCACGGTGCGGATATCCGCGAAGTCGAGGTTGATCAGGCCGGGCATGATCATCAGGTCGGTGATGCCGCGCACGCCCTGGTGAAGGACCTGGTCGGCCATGCCGAACGCCTCCTTGAAGGTCGTATTGGCATTGGCGATCAGGAACAGGTTCTGGTTGGGGATGATGATCAGCGTGTCGACGTGCTTCTGGAGTTCGAGGATACCCTCCTCCGCCGCGCGCATCCGGCGCAGGCCTTCGAAG
>JBBQVB010000114.1:0-8006 GCA_038211965.1 Sphingomonadales bacterium
CGGCGTTCTCGGCGCTGCTGGCGGGCGCGGCGGCGATGGACGCACATTTCGAGAGCGCGCCGCTCGCGGTCAACGCCCCGGCGCTGGCAGGCGCGTTCGACGTGTTCGCCGCAACCTTTCAGCGGCAGGCGACGCGCGGCGTGTTCGCCTATGACGAGCGGCTGCGGCTGCTTCCGGCGTTCCTCCAGCAGCTCGAGATGGAGAGCAACGGCAAACGCGTAACGCGCGACGGGGGGCAGATCGCCTATGCCACCGCGCCGGTGACCTGGGGCGGCACGGGCACCGATGCCCAGCACGCGGTGTTCCAGCAGCTCCATCAGGGCACTGCGGTCGGTGCAGTCGAGTTCGTCGCGGTGCGCGAACCGGGCCACGGCCTCGGCGGTAGTCACCACGCGCAACTCCTCGCCAACTGCTTCGCGCAGGGCGCGGCGCTGATGCGGGGGCGGACGCCCGACCAGGCGCTGGCGCTGTCGGGCGGCGATGCGGCCCTCGCGGCGGCGAAGACCTTTCCCGGCGACCGGCCATCGGCGACGATCCTGCTCGACCGCCTCGACGCGGCGACGCTGGGCGCGCTGCTGGCGTTCTACGAACACCGGACCTTCACCGCCGCGTGCCTGCTCGGCATCAACCCGTTCGATCAATGGGGGGTCGAACTGGGCAAGGACCTGGCGAACGCGATGATGGCTTCGGGAGGGAGAGGCGGCAGCTTCGACGCCTCGACCGCCGACCTGATGCGCCGCGCGGGGCTATAGCGGATACCGCTCGACGATCTCGTAGTCGGCACCATCGTGGCCCAGCGTGCTTTCGTAGAGCGCGAAGGCGTCGGCGCGCCACCCCAGGCCCGCCAGCGGCACCTGCGGCACGAAGCCCCCCGCATCGCCCGCCAGCCGTCCGAAGCGCGCCAGCGTGATATGCGGGCGGAAGGCACGCGCCTCGGGCGGCACCCCGGCACGGACAAGCGCGGCATCGACCGCCTTCTTGAGCGCGTGGAGCGGCTCGAACGGGCCGGCACCGACCCAGAGCGTGTCGATCCGCCCACGCCGGTCGAAGACGCCGGGTTCGCCGAGCGTCACCTCGACTGCGGGATGCCGTACCCCGCCGAGCGCCGCCGCGATATCCTGCGCGGCGTGGCGGTCGACCTCGCCGACGAAGCGCAGCGTGCAGTGCAACTGGTCGTCGCGCTGCCACCGCGCGCCCGCGACCCCGCCCATCGCCGCCAGGAGGCGGTCGCGGACGCGGGGCGGAGGCTCGAGCGCGACGAACAGCCGGTGCATGGCCTCAGTGCGCCTTGTCCAGGGCCCGCGTGACGGTCGGCAGGATCCCGCGCACGATCACCGCCACCCCCGCCTTGGTCGGATGCAGCCCGTCGCCCAATTGCAACCCGTGCCCGCCGACGACGCCCGCCATGAAGAACGGATACAGCGTCGCGCCGTGGGTCTTCGCCAGCGCGGGGAAGATCGCGTTGAACTCGCGCGCGTAGCCCGGACCGAGGTTCGGCGACGCCAGCATGCCCGCGAGCACGACGGGCACGCCGCGCTTGCGAAACTCGCTCAGCATCGCATCGAGATTGGCGCGCGCCGTCGCGGGCGGCGACCCGCGCAGCATGTCGTTGGCGCCGAGTTCGAGGATGACGAGGTCGGGCTTGGCCTTCATCCCCGCCAGCACCCAGCCCAACCGCGCACGGCCCTGCGCCGTCGTGTCGCCCGACACCCCGGCATTGTGGACGGTCACCGCGCGTCCCGATGCGCGCAGCGCCGCCTCGAGCTGCGGCGCGAAGCCCTCGCCGGGCTTGAGCATGTAGCCCGCCGTCAGGCTGTCGCCGAAGGCGAGCACCACGCGCGGCGGTGCGGCGGCGGCCACACCCTGCGGCATCAGCGCCAGCAGTCCCGCGACGAGATACTGGCAAAGTCCGCCGAACCCGCCATATCGAAGCAACTGCGCCACCGTACTCTCCCGAAAGTTCGCATGACCCCCGATATCGTTATCGACGCGCGCGCTGTCACCCTCCGTCTCGGTCGCGGCGACGCGGCGGTCCAGATCCTGCGCGGTCTCGACCTGATTATCCGGGCCGGCGAGCAGGTCGCGATCCTCGGGCCGTCGGGGTCGGGCAAGTCGTCGCTGATGGCGATCCTGTCGGGGCTCGAGCGCGCCAGCGGCGGCACGGTGACGGTTGCCGGACAGGACTTCACCCGCCTCGACGAGGACGGGCTGGCACGCGCACGCCGCGGGCGGATCGGGATCGTCCTGCAGGCCTTCCACCTGATCCCGACGATGACCGCGCTAGAGAATGTCGCGGTGCCGCTCGAGCTTGCGGGGCGGTCCGATCCACAAGGGTCCGCGCGCACCGAGCTCGAGGCGGTCGGGCTGGGCCACCGCCTGTCGCATTATCCGTCGCAACTGTCGGGAGGCGAGCAGCAGCGCGTCGCCATCGCGCGCGCCACAGCGCCGCGCCCGCTGCTGCTGTTCGCCGACGAACCGACGGGCAACCTCGATGCCGCGACGGGTGCGGGGATCGTCGAACTGATCTTCGGGCGTGCGGCGGAGACGGGGGCGACGCTGGTGCTGATCACCCACGACACCGCGCTGGCGGCGCGCTGCGGACGGGTGATCGAAATGGCGGACGGGCGTGTGGTACGCGATTGGTACCCCTCCCCCCTTGCAGAGGAGGGATAATGCTTGCCCTCCGCCTCGCCCTCCGTGAATTACGCGGTGGCCTCAGCGGCCTGCGCCTGCTTGCCGTCTGCCTCGTCCTCGGCACGTTGTCGCTGGCGGGGGTCGGCAGCCTGTCGAGCGCGATTAACCGCGGGCTCGCCGACAACGGGCGGAAGATCCTCGGCGGCGATATCGCGGTGCAGCTGACGCAGCGCGTCGCGACCGCGCCCGAACGCGCCGCGCTCGACCGGCTCGGCACAGTGTCCGAAGTTCTCCGCCTGCGCGCGATGGCGGGCCGCGCGGGCGACGACGTGCGCGTGCTCGCCGAGCTCAAGGCGGTCGATACGCATTATCCCCTCGTCGGCAATTTCGTGCTCGCCAACCGCGCAGCGCTGGTACGAGGAAGCGCGGCGGTGTCGCCCGAGCTTGCCGAGCGGCTGCACCTGAGGAGCGGCGACCGTCTGGGCATCGGCACCACGACCTTTCGCGTCGCAGGCGTCATCGCCAGCGAGCCCGACAAGGCAGGCGAGGGCTTCGGCTTCGGCCCCGGCGTCATCGTGCGGCTCGACGACCTGCCTGCCACCGGTCTGATCGCGCCGGGCAGCCTGTTCCGCGCGCAGTACCGCGTCGCGCTGCCGCCGCGTGTGACGCCGACCACCGCCGCCGCGCGCCTCCACGCCGCGCAACCGCAAGCCGGGTGGCGCGTGCAGGACCGCGACAACGCCGCACCGGGCACGCGCCAGTTCGTCGACCGCCTCGGCCAGTTTCTTACGCTGGTGTCGCTGACGGCGCTCGTCGTCGCAGGCGTCGGTGTCGGCAACGGCGTCAGCGCCTACCTCGACACCAAGAGCGGCACGATCGCGACGCTGAAGTCGGTCGGTGCCGACGGCGGCCTGATCTTCCGCAGCTACCTCCTGCAGGTCGGGCTGGTTGCGGTTGCGGCGGTTGCAGTCGGCGCGGCGCTCGGGGCAGCCGTCCCGTGGCTGATGGTGGCGGTCGCAGGCGACGCGCTGCCGGTACCGCCCGCGCTCGGCCTTTACCCGGTGCCGCTGCTCAGTGCCGCCGCCTATGGGCTGCTGATCGCGCTGGCGTTCGCGCTGTGGCCGCTGGCGCAGGCGCGCGCATTGCCCGCCGCGCGGCTGTTCCGCGACGCCGTCGAGGCGCGGGCGTGGCCGGGCTGGGCCACGCTGGTCCCCATCGCAGCCGCAGGCAGCGCCATCGTCGCGCTGGCGGTGTTCCAGTCGGGCGACCGCCTGTTCGCGCTGGCGTTCATCGGCGGTGCGCTGGCGTTGCTGCTCGGCCTCGGCTCGCTCGCGGCGCTGGTGCGCTGGCTGGCGGCGCGCAGCCCCCGCCCGAGGTCGATGCTTGCCCGCCTCGCGCTCGGCAATCTCCACCGCCCCGGCGCGCTGACGCGTCAGCTGGTCGTCGCGCTCGGCCTCGGGCTGACGTTGTTCGCGACGCTCAGCGTGATCGAGACCAACCTCGACGGGCAGATCGAGCGGTCGCTGCCCAAGCGCGCGCCGAGCTTCTTCGTCATCGACGTACCGACCGACGGCCTCGCGACATTCCGGAACCTTGTTGCCCGCACCGCCCCGGGCGCGGCGTTGCGCACCGTCCCCTCGCTGCGCGGCCCGGTCACCGCGGTCAACGGCATACCCGTGGCGCAGCTCAAGAACCTCCCCGACGATGCGTGGATCCTGCGCGGCGACCGCGGCCTGAGCTATGCCGCCGCCTTCCCGCCGAACCACGTGCTGACCGCCGGCAAATGGTGGCCCGCCGACTATGCCGGCCCGCCGCTGATCTCCATCGACGAGACCGCCGCGAAGGCGCTCGGCCTCAAGCTCGGCGACACGCTGACGATCTCGGTGCTCGGCGTCGACGTCGTCGCGACGATCGCGTCGTTCCGGCGCATCGACTGGCAGAGCCTCGGCTTCAACTTCGCGATCCTGTTCGCACCCAGCACGCTCGAGGCCGCGCCGCACAGCTGGATGGCGACGGTGGCGATGCGGCCCGCCGAGGAGCGCGGCTTTTCGGCCGCGATGACGCGCACCTTCCCGACCGCATCGACGGTGCGCGTCGCCGACGTGCTGACGCAGGTCTCGACGCTGCTCGGGCAGCTGTCGGCGGCGATCCGCGCGGCAGGGTCACTGACGCTCGCGGCAGGCATCGCAGTGCTCGTCGGGGCACTTGCCGCGAGCCGCCGTGCGCGGACGTACGATGCGGTGCTGCTCAAGGTGCTCGGGGCGACGCGGGGGCAGGTGGCGACGGCAACGCTGCTCGAATACGGCCTGCTCAGCCTGATCGTCGCGGGGCTGGCACTGCTGCTCGGGACGGCGGCGGCCTGGTATGTCGTCGTGCAGGTGTTCAAGCTGGCGTGGCAGCCCGCGTGGGGGCCGGTCGTCGCGGTCGTGGCAGGCGGCGGCGCCCTGACCGTCGCGCTCGGGCTGGCGGGAAGTTGGCGAGCCCTTTCGGCGCGGCCCAACGCGGTGTTGCGGACACTCTGAGCCGCCCTTGAAACCTGCCCGTGTTAGGCCGATATTGCGGCTGTTCCGGCACCCCGCCGCAACAAGGAGAGAGTGACCAGAAATGGCCAACCAGTTTGACCCCCGCGCCGCCTATCCGAGGGCGAACGCCGGAGCCGTCGCGGGCGACGCGAGCTTCGACGCCGGGCTGCGGTCGTACATGCTGTCGGTTTACAACTACATGGCGAGCGGCGTGCTGCTCACCGGGATCGTCGCGCTGTTCATGGCGCAGGGCGCGACGCCGCAGGAATCGCTCGCCGGGCAGATTTTCCTCCAGCCGGGTATCCTCAAGTGGATCGTCATGCTGGCCCCGATCGGCCTCGTGATGTGGCTAAGCTTCGGCATCAACCGCCTGTCCGAGACCGCCGCCAAGGCGATCTTCTTCGTCTATGCTGCGCTGATGGGCGCGTCGCTGTCGACGGTGTTCCTCGCGTACACCGGCGCGTCGATCGCCAGTACCTTCTTCGCCAGCGCAGCGGGCTTCGGCGCGCTCAGTCTCTACGGCTACACCACGAAGCGTGACCTGTCGGGTGTCGGCAAGTTCCTGTTGATGGGCCTCGTCGGCCTGATCATCGCGAGCCTCGCCAACATGTTCTTCCAGTCGAGCGCGCTGTCGCTGATCGTCTCGATCGTCGGTGTCTTCGTGTTCGCCGGGCTGACCGTGTACGATACCCAGAAGATCAAGCAGATGTACTACGTCGTGCAGGGTAGCGACATGATGGGCAAGTCGGTGATCATGGGCGCGCTGACGCTCTACCTCGACTTCATCAATCTGTTCCTGTTCCTGCTGCGCTTCATGGGCGACCGCCGCTAAATAGCGGACGCGCAACAACGGCCTCGGCGGCCCGGCGGGCAAGCCCCGCCGGGCCGTTTTCGTTCGCGTCCCGAACCTGAACTTCGCTACTGGTCCATTTTCGGAGGGTATGCGCGTGCAGATCGCTTTCATCGGGCTGGGTCATATGGGCTCGGGCATGGCGGCCAATCTGGCGAAGGCAGGGCACGCGGTCAGGGCCTACGACCTGTCGGACGCGGCGCTCGATGAGGCGGTCGCCAATGGCTGCCAGCGGTCGGGCAGTACGACGCAGGCGGTCGGCGGGGCCGACGCCGTCGTGACAATGCTTCCGGCGGGCAGTCACGTCCGCGCCGTCTACGAAAGCGAGATTTTCGCCGCCGCGTCGCGCGAAGCCATACTGATCGACTGTTCGACGATCGATGTCGCAACCGCGCAGGCCGTCGCCGCGGGCGCGCTCGCAAAGGGACTCACGATCGTCGACGCGCCGGTCTCGGGCGGCACGGCGGCGGCACACGCGGGGCAGCTGACCTTCATGGTCGGCGGCGAGCCGGCGGGTTTCGCCAAGGCTCAGCCGATCCTCGACGCGATGGGCAAGGCGGTCATTCACGCCGGCGCGGCGGGGATGGGGCAGGCGGCGAAGATCTGCAACAACATGATCCTCGGCAGCACGATGGTTGCGACCTGCGAAGCCTTCGTCCTGGCGGCAAAACTGGGCCTCGACGCGCAGACCTTTTTCGACATCAGTTCGCAGGCCAGCGGCCAGTCGTGGTCGATGACGAGCTACTGTCCGGTGCCGGGGCCGGTGCCCTCTGCCCCCTCGAACCGCGACTATGCCGGGGGCTTCGCCAGCGCGCTGATGCTCAAGGACCTCAAGCTCGCGGTCGGCGCGGCGGCGGCGGTCGGCGGCAGCGTTCCGATGGGGGCGCAGGCCGAAGCTCTCTATCAGATGTTCGCCGGGCTCGGCGGCGGCGGTCTCGACTTCTCGGCGATCGTCAAACTGCTCGACGGCAGCTGGCGCGGCGCGTCGATTGACGCCGGACCCGCCCGATCCTAACCCCGGCGCGACGGGGGACAGGCCATGTCGTTCAATAGTTTCGGGCGGTTGTTCCGCTTCACGACGTGGGGCGAAAGCCACGGTCCTGCGATCGGCGCGGTGGTCGACGGCTGCCCGCCGGGGCTGACGCTGTCCGACGCCGACATCCAGCCGTGGCTCGACCGACGCCGCCCCGGCACCTCGCGCTTCACGACGCAGCGCCGCGAGCCCGATGCGGTGCGCATTCTTTCGGGGGTGTACGAGGGCCGCACCACCGGCACGCCGATCAGCCTGCTCATCGACAACGTCGACCAGCGCTCGAGGGACTACGCCGGCGTCGCGCAGGCCTACCGCCCCGGCCACGCCGACTATGCCTATGACGCCAAATACGGTCTCCGCGCCCCGCGCGGCGGGGGACGGGCGTCGGCGCGCGAGACCGCGTCGCGCGTCGCTGCAGGTGCGGTGGCGCGGCTGGTCATTCCCGAGGTGCGCATCCGCGCGTACCTCGTCGAACTCGGCGGCATTGCCATCGACCGCGCGGCGTTCGACGATGCCGAGATCGACCGCAACCCGTTCTTCTGCCCCGATGCCGGCGCGGCGGCGACGTGGGAAGCGGCGCTCGATGCGGCGCGTCGCGACGGCTCGTCACTCGGCGCGGTGGTGGAGTGCGTCGCGACCGGCGTTCCGGCCGGATGGGGCAGCCCCGTCTACGCCAAGCTCGATGCCGAATTGGCAAGCGCGATGATGGGCATCAATGCCGTCAAGGGCGTCGAGATCGGCGACGGTTTCGCCGCCGCCCGGCTGCGCGGCGAGGCCAACGCTGATGCGATGCGACCGGGGGAGGGCGGTCCGTCGTTCCTGTCGAACCACGCCGGGGGAACGGCGGGCGGTATCTCGACAGGACAGCCGATCGTTGTCCGCATGGCGCTCAAGCCGACCTCGTCGATCCTGACCGCAGTCCCGACGATCACGCGGGGCGGCGAGGCAACCGACATCGTCACGCCGG
>JBBQVB010000115.1:0-7750 GCA_038211965.1 Sphingomonadales bacterium
GCCGACGAATGTGTCCTCGTTGTGCGGATCGCCGACGATCAAGGTCCTGGTCTTCGCCACCAGCCGGTCACGGAATTCGTCATAGATGTCGGTATGAACGATGATGCGCTGCACGCCGATGCACGACTGGCCCGATTGGTAGAAGGCGCCGAACCCCACGCGGTCGACCGCATCGTCGAGATCGGCGTCGGCATCGACGATCACCGCGGCGTTGCCGCCGAGTTCGAGCACCACCTTCTTCTTGCCGGCCTGCGATTTGAGCTTCCAGCCGACATCGGGCGAGCCGGTGAAGCTCAGCAGCTTGAGCCGCTCGTCGGTGGTGAACAGGTCGGCTCCGTCGCGGTGGGCGGGCAAGATCGAGAATGCGCCCGGCGGCAGGTCGGTCTCGGCGAGCACCTCGCCGATGATCAGCGCGCCGAGAGGGGTCCGGCTCGCAGGCTTGAGAACGAACGGGCAGCCGACCGCGATCGCCGGAGCGACCTTGTGCGCCGCGAGATTGAGTGGAAAATTGAACGGCGAGATGAAGCTGCACGGACCGATCGGCACACGCTTCCACATCCCCATGTAACCCCGGGCGCGCGGCGCGATGTCGAGCGGTTGGACTTCGCCGGTGATCCGCACGCTCTCTTCGGCGGCGATGCGGAAGGTGTCGATCAGCCGCCCGACTTCGCCGCGACTGTCGTTGATGGGCTTTCCGGCTTCGATGCACAGCGCCACCGCAAGCTCGTCCTGACGCTCGGTGAAACGCTTGACGCAATGCGCCAGCACCGCCTGCCGCTCATAGGCGGCCATGCGCGCCATTGCGGGCGCGGCGTGCACCGCCGCACCGATCGCGCGGTCGATCGTCGGGGCATCCGCCAGGGCGACGCGCGTCGCGATTTCGCCGGTGTATTTGTCGGTAACTGCAAGGTCGGTGTTAGGCTGTTCGGGCCGGTTGGCGACGTAAAGTGGATAGGCCGGCTGTAAGTCGGACATGTTGGGAACCTCGAACGCCTTCGCCGCGCAGCTATGGCAGGCCGCCGCGCGGATGTCCCCCAACGATCATCCCGACGATCCGGCCGGTGATCGCGTTGCTGCCGGCCGTCTCGGTGCGCGCTGTCCCGGTCTGGCGCGCCGACCAAATCCTGGCACCGCCCTGAACGGCCAGGTCTCTTAGACTTAGCAGTCGTTGCACCACGTGCTCAAGGAGACGCCGCCGCTCTTTCGAGCGGCGGCGCTACCGAATCGATCTGTTCAGGCGAAGCTGCTTTCGACCCGCGCGCGCCGGCGCATCGCCGTGCCGACGATGCCGAAGCCCGCGATCATCAGCGCCCACGCGGCGGGCTCGGGGACGCCCGGAGCCGAACCCTCGAAGACGATATCCGATAGGCCAGGATTGCTGCCATTCGCGGCGAGCACCGAATACTGCAGGTAACGCGCGGTCAAACCACCGAGGCCGACGGTCAACGCGAAGTCGGTCGGCACCGACGGCGCGATCGGTGCCGTGTGGTTGAAGATCAGCGGGCCGCCGATGGCGGTGGTGAACGTCGCATCGGTGAAAGCCTGCAGCGAGAACTGCGTGGTGAAATCGAAAAGCCCACCGACGAAACCGTTGTTGCCGCCGCCCGAGGTGACACGGTCGGTGACTGTCGAGGTCGACAGCGTGTAAATCGACCCGAGGTCGAGATTGAGCTTCGATGCGGTGCCTTGGCTGAACGACGCCCAGTCCGAAACGTTGCTCCCGCCGCCCGTGTCGATGGCGTTCGAGTCGGCGTAGCCGGGATACGATGTCGAGCCGGTCGCGGCGACAGGCACGATCACCGCCGCCTGCACCGACACGGCCACTCCGCCAGCCAACAGTACCGAACCGGCAACCGCTGCAAAACTTCTCAACGCACCCATCGGTCAGCCCTCGAAATCGGTTATCGTTCCGGAACGCTAGCGCAGACGCGGCTAAAGAAGCGTTAACAACGCGCTGGGCGCGACGGTCCGCCTCACCTCACGCGTGTCCCGCGACCGCCGAAAGCCGCCCGACATCGAGGCCGGACAACGCAAAGGCGCGCGGCCACATGCGGTCGGCAGGCGTGCCGAACAACAGCCCGGCATCGAAGCGGCAGACATGCCAGCCGTGGCGCGTCATCTCGGCATCGAGCTGCCCGGGTGCCCAACCGGTATAGCCGAGCGCCGACAACCAGCGGCGCGGCCCCTTGCCCGAGGCGATCGCGGTCAGCACGTCGAGTGTCGACGTCAGCGCGAACCGCCCAGCGACGTCGATGCTGCTCTGCCCCGCCCAGTCGGTCGAGTGGACGACGAAACCGCGCCCCGGCTCGACTGGACCACCCGCATGGACCGGCACGTCGGGCGTCTCGCCCGGGGCGACATCGAGCTGTGTCATCAGTTCATGAACGCGCAGATTGGCGAGCGGCTTGTTGACGACGATGCCGAGCGCACCGTCGTCGTCGTGGACGCACATTGCGATCACCGCGCGCTCGAAACGCGGGTCGCCGATGCCGGGCATCGACAGCAGCAACTGACCGACGAGGAAGGGGGGCTCGCTCATAGCCGCGATTATATAGCGACCGCGTGCCCGCCTGCCAGCCGCGCTTTACCGTCGCGGCGCGCAGGGCTAGACGCAGCCGCGAAGCTCAGGAGACCGTTCGATGACGATCAAGATTGGTGATACCGTTCCCGACGCTGTGCTGATGAAGATGACCGATGCCGGTCCGGCGCCCGTCTCCAGCGCCGAATTGTTCGGCGGGCGCACCGTCGCGCTGTTCTCGGTGCCGGGTGCCTTCACCCCGACCTGCTCGGCGAAGCATTTGCCCGGTTATATCGACAATGCCGACGCAATGCGCGCCAAGGGCGTCGATGAAGTCGTCGGAATTTCGGTGAACGACGCCTTCGTGATGGGTGCCTGGGGAGAGGCAGCGGGAGTCGGCGACAAGGTGACGCTGCTGGCGGACGGCAACGGCGACTTTGTCGAGGCGCTCGGCCTGACGATGGACGGCAGCCGCTTCGGCATGGGCAAGCGCGGCCAGCGCTTCTCGATGCTGGTCCGCGACCGCGTCGTCGCGGAGCTTAACGTCGAGGACCCCGGCGCGTTCAAGGTGTCGTCGGCCGAGCATCTGATGAGCCAGCTGGGCTGAACGCCCGCCGGTGGCGCGGGTTGGGGTGGCACGCGGCACTCCTGATCCGCGCTTGCCCCCCGCGAGCCGCGCCGCTATAGGCCGCGCTCTTCATCGTCGGGGCGTAGCTCAGCCTGGTAGAGCACTGTCTTCGGGAGGCAGGGGCCGGAGGTTCGAATCCTCTCGCCCCGACCATGAAGCGCCCGTCCCGGGGGCGACCGAGACTGCCACGGCATTGTCACACACAAGATATAGTGTGCGTCCAGCAGCCGCAGAGAGTGAGCGCCGAATGGCATCGCTACCTTTAGTAGCCTTTGGGCATGGTGAGCCCGCCGCCCACCCCGGCATGAGCGCCTTCGGCCGCGCGCCCGTCTGGGTCGACGAGGATGACGACGTCGATCCCAAGGGCAAACTTCGCCCGCGCACGATCTGGATTTCGGACACGCACCTCGGCACTTCGGGGTGCAATGCCGACCTGTTGCTCGACTTCCTCAAGTCGGTGCAGCCCGAGACGCTGTATCTCGTCGGCGATATCATCGACGGCTGGCGGCTCAAGCGCGGCTGGTACTGGCCGCCGCGCCACAACGACATCGTTCGGCGCGTCCTCAAGCTCGCCAACAAGGGCACGCGCGTCGTCTACGTACCGGGCAATCACGACGAGGTTCTGCGCGACTTCACGGGCCTCAGCTTCGGCGGCGTCGAGGTCGTCGGCGAGGCGATTCACGTCACCGCCGACGGCCGCCGCCTGCTGGTCATCCACGGCGACGAGTTCGACGGAGTGGTGCTCTACGCGCGCTGGCTCGCCTTCCTCGGCGACCATGCCTATGCGCTGCTGCTCAAGGCGAACATCGTCTTCAACGCGGTGCGCCGCCGCTTCGGCCTGCCGTACTGGTCGCTGTCGGCGTACACCAAGAAGAAGGTCAAGAACGCGGTGTCGTTCATCTCGCGCTTCGAGGAGGCGGTGGCACATGCGGCGCGCGAGCGCGGCGTCGACGGCGTCGTCTGCGGCCATATCCACACCGCCGAAATCCGCGACTTCGACGGCATCACCTACTACAACGACGGCGACTGGGTCGAGAGCTGCACGGCGCTGGTCGAGCATCACAGCGGGCGGATGGAGATCGTCGACTGGGCGGCGCGCAACGCCGCACGTGTACGCAGCCGCGACGCTGTGCTGGTACCCGTCGCGGCCTGACCCACCGTGCCCGTCGAGTGTGGGGTAGGCGGCGGGTGCCAGTAGCCTTGCTTCCTGATGGCGTGCGGGGAAGAAGGCTCGCGAAGACGTCCGTACCCACCCCCGCCCCTCCCGAATAGGGACGGGGAAGCAAGGCCCTTGATGCGCATTACCCTCGTCAGCGACGCGTGGACGCCGCAGGTCAACGGGGTCGTGCGGACGCTGACGACGACGGTCGAGCTGCTGCGCGCGCGTGGGCACGCGGTACAGACGATCACGCCCGACCTGTTCGCTTCGTTACCCTGCCCGACCTATCCCGAGATTCGCCTCGCGCTCACGACGCGGCGACGCATCGCGAAACTCATCGACGCGTTCCGGCCCGAGGCGATCCATATCGCCACCGAAGGGCCGCTCGGCTGGCTGGCGCGACGTTGGTGCATGGCGCGCGGCATCCCCTTCACGACATCGTTCCACACGCGCTTTCCGGACTATGTCGCGGCGCGAACGCCGCTCAGCATCGCCTGGCTATGGCGGCTGGTAGCGCGCTTTCACGGCCCCGCGCGCCATATCCTCGTCGCGACGCCGCGCCTCGCCGCCGAGCTGCATGGCCATGGCCTGACGCAGACACGGCTGTGGTCGCGCGGCGTCGATCTCGCGGCGTTCACACCCGATGGGCCACCGCACCCGGCGCTTGCCGAACTGGCGCACCCGGTCCAGCTCAGCGTCGGACGCGTCGCGGTCGAAAAGAATCTGACGGCCTTTCTCGATACCGCGGTGCCGGGCAGCAAGGTCATCGTCGGTGACGGCCCCGCGCGTGCGGCGTTGCAGGCGCGCTACCCCGACGCGCACTTCCTCGGCAGCCTGCACGGCACGGCACTGGCGTCGGCCTACGCGGCGGCGGACGTGTTCGTGTTTCCGAGCCTGACCGACACCTTCGGGCTGGTGATGATCGAGGCACTGGCCTGCGGCGTGCCCGTCGCGGGGTTTCCGGTGGCAGGTCCGCTCGATGTCGTCGGCACGGGTCGCGGCACCGTCGAAGGCTTCGACGCGGTGGTCGGCGCGACCGACGCCGATCTCGGTGCGGCGATCACGCGTGCGCTGACCGCCGACCGCGCCGACTGCGTCGCGTACGCGCGGCACTTCAGCTGGGACGCCTGTGCCGACCAGTTCGTCACCGCGCTGGCCGAATTCGACGGGGTGCCGCCCGAGGCCTAGCCGATAACCTGCCCCGCCGCGAGCAGATGCGGCCGCCGGACGAACTTCTCGCGCGGCGCTCCCGGTCGTGCGGCGGCGACCTCTGCTGCATCGATTCGCTGCCAATGCTCGAAGGTCATGGGTACGACACCGCGTGACGCGAGCAGCGCGTCGAGACCCGCGCCCCCAGCCCTGCCCCCCGCCACGACCTCGGCAGCGATGCGCGTCGCGACTGCGAGCCCGTCGGGGCGGTTGGTGCCGATCGTGCCCGACGGCCCCCTCCGTGCCCAGCCCGTCGCGTACAGCCCTGCGCCGATCCGTCCCTCGTCGTTGACGAAGCGCCCGGCGCGCGCGTCGAACGGCACACCCTCCAGCGGCGCGGTACGATAGCCAATGCACGACACGATCAGCCCGCAGTCGATGCCGTGCATGTCCCCCGTGCCGACAGCAGAATCGCCCTCCAGCCGCGTCCGCTCGACGATCAGCCGCAGGTGGCCGTCGTGCTGCTCGACCGCGACGGGGCGTGTCAGGAAGTCGAAGTGCAGCGTCACCGGCACGTCGCGGGGCGGCGCGGCGGCGAAGGCGCGCAGGTGCCCGACGGTCTTGCGCAGGCCGGGTTCGAGGCTCGCGTCACCCTCGGGCGGCGGCAGCACGGACGCGTCGAGCCGCGGCTGCGCGCGCGCCAGGTGTCCGAGTTCGCCCATCTCCTTGGGGGTGAAGCTCGCCTGGCACGGCCCGCGCCGTCCGATCAGATGGATGTCGGCGATGCGGCTATGCTCGAGCGCGTCGCGCGTATGGCGCACGATGTCCGATGCGGCCAGCTCGTCGGGGGTCTTGGCAAGGATGCGCGCGACGTCGATCGCGACATTGCCGTTGCCGACGACGCATGCTCCCGGATGCCCGAGCGGCACGGCGAGATCGGCGAAGTCGGGATGACCGTTGTACCACCCGACGAACGCCGCCGAACCGAGCACGCCGGGCAATTTCTCGCCCGGTATCCCGAGTGTCCGGTCGTGCGGCGCGCCCGTCGCGAGCACAACGGCATCGTACAGCCCCGCCAACTCGTCCATCGACACGTCCGCCCCAACCTCGACATGCCCGACGAAGCGCACGCCCGGTAGCAGCGCCGTCGCGTGATAGCGCCGGTCGACCGCCTTGATCGACTGGTGATCGGGCGCGACGCCGGCGCGGATCAGCCCGTACGGCGTCGCCAGCCGGTCGACGATGTCGATCCGCACGTCGTCGCCGAGCGCCTTCGCCAGTGCCTCGGCGGTATAGAAGCCAGCGGGACCCGAACCGATGATCGCGACGTGCAGCATATGTATCTCCCCGGCTCACTGTGGCGAGACGCGCGTTTGCTTGGCAACCCCCCTCTGCTACACCCCCGCCGATGACCGCCCCACTCGACCGCATCCGAAATTTCTCGATCATCGCGCATATCGACCACGGCAAGTCGACGCTTGCCGACCGGCTGATCCAGCAGACCGGCGGGCTGACGGCGCGCGAGATGAGCGAGCAGGTGCTCGACAACATGGACATCGAGCGCGAGCGCGGCATCACGATCAAGGCGCAGACGGTGCGGCTCGACTATAAGGGCTATGTTCTCAACCTGATGGACACGCCGGGGCACGTCGACTTCGCCTATGAGGTATCGCGATCGCTGGCGGCATGCGAAGGCGCACTGCTGGTGGTCGATGCGGCGCAGGGGGTCGAGGCGCAGACGCTCGCCAACGTCTACCAGTCGATCGAGCACGACCATGAGATCATCCCGGTCATCAACAAGGTCGACCTCCCCGCCGCCGAGCCCGAGCGGGTGAAAGCCCAGATCGAGGAGGTCATAGGCATCTCGACCGAGCATGCCGTGCTCGCCAGCGCCAAGACCGGGCTGGGCATCGAAGCCGTCCTCGATGCCATCGTCGCACGCATCCCGCCGCCCAAGGGTGACGCCGACGCGCCGCTCAAGGCGATGCTCGTCGACAGCTGGTACGACCCCTATCTCGGCGTCGTCATCCTCGTCCGCGTCATCGACGGCTCCCTGCGCAAGGGCCAGGAGATCACCTTCATGGCGCAGGGGACCAAGCACCTCGTCGACCGCGTCGGCTGCTTCCGCCCCAAGATCGAAGCGCTCGACGCGCTCGGGCCGGGCGAGATCGGCTTCATCACCGCGCAGATCAAGGAAGTCGCGCAGACCAATGTCGGCGACACGATCACCGACACGAAGAAGCCGACCGCCCACGCGCTGCCGGGCTTCAAGACCGTGCAGCCGGTGGTGTTCTGC
>JBBQVB010000116.1:0-7727 GCA_038211965.1 Sphingomonadales bacterium
TCCATCGTCGCCTTGTCGGTCTCGATCTCGGCGAGCACGTCGCCCGACTTGACCGTGTCGCCGACCTTGACCAGCCACTTCGACAGCGTGCCGGTCTCCATCGTCGGCGACAGCGCGGGCATGGTGATGTCGATGGGCATTCCGCTAACCTTCGAAGATATCAGCAACCCGGTCACGCATCGGTGAACCGAGAATTCGACGAAACACGACCATTCCGGCAAGCGACGGGATGACCATCAGAAGCATACATATTGAAAAGAAGAGCATGTCAGAAGAAATTGATCGGTGTTGATAAACGTAGCCCAAGCAGGCGATAAAAATCGGCACAGTCAAAGAAGCGAGCGTGTCGTTTCGGAGTGAGTCGCGTCGCCTGTCTCTGAAAAGAGCGTAGGGAAACAGTATTAGCAGGCCGATAAGCGCGCCGAAAACGAAAGAGGGCATTAAGCTCAGAATGTTTTCACCGACAGACTGCTCTTTTACGAAGCCGTACTTCTGATCATCGAGATAGAATACCACAAATGGCAAAATCAACAGGACGCTGCCCAGATAAATGACCCCGCCAGCAAGTGCCCCCGCTGTCGCTGCCCTCGCCAATCTCACCGGTAGCAAACCTTCTTCGCCGCCTCGACGACATCCTCGACCTTGATCAGGGCCAGCTTCTCGAGGTTGGCGGCATAGGGCAGCGGCACGTCCTCGTTGGTCACCCGCAGCACCGGCGCGTCGAGGTCGTCGAAGCCGTCTTCCATCGCGATGGCGATGATCTCGGAGGCGATCGAGCAGGTCGGCCAGCCTTCCTCAACGACGACCATGCGGTTGGTCTTCTTGAGGCTGGCGAGCACCGTCGCGCGGTCGAGCGGGCGCAGCGTGCGCAGGTCGACGACCTCCGCATCGATACCCGCCTCCGCCAGCTTGGTCGCGGCATCGAGCGCGACGCCGACGCCGATCGAATAACTGACCAGCGTCACGTCCTTGCCGGCACGCACCACCGACGCCTTGCCGATCGGGATCGCGACATCGCCCTCCGGCACGTCGAAGCTGTGGCCATAGAGCAGCTCGTTCTCGAGGAAGACCACCGGGTCGGGCGAGCGGATGGCGCTCTTGAGCAGGCCCTTGGCGTCGGCGGCGCTGTAGGGCGCGATGACGATCAGCCCGGGGACGCTGGCATACCACGGGCCGTAGTTGTGGCTGTGCTGCGCTGCCACCCGCGACGCCGCGCCATTGGGGCCGCGGAACACCATCGGGCACCGCATCTGGCCGCCGCTCATGTAGTTGGTCTTGGCGGCCGAGTTGATGATGTGGTCGATCGCCTGCATCGCGAAGTTGAAGGTCATGAACTCGACGATCGGCTTGAGCCCGCCCATCGCCGCGCCGGTGCCGAGGCCGGCGAAGCCGTATTCGGTGATCGGGGTGTCCACGACGCGGGTGGGGCCGAATTCCTCGAGCAACCCTTGGGTGACCTTGTACGCGCCCTGGTACTCGGCGACCTCCTCCCCCATCACGAAGACGAGCGGATCGGCGCGCATCTCCTCGGCCATCGCGTCGCGCAGCGCCTCGCGGACGGTCTGGCGGCGGGTCGGGGTGCCGGGGGCGACGTCGGGCTGGACCTGCAGGGACGCGGGCTCCTCACCGGCTTTCGGCTGAGCGGCCGTGTCGGCCTTTGTCGGCGCGGGCGTCGCATCGGACTGCTTCGGCGCAGGCGGATCAGCGGGCGCGCTGGCCGGTGCTGCCTCCTCGTCCTCGCCCCGAATCGTCGCGATCAGCGTCCCCACCGGCACGCCCTCGGCACCCGCCTCGACGTGCAGCGCCTCGACCACGCCGCCCTCGTCGGCTTCGAGTTCCATCGTCGCCTTGTCGGTCTCGATCTCGGCGAGCACATCGCCCGGCTTGACCGTATCGCCCGCCTTGACGAGCCACTTGGCGAGGGTGCCCTCCTCCATGGTGGGCGACATCGCGGGGAGCTTGATTTCGGTCATCAATACCGCCCCACCAGCACGTCGGTATAAAGCTCGCCCGCCGCCGGTTCGGGCGCGCTTTCGGCAAAATCCGCCGCCTCGGTGACGAGCGCTCGGATATCGCGGTCGATTTCCTTGAACTTGGCCTCGTCGGCCGCGCCCATTGCAATCAGCTCGGCCTTGGCGGCTTCGATCGGGTCGCTCTTCTCGCGCACCGCCTGGACTTCCTCGCGGCTGCGGTACTTGGCGGGGTCGGACATGCTGTGACCGCGATAGCGATACGTCTTCATCTCGAGCAGCACCGGGCCCTTGCCGCCGCGCACCCAGTCGACCGCCGTCTGTGCGGCGCCGCGCACTGCGAGCACGTCCATGCCGTCGACCTGCAGGCCGGGGACGCGGAAGCTTTCGCCGCGCCGGAACAACTGGTCTTCGGACGACGAGCGGTTGACGCTGGTGCCCATCGCATACTGGTTGTTCTCGAGGACGTAGATGACCGGAAGTTTCCACAGCTCGGCCATATTGAAACTTTCGTAGACCTGGCCCTGGTTCGACGCACCGTCGCCGAAATAGGTTACCGCGACGCCGCCGTCGGCCTTGTACTTGTGCGCGAAGCCCAGTCCCGTACCCAGCGGCACCTGCGCCGCGACGATGCCATGGCCGCCGTAGAAGCCGTGCTCGACCGAGAACATGTGCATGGAGCCGCCCTTGCCTTTGCTGATCCCCGCCGCGCGCCCGGTCAGTTCGGCCATGACGATCTTGGGATCGATGCCGGCGGCGAGCATGTGGCCGTGGTCGCGGTAGCCGGTGATGACGCTGTCGGTCGGCTTGAGCGCCGCCTGCATCCCCGTCACAACCGCCTCCTGCCCGATGTAGAGGTGGCAGAAGCCGCCGATCAGCCCCATGCCGTACATCTGCCCAGCACGCTCCTCGAAGCGGCGGATGAGCAGCATCTCGTGGTACAGGCCGAGCAGTTCCGTTCCGGTCGCGACGTGCCGCTGCGGTTCGGAGGGGCGCTCGCGCAGCGGTGACGCAAGGGCGGCGGCGCGGGCGGTGGTCTTGGCCAAGGGTCGCGCCTTCCGGGTGGTGGTCCGGTTGCTATACGAGCGTGACGCCTGCCGGTTCAACCCGCTTTCGCGACGTCGCGCGGTTCAACGTGCAGGCGGCAGGTCGACGACGACCTCGTCGGGGCGGACGACACCAAGATTGCGGCGCACCAGCTCGTCGGCGAGGTCGGGGTCGACATGGCGCGGGTCGAGCAGCGCGGTCTGGCGTTCGAGCGCCGCGCGCTGCGCCGCGACCTGCGCGGCCTGTGCGGTCAGTGCGGCGTGCTCGGCACGATATTCGCGCCATTGCAGCAGGCCGGTGTTTCCCGCCACGGCGTGAAAGGCGAAATACGCGATGGCGACGAGGCATGTCGCCGGGAACGCCGCGCGGCGCAGCAGGTCGAAAAGGGTTTCGCGACTGGTCACCCCGCCGTTGAATCACGGGAGCGACGGCGATTCAAGCGATTATCACGATGCGGCGAGATTTATCGCAGCACCGCGCGCCCGGCATACACCGCCGCGTCGCCCAGCTTCTCCTCGATGCGGATCAGCTGGTTGTATTTCGCCAGCCGGTCCGAGCGCGCGAGGCTGCCCGTCTTGATCTGTCCGCAGTTGGTCGCGACCGCCAGATCGGCGATCGTCGAATCCTCGGTTTCGCCCGAGCGGTGTGACATGACGCTGGTGTAGCGCGCCCGGTGGGCCATCTCGACGGCCTGCAGTGTTTCGGTCAGCGTGCCGATCTGGTTGACCTTGACGAGCAGCGAATTGGCGAGGCCGCGCGCGATGCCGTCCTTGAGCCGCGCCGGATTGGTCACGAACAGGTCGTCGCCGACGAGCTGGTGGGTTGCGCCGAGGCGGTCGGTGATTGCTCTCCAGCCCTCGAAGTCGTCCTCGGCCATGCCGTCCTCGATCGATAGGATCGGATAGCGTGCGCAGAGGTCGGCATAGTAATCGACCATCTCGTGCGGCGTCAGCGACTTGCCCTCGCTCGCCAGTTCGTAGCGACCGCCCTTGAAGAATTCGCTCGCGGCGGGGTCGAGCGCGAGCATGACGTCGTCGCCGGGCCTGAACCCCGCCTTCTCGACGGCGCGCATGATGAAATCGAGTGCCGCGGTCGTACCCTGGAGGTTCGGCGCGAAGCCGCCCTCGTCGCCGACCGCCGTCGACTGGCCCGCCGCACTCAGCTCCGTGCGCAGCGTGTGGAAGATTTCGGAGCCCCAGCGCACGGCTTCGGCGAGCGTCGGCGCGCCGACGGGCATCACCATGAACTCCTGGAAGTCGATCGGATTGTCGGCATGCGCGCCGCCGTTGATGATGTTCATCATGGGCACGGGCAGCACGTGCGCCGAGACGCCGCCGACGTAGCGGTGGAGCGGCAGCCCGCGCGCTTCCGCCGCTGCCTTGGCCGTCGCGAGGCTGACGCCGAGGATCGCGTTCGCCCCGAGCCGCGACTTGTTGGGAGTGCCGTCGAGGTCGATCATCGCGCGGTCGAGGTCGCCCTGCTCCTCGGCGTCGATGCCGCTGAGCGCGTCGAAGATCTCGCCGTTGACCGCCGCGATCGCGTTGAGCACGCCCTTGCCGCCGTAGCGCGTCGCATCGCCGTCGCGCAGTTCGACCGCCTCGTGTGCCCCCGTCGACGCTCCCGACGGCACCCCCGCACGCCCGAAGCTGCCGTCCTCGAGCAGCACATCGACCTCGACGGTCGGATTGCCCCGGCTGTCGAGAATCTGGCGAGCGTGGATATCGACGATGGCGGTCATGGTGGCTCAAACCTTTCGGGTACGTCACGTCTTCACTTGCAGGCGGCTTCACTAGTCACCATTACGACTCACGGCAACGCGGGCGGCGGGTGCGGTCAATTCGGGCGGAACGCACCGCGACATTTCACGTTCAGGCTGCGCAAGCACCACGAACAAGGACTTTGGTCATGACAACCGATAGCTGGGACGCCACGCTCCACGATACCTCGCACGACGCGAGCGGCGCTGCCGGTGCAACTTACAAGTCAAACGGCTTTGCCAGCCTCTTCGACGATCCCGCACGGACCCTGCGTGACCAGGCGACGACGAAATTGCGGGGCCTCGCCGACAGCGGCAAGGGACAGGTCACCGACACGCTCGACGGCGTTGCACAGGCGGCGCGCGAGATCGCCGACAAGCTCAAGGAGGGCTCGTTCGGCCCCGTCGGCGGTCTGGCGAACGACGCTGCCGAGACGCTCGAGCGCTGGACCCACAGCGTCAAGGGCATGTCGATCGACGACCTGCTCCACGAGGGTGAGGCGCTGGCGCGCCGTTCACCCGCGCTAGCCGTCGGGCTCGCCGTCGCGGCGGGTTTTGCGGTGTCGCGCATCCTCAGGGCAGGCCGGTAACGCGTTGCTCTGGCGCTGGCTGAAAGGTTTCATGATGGCGAGCAACCCCGACACGGGCAACTCGATCGGTGATCTGCTGCGGCAATTGATCGAGGACGTCGGTCATCTGTTCCGTACCGAGCTCCGCCTTGCGGCGGCCGAGGTGAAGGGCAATATTTCGGGAATGTTGGGCGGCATCGGCTCGATCGCTGTCGGCGGCATGTTGTTTCTCGTTGCGTTGTTCACGCTGGTCGGCGCGTTCGTCGGCTGGTTGACGCCGGTGGTCGGTAGCGCCGGGTTGGCGGCGTTCATCGTCGCGGTCGCCGTCGCGGTCGTGGGCGGCATCGCAGTCGCGGCTGGCCTCAGCCGGGTGCGGGCGTCGAGCCTCGCGCCCGACAAGACCGTCGCGTCGCTACGCCGCGACGCGCAGACACTGAAGGGGAACTGACGATGAGCGGCGACGAGACGGTAAACAACTATGTCGGCGAGGCCGAAGATACGCGCGAGCGGATCGCGGCGACGATCGACGAATTGCAGGATCGTCTCAACCCGCGCCGTATCGTCGGCGACGCAGCCGCCTCGGTACAAGCCGGCGGTGTCGACCTCCTGAACGAGGCAGTACGGCTCGTCCGCGCGCATCCGGTCATCGTGGCCGGCGCGGGGCTCGCAGTGGGACTGGCGCTTGTCGGCGGCAACCGCCTCAGCAAGGCGACTGTTGATCTCGGCGATGGCTACGAAGCCTACAGCGACTATGACGACGACTATTCGGCCAATAGTAGCGGCAACACAGGCCAGCGCTTCGCGCTGACGCGAGACGGCGCCAGCGCCGCGATCGGTCGCAATCCGCTCATCGCGATCTTCGTCGGTCTGGTGGCGGGTGCGGCTCTGGGGGCGCTGTTTCCAGAAACCGAAGGCGAGCGCCGCTTACTCGCCGGTCTGGGCGATCGACTTTCGGACGCGGAACGGACCGCATGCGCCAAGGTCAACGATGCCGCCCACGACGCCTCGGCAGCGATGCATTCCACGGTCGACGGCGTGACGGCGGAACTCCACGACAGTCTGCCCGGTTAAAGCGCCGTTCAATCACCCGGCTGCAATGCCGCCGCAGTCCTGAAAGGGGTTGTTGGCGGCATCGCCGTGTCTGGTTCAAGGAGTTGTCATGCGCGTCTTTGCTTTTGCCGCTGCCGTCGTTGCACTTGCCGTTCCGTTGTCGGTCACGCCCGCCGTCGCGCAGGCCACGGCTGCCACCGACTCGGCCGCCGCAAGCCGCTTTGTCGACGATCTGTCGACGACGGCGTTTGGCATTCTGAAAGAAAAATCGCTCGGCAAGAATCAGATCCGTGTCAAATTTCGCAGTCTGCTGCACGAGAATTTTGCGCTCGACGACATCGGTAATCGCCTGATTCGCCGTTACCGTTCGCAGATCACCCCGGCGCAGTACGCGGCCTACCAGGCGGCGCTGCCCGAGTTTGCGATCAACGCCTATACCGACCGTCTTTATGACTATCGCGACGCCGACGTGCAGCCGGTGCGCACGCTGCCGCGCGGCAGCAAGGGCGACATCGACGTTTATACGCGTGTCGTAAAGCCCGGTGGTGGTCAATTCGATGCGATCTGGACGCTGCGCCCGGTTGGCAACAAGTTTCAGATCCTCAATCTGAGCATCGCGGGCATCAACCTGTCGCTGACGCAGGAGGCCGATTTCTCGGCCTACATCGCCAAGAACGGCTTCGACGCACTCGTCGCGTTCATGAAGTCGTCGAACGCCAAGGGTGCGATCTGAGCTGGAGCCCCGACCTCGACCTCGATGCAGCGGCGTACATCCACCCGTCGGCGGCGATCTACGGGCGCGTGACGCTGCGCGAAGGCAGTTCCTTGTGGTGCAATGCGGTCATTCGTTCGGAAGCTGCGCACGTCGAGATCGGGGCGTACAGCAACGTCCAGGATTTCGTCATGATCCACACCGATCCCGGACGCCCGGTGGTCGTCGGGGCCCGCTGCTCGATCACTCACCACGCGACGTTGCACGGCTGCGCGATCGGCGACGACTGCCTCATCGGCATCAATGCGACGGTTTATGGTGGCGCAGTGATCGGTTCGGGGTCGATCGTCGGACAGCACGCCTACGTCAAGGACGGCACGATCGTTCCGCCCAATTCGATTGTCGTCGGCTCCCCTGCCAAGGTCATCCGGACAGCCGACAGCCGCATTCCGAATCGTATCAACGCCTTGTTCTACCATCGTAACGCGCTGGCGTACGCGCGCGGTGATCATCGCGCGTGGGACGGCCCCGAATTCGACGCTTGGCTCGCCGAAACCGTCGCGCGCGTCAGTGCCGAGGTTGCGGCGCTGGGCACCATCGGCTAGGCGCGCGTCGATGTCGAA
>JBBQVB010000117.1:0-7699 GCA_038211965.1 Sphingomonadales bacterium
AGCGGCCTGCGCGCGAAGGCGTTCAGCGCCGCCGAGCTCGCCGAAGCGCACATCGCCGCCGTCGAAGCCGCGCGACCGTTGAACGCCTTCATCGTCGAGACCCCCGACCGCGCCCGCGCCGCCGCCGCCGCCGCCGACGTCGCGCTGGCGGACGGCAGCGCGCGACCGCTGAGCGGAATTCCAGTGGGCATCAAGGATCTGTTCTGCACCGCAGGCGTGCAGACGACGGCGGGGTCGAAAATCCTTGCAGGCTTCGTGCCACCCTATGAATCGACCGTCACCGCCAAGCTGTTCGCCGACGGCGCGGGGATGCTCGGCAAGCTCAACATGGACCAGTTCGCGATGGGTTCGTCGAACGAGACCAGCGCGTTCGGCAACGTCGTGTCGCCATGGCGTCTGGCGGGCTCGAACCGGCCGCTGGTCCCCGGCGGGTCGTCGGGCGGGTCGGCGGCGGCGGTCGCGGCGCGACTGTGCGCGGGCGCGACGGGGACCGACACCGGCGGCTCGATCCGCCAGCCTGCGGCGTTCGTCGGCATTGCGGGCATCAAGCCGACCTATGGCCGCTGCTCGCGCTGGGGGGTGGTGGCGTTCGCGTCGTCGCTCGACCAGGCCGGGCCGATGGCGCGCGACGTGCGCGACTGCGCGACCCTGCTGACCTCGATGAGCGGCTATGACCCCAAGGATTCGACCTCGCTCGACCTGCCCGTCCCCGACTTCGCGGGTGCGCTGACCGGCGACCTGCGGGGAAAGCGCATCGGCGTGCCGAAGGAGTACCGCCTCGACGGCATGGACCCGACCATCGCGGCACTGTGGGAACAGGGACTGGCGTGGGTGAAGGACGCCGGAGCAACCATCATCGACGTATCGCTGCCGCACACCAAGTACGCCCTTCCCGCCTACTACATCGTCGCGCCTGCCGAGGCGTCGTCGAACCTCGCGCGCTACGACGGCGTCCGTTTCGGCCTGCGGGTCCAGCCCGACGGCGGTAATTTGAACGACATGTACGAGGCGACGCGCGCGGCGGGCTTCGGGCCGGAGGTCAAGCGGCGCATCATGATCGGCACCTATGTGCTGTCGGCAGGGTTCTACGACGCCTATTACACGCAGGCGCAGAAGGTCCGGACACTGATCGCGCGCGACTTCGACCGGGTGTGGGAGGTGTGCGACCTGCTGTTGACCCCGACGGCACCGAGTGCGGCGTTCGCGGCCGGCGACAAGGCGGACCCGCTCGAAATGTATCTCAACGACGTCTTCACCGTGCCCGCGTCGATGGCGGGCCTGCCCGCAATGTCGGTGCCTGCGGGCCTGTCGCCGGGCGGCCTGCCGCTCGGGCTGCAGATCATCGGCCCGGCGCTGGCTGAAGCTGGAGTGCTCGATGCCGCTTTTGCGATAGAGCGTGCCGCAGGCTTCACGGCGCGGGCGCAGCGCTGGTGGTAATCATATCTACACCCGAATTTTGCTAGGCCTTTCGCCATGGATAATCAGACTTCAGCGACGTCGGAGCGCGACCGCCATGCCGGCGACGATGCGCCCGACGGCAGCGCGGTGAGCCGTGCTTCGCCCGCTCCGGCGGCGTGGCCGACAACGCCGGCCGCCGTGCCCGTCGCCGGTACCGCGCGTCGACCCGACGATGTCGTGTCACCCGCGCGGCGGATGGCGCACAGTGTCGCCGACGTCGGCATGGCGGCGCTGCTCGGCATCGCCGCGCCTGTGTTGCGCAAGTTCGCCGAGGCGCGGGGCAACCTGCCGCGCAGTTCGGCGACCGCCGACGCGGCGGGCATCTCGGTCCTGACCCAGCATTATTATTCGCCCGCGATTTCCGCACGCGACCTGCGCCACCCGCTCGACGAGCCGCGCCAGTTGCCCGGCGTCGTTCTCGACGCCGCCGCGCAGGGGCGTTTCCTCGAGGGTCTCGACTTCGGCGACGAATTGCGCGCGGTGCCCGTCCAGCCGCTCTCTCAGACCGAATACGGCTATCGCAACGGCTTCTTCGAGAGCGGCGACGCCGAAATTCTCTATGGCATCATCCGCCGCGACAAGCCCAAGCGCATCATCGAAGTCGGCTCGGGCTGGTCGACACTGATGGCGGCGCGCGCCACCGCCCGTAACCGCGCCGACGATCCCACCTACGCCTGCGAACACTGCTGCATCGAGCCCTACGAGGCCCCGTGGCTCGAAAGTACCGGGGTGACGGTGCTGCGCGAGCGCGTCGAGCAGGTCGACCTGACGATGTTCGACAAACTCGAGGCGGGCGACATCCTGTTCGTCGATTCGTCGCACGTTGTCCGACCGCAGGGCGACGTGTTGTGCGAGATCGCCGAAATCTATCCGCGCCTCGCGCCCGGCGTGCTGGTCCAGATCCACGACATCTTCACGCCGCGCGACTATCCGCATCGCTGGGTGATCGACGAGCGCCGCATCTGGAACGAGCAGTATATTCTGGAGGCGTTCCTGTGCGGCAACGAACATTATGAAATCGTCTGCGCGCTCAATTGGCTCGTCAACGATCACCGCGACCTGCTGCGCAAGGCTTGCCCGATGCTGTGCGAGACATTGCCCAATCAGCCGGGGTCGTTCTGGATGCGCCGTACGGCGGTCTGATGCTGGCCGCTAGACGCTAGGCAGCGGCGACGCGGCGCACTAGGCGTCGGCGAGTGAACCCGGGCACCCATCGTTTCGTCGTCCTCGACGCGCTGCGCGGGCTTTGCGCGTTGCTAGTCTGCCTGTTCCATTTCGAGGTCAACGCCGCGTTCGCGCACACCCGCTTCATCCGCGAGAGCTGGCAGTTCGTCGACTTCTTCTTTGTCCTGTCGGGCTTCGTCATCGCCGCCAACTACCAGGACCGCCTGCGTGCCGGGCTGAGCGGCTGGGCGTTCCTCGGCCTGCGCCTGGGGCGGATCTACCCGCTCCACGTCGTCATGCTGGCTGTCTTCGTGGCTGCCGAAATCGCGGGTGCGCTCGCCGCGTCCTATGGTGCTGTGGTCCGACCGCTGTGGAACGCCGAACATGACCCCCTCGCGATCCCCGCACACCTGCTGCTGATCCACAGCTTCGGACTGTTCCCGACGTGGACGTGGAATGCGCCCGCGTGGAGCATCGGCACCGAATTCTGGGCGTATGTGCTGTTCCTCGGGATCGTCGCCGCGACCGGTCGGCGCGCCGCTGCGGCGTTCGCAGCTGTCGCGGTGGTTTGCCCGGTCGTGCTGTGGTTCGTCTCGCCGAACGGCATCAACGTCAGCTACGACTGGGGGATGGTGCGCTGCGCCTATGGCTTTGCGCTCGGCGCGCTCGCATGGGACGCGTGGCGGCGCTGGGGCGCTTTTGCTTTGGCACGGGAGCGCGGCTGGACGATTGCCGAAGTCGCGGCGCTCGCAGCGATCTGCGCCTTCGTCGCCTACGCCGGTCAGACGCGCTGGACGCTGTGCGGTCCGCCGCTTTTCGCCGTCGTGCTGACGGTCTTCGCGCGCGGCGGCGGCGGAGTAAGCGGGTTGCTATCGACGCCGCTGCCGTTGTGGGTCGGGACGCTGAGCTACTCGATCTACATGACCCACGCCTTCGTTCTGGCGCGGTTCGACAACGCCTTGAAGGCCGTTGGACACCGCCTCGGCATTGCCCTGACGACCCCCGCGATCCGCTCCGACGGCGTTCCGATCGATCTCGTCGGCGCGACGTCCGCGCAGGGTGGGTGGCTGACGCTCGCGATGTTGCTGCTTGTCGTCGGCGTGTCGTGGGTGACGTGGCGACTGATCGAATTGCCCGGTCAACGCTGGTCGCGCGCGCGCTTCGACCCGCGCGTACGCCACGCCAGCGAGACCGCTTCGGTGACGGGCGATCCGCGATGACCGACTGGCGTCGCTTGCGTGGCCAGGGCGCGCGCTACCTCCTCACGGGCGGGTCGGCGGCGGTCGTCGACATCGCCATCTTCGCGCTGGAACTGCGGCTCGGCGTGTCGCTGGTACCGGCCGCGACGCTGAGCTTCGTCGCCGGGACCATGGTCAACTACTGGCTCAGCGCGCGCCACGTATTCGGTCAGGCGCGCTCGCTGCGGGGTTATGTGAAGTTCAGCGCGGTCGCCGTGCTGGGCCTCGTCGTCAACGTGACGCTGACCGCGCTGCTCGCCGCCTCCACCCCCTTGCCCCCTGTCGCCGCGAAGATCGTCGCCATCGGCGTTGCATTCGTCTTCAACTTCACCCTCAACGCGCTGGTGGTGTTCCGCAATCCTCCCGTTGACGACAAGTCAAAATCGTAATACTCCACGGTATTACCTCAAGGAGGGCGTCGATGCAGACGACCATGACAGTCAAAGGTCAGGTGACCATTCCCAAAGCCGTTCGCGAGCGTGCCGGCATAAAACCCGGCGGTCGCGTCGAAGTGGTCAGCGGTGAAAATGGACAGGTCCATATCCGCCCGGTCGCGAGCGACGATCCGGTCGACCTGGAGCGCCGCCGCCGCGAAATTCGCCGCGTTCTCGCAGAAGTCAGCGGAACCGTCGATCTCGGCATGAGTGTCGACGACTACATGGCGACGCTCCGTGACCCCGTGCCCTTGTGATCCTGATCGACACCAATATTCTGATCGATCTGATCGACGAACACAGTCGATGGAAAAGCTGGTCACAGGACGCCGTCGAGAAGGCAGCCCTCGCCGGCACGCTGGCGATCAATCACATCATTCTCGCGGAAATTCACGGTCGCTACGAAACCGCGCGCCAGTTCGCGACGCTGCGGTTCGGTTTACCGATCACCGTTGTTGCGCTCGACGAAGCGACCGCCGGGCGGGCCGGCGCGGCCTTCCAACTTTATCGCAGTCGCGGCGGTGATCGCACCTCGATGATTGCCGATTTCCTGATTGGCGCGCATGCCGCGACGCTCGGCGTCCCAATAATCACCCGTGACCATGCCCGTTTCGCCAGCTATTTCCCCGAACTCACCCTGATCACCCCTGAGAGCGACCCATGACAGAACCCGCGGCCTACACCGTTCCCGGCAAGACCGGCGATTGGGAGATCGTCGTCGGGCTCGAGGTCCATGCGCAGGTGACGAGCGCGTCGAAGCTATTCTCGGGCGCATCGGCGACCTATGGCGGCGCGCCGAACACCCATGTGAGCCTCGTCGACGCGGCAATGCCCGGGATGCTGCCGGTGCTCAACGGCGAGTGCGTGCGGCAGGCGGTGCGTACCGGCATGGCGCTCGGCGCGCAGATCAACCGCTGGTCGCGCTTCGACCGCAAGAATTACTTCTACGCCGACCTGCCGCAGGGCTATCAGATCAGCCAGCTCTACCACCCCATCGTCGGCGAGGGCGCGCTGACCGTCGAGCCCGAAGGCGAGGCCCCCAAGACCATCGGCATCGAGCGCATCCACCTCGAGCAGGACGCCGGCAAGTCGGTTCATGAACAGTCGCCGACGCTAAGCTACGTCGACCTCAACCGCTCGGGCGTCGCGTTGATGGAGATCGTCTCGAAGCCCGACATGCGGAGCCCGGCACAGGCGGGAGCGTATGTCCGGTCGCTGCGCGAGGTGCTGCGCTACGTCGGGAGCTGCGACGGCAACATGGACGAAGGCTCGATGCGCGCCGACGTCAACGTCAGCGTCCGCAAGGCCGGCGCCGAATTCGGCACGCGCACCGAGACCAAGAACGTCAATTCGGTGCGCTTCGTCATGGCGGCGATCGAGCACGAGGCCCGGCGGCAGGTCGACGTTCTCGAAAGCGGCGGCACGATCGTCCAGGAAACGCGCCTGTTCGATCCGGATAAAGGCGTGACCCGCTCGATGCGCTCGAAGGAGGACGCGCACGACTATCGCTACTTCCCCGACCCCGACCTGTTGCCCGTCGAGCTGTCCGATGAATTCATGGCCGAGTGCGCCGCGAGCCTGCCCGAACTGCCCTCGGCGAAGCGCGCGCGCTACGAAGCGGCACTGGGCATCAGCCCGTACAATGCCGCGGTGCTGACCGCCGACAAGGAAACCGCTGACTGGTTCGAGGCGCTGCTGGCGACCGGTGCACCCGCCAAGGCCGCCGCCAACTGGGTGACGGGCGAACTGTTCGGCGCGCTCAAGCGCCTCGACAAGGAGATCGCCGCGTCGCCCGTAACGCCGACGGCGGCTGGCGAACTCCTCGCGCTCAGCGCCGACGGCACGCTGTCGGGGCCGCTGGCGAAGCAGGTTTTCGAGATCATGCTCGACACCGGCGACGCACCGGGCGCGATTGTCGAAGCGCACGGCCTGCGCCAGGTCAGCGACACCGGCGCCATCGACGACGTCATCGCGAGCATCCTCGCCGCCAACGCCGAGAAGGTCGCGCAGTACAAGGGCGGCAAGGAAGCGCTGTTCGGCTTTTTCGTCGGCCAGACGATGAAGGCGATGGGCGGCAAGGCAAGTCCGGGCGTCGTCAACGAACGCCTGCGGGCGGCGCTCGCCTGATCGCACGCGTGCGGATCGGTGATAGGCTGCGGGGCCAGTCAGCTACCCCGCCGCCGCTTCGAGCGCCGCTATGTCGATCTTGACCATCGTCATCATCGCCGCCATCGCGCGCTGCGCTTTCGCCCGGTCGGGGTCGGTCATCAGCTCGTTCAAACGGCGCGGTACGATTTGCCACGGGATGCCCCAGCGGTCGTTGAGCCAGCCGCACTGGACTTCCTTGCCGCCGTCGGCGGTCAGCGCCGCCCACAGCCGGTCGGTCTCGGCCTGATCCTCGGTTTCGACGGAGATCGATGCGGCGCTCGAATTCTCCACCATCCGCTGCCCGCCGTTGAGGCCCTGCATCGCCGCTCCGGCCAGCGTGAACTCGACGAGGATCGGGTCGCCTTCACGACCCGCCGGGTAATCGGACGGCGAGCGCCAGACGCGGTCGACGCGCGAGCCGGGCAGTAGCGAGCAGTAGAGTTCGGCAGCGGCTACAGCGTCGCGCTCGAACCACAGACAGGTGGCGACCTTCGGCATGGCGATATTCTCCCGCCCGCCAGATTAGCGCAACGCGCCCTCGTGTTCGAGTAGCCATTTCTTGCGCGCGACGCCCCCCGCATAGCCTGTCAGCGCGCCACTCGCGCCGATGACGCGGTGGCACGGGACGACGATACCGATCGGGTTGGCGCCGTTAGCCAGCCCCACGGCGCGCGCCGCGCCGGGCTTGCCGAGCATTGCCGCCAGCGCGCCATAGCCCGTCGTCGTGCCCGCCGGGATGCGGCGCAGCGCGGCCCAGACGCCACGCTGGAAGGCGCTGCCGCCGGTCGCGACGGGCAGCACATCGAGCGCGGTCAGGTCGCCGCCGAAATACGCGTCGAGGGCGCGCAGGATAGCCGGAGGTGCATCGCCCGGGGCGAGCGACACGCTGCCGTAGTGGCGCGCCAGCAGCGTCCGCATGCGGTCCTCGAAGTCATCGAAGTCGAGCGCGCGGAGGTTGCCGTCTCCATCGGTGACGACGAGCAGGTCGCCAACCGGTGCGGCATATCGGGTCATGGTCAGGTTCATGGCGGTTCCTTTGATAACGCGGCGGCGGCGTGCGGCGGGGGTTTCGCCGTGGACGCTCGCCCAGACTTCGTTGAAGCGACGGACGCTGCCGAAACCGGCCGCGAGGGCGACCTCGGCAAGCGGCATCGTGCCAGCATCGATCAGCGCGCTCGCGGCGGCGAGGCGCTTCGCCTGCGCGACTGCGACCGGCGGTGCGCCGACGTGCTTGACGAACAGGCGGCGGACCTGGCG
>JBBQVB010000118.1:0-7563 GCA_038211965.1 Sphingomonadales bacterium
GCGAAACCACAACCCGGGTTCTGGCGTCACTCACGCCACGCGAAGAACGTGTGCTGCGCATGCGCTTCGGCATCGGCATGAACACCGATCACACGCTCGAGGAAGTCGGTCAGCAGTTCTCGGTTACCCGAGAACGCATCCGCCAGATCGAAGCGAAGGCGCTGCGCAAGCTCAAGCACCCCAGCCGGTCGCGCAAGATGCGGAGTTTCCTCGACGTTTGAGGGTTAGACTGTCTTGCGTGGGTAACACGCCCTCGCTAGAGGCACGGCATGATGAAAATTCCTGCCGCCTTGCTTGCCCTCTCCGTCCTCGCCGCCGCGCCTGCGGACAATGCTCTACGCGACCGGATCGTCGCCGACGCGGCGACCGACCCGCCGCCGGCGCTCGCCTTCAAACGAACCACCGTCGCGACGCAGGCGGGCGGTGGCGAGAAGGCGAGCAAGACGCGCGTCGATCGTTGGGACGGCAAGAAATGGACGGTGGTCAGTGCCAACGGCAAGCCGCCGAGTTCGGACGATATCGCCAAGGCCGCGAAGCTCTACGCCGTCGTGCCGGTATCGGGCTATTACCGCCTCGCCAGCCTGCTCGCCAAGGCGACCGCCGCCACCGACGCGCAAGGCCGCACGGTCCTGCGCACCGCGACGCCGCCGGGATCGGTCTATACCAACGGCAAAGACGTGTCCGAGCACTTCAACGCCGAGGCGACGGTGGCGAACGGGCCACGCCCGTAAGTCGAGCAACTCCGCCTGACCGCACGCGAGCCGTTCCGGATGATGCTCGTCGCCAAGATCGAGACCTTCGTGTCGGTCAGCGACTATCGCCCCGACGCAAGCGGGCGCCCGCGCCTGGTTCGCCAGGTGGTCGATGTCGATGGCTCGATGCTGGGCCGCTCGGGTGTCCAGCATACTGAAATCGGCTATGCGTATCGGTAACGCAAAGCAGGAGTCGCCCACCGCCATTGCCTTCCCTATAGCTGCGCGCTCACCGGGGGCGCGCATGACCGACACAAAGCCGATCAACCGCGCGCTTGCGTTCATCTTCGTGACCGTGCTGATCGATTCGATCGGGTTCGGCATCGTTACCCCGGTGTTTCCCGGGCTGATCATGTCGCTGACCGGTGAGGGTCTTGCCAGCGCCGCAAAGATCAGTGGCTGGCTGGGTCTCGGCTATGCGCTGATGCAGTTCGTGTTGGCGCCCGTCATCGGCGCGCTGTCGGACCGGTTCGGGCGGCGGCCGGTGCTGCTTGCCAGCCTCGCGGCTTTCGGGCTCGACTACGTTGCGATGGCGTTCGCGCCGACCATCGAGTGGCTGTTCGTGGCGCGGCTGGTGGCGGGGATCACCGGCGCGTCGTTCGGCACCGCCTACGCTTATATCGCCGACGTCAGTCCGCCCGAGCGACGCGGCGCGAACTTCGGGATCGCGGGCATGGGCTTCGGCCTCGGCTTCATCATCGGGCCAGCAACCGGCGGGCTGCTCGCGCACTACGGCATTCGCGTGCCGTTCATGGCAGCGGCGGGGCTGGCGCTGCTCAACGTCGCGTATGGCATTTTCGTCCTACCCGAGAGCCTCGCGAAGGAAAATCGTCGCGCCTACGACTGGCGGCGCGCCAATCCGATTGGCTCGCTGACCCGCCTGCGCCGCTACAAGCCCGTCGTCCTGACCTTGGCCGGCGCGGCGTTCCTGTGGGTTATCGGCTTTCAGGCGCTGCCGACGACGTGGAATTTTTTCGCAATCGCGCGCTTCGGCTGGACGGCTGACCAGGTCGGCTACAGCCTTGCCGCCGTCGGAGTGATCTCGGTGGTCGTACAGGGCTTTGTGTCGCGCTGGCTGCTGCCACGTATCGGCGAGCGTCGCGCGGTGCTGTACGGGGCTCTGAGCGCGATTGCAGCGTATCTTACCTATGCCTTCGCCGTCAGTGGCTGGCAGGTCTACGCGGGGATCGCCGTCGGCGGGCTGTCCGGGCTGGTCTATCAGTCACTGCAGGCGCTGATGTCGCGACAAGTCGATCAGACCGAACAAGGCGAGCTGCAAGGCTCGATTTCGACCATCTTCAGCATTGCATCGGTCATCGGGCCGGTGACGATGACGCAGGTGTTCGCGTATTTCGCGCGACCCGACGCGCCGGTCCACTTGCCCGGCGCGCCGTTCGTGCTCGCCGCCATCCTGTCGGCGGCGATGCTGGTCGTGTTCCTCGGGGTCAGATCCGGCCCATCAGGAACAGCACGAGGATGATGACGAGGACGAGGCCCAGCCCGCCCGACGGACCATAGCCCCAGCCGCTCGAATAGCCCCAGTTCGGCAGCGCACCGATCAGCAGCAGAATGACGACGATGAGCAGGATAAGGCCGATCGACATGGGTAGTTCCTCCGGTGGCGTGGAGGCGTAACGTCAGGCCGTCGTTTTCGGTTGCATGCTGGAGCGCGAATGGTGCTGCCGGGGAGGATTGAACTCCCGACCTCAGCCTTACCAAGGATGCGCTCTACCACTGAGCTACGGCAGCACATTCGCGAAGTCGACGCTGGGGAGCCTCGGCTCCGGCGTGGCGGCGGCTATGGCGGAGGGGGCGAGGGATTGTCAAGGCAAGGGTGCCGGGGCTACGCCAACACTGTGGACAAGACCGCTGCCGACATGAAGGCCGAACGCCTCGCCGCCGCGCTGCGCGCCAACCTGCTGAAGCGCAAGGCGCGGGCGCGCGAGACCTCTGCGGACAACGCTATCCCGCCAGCGCCGCCTCGATCGCCGCCTTGACCTCGGGCGATCCCGGCTGGACCTTGTTGCCGAAGGCGCGGATCAGCTTGCCGTCGCGGCCCACCAGATATTTGTGGAAGTTCCACGTCGGTGTCTGGTCCGCCCCCAGCGTCGCCGCCGCCCAGCGGTAGAACGGCACGGCACCGGGCCCCTTGACGACGCTCGTCTCGGTCAGCGGAAACTTGATGCCGAACTTGCTGTCGCAGAACTGCTTGACCTCCTTGTTCGTCCCGTACTCCTGCCCGCCGAAGTCCGCCGAAGGCACGCCGATGACGGTGAAGCCCTTCGGCGAATAGGTCTCGTGGAGCTTTTCGAGGCCCTCATACTGCGGGGTGTTGCCGCAGAAACTCGCGGTATTGACGACGAGCAGCACCTTCCCCTTGAACTTGGCGAACGGCAGCGGCACACCGTCGATCGCGGTCATCGTGATGTCATTGGTCGACGCGATCCCGGCGGGGGCGGCGGCGACGATCCCGACGGCAGCGGCGGCGAGCAGGGCGAAGCGAAGCATCGGGCGGTCCTTCAAAGCGGTGCGGTCGCAGCAATCAACCACGCCTGCGCGTCGGCGTCGAGATGCGGGCCGACCTCTGCGGCAACGCGCCCATGGTACGCATCGACCCACGCGCGCTCGCCCGCATCGAGCAGCGCCGTGTCGATCAGCGCGCGGTCGATCGGGGCGAGGGTCAGGGTCTCGAAGCCGAGCATCTCCTTCTCGGCGCCCGGCACATCCTTTGCAACGACGAGGACGAGGTTCTCGACGCGGATGCCGTACTCGTTCGACTTGTAGTAGCCTGGCTCGTTCGACAGGATCATGCCCGCCGCGAGGGGTTCGTCGCCGCCGGGCTGGCCGCCGCTCATCGTCGCGATGCGCGCGGGGCCCTCGTGGACCGCGAGGTAGCTGCCGACGCCGTGGCCCGTGCCGTGCGCATAGTCGAGCCCTGCCGCCCACAGGAATTGCCGCGCCAGCGTGTCGAGCTGCGTCCCGCGCGTGCCAACGGGAAAAACTGCGCGGGCGAGCGCGATATGACCCTTGAGGACGCGCGTGAAGCGGTCGCGCATCTCCGCCGTCGGCGTGCCGACCGCGAGCGTCCGCGTCACGTCGGTGGTGCCGTCGCGGTACTGACCGCCCGAATCGACGAGGAAAAGCGAGTCGGTCTCGATGCGCCGGTTGGTCGCTTCCGAGACGCGGTAATGAACGACCGCGCCGTTGGGCCCCGCCCCCGAGATCGTGTCGAAACTCAGGTCTTCGAGGCTGTTGGTCAGGTCGCGAAACGCGCGCAGCTTTGCCGCCGCGCCGAGCTCGTCGAGATTGCCTTTCGGCGCCTCGCCCGCGAACCAGTGGAGGAAACGCGTCAGGGCTGCGCCGTCGCGCAGGTGCGCCGACTTGGTCCCCGAAATTTCGGTCGCGTTCTTGATCGCCTTGGGCAGCGCGATGGGGTCGCGTGCCTCGACGATCCTGGCGGGAGCGCGCTTCAACGCCTCGAAGATCGCCGCGACGGCGGTGGCGGGGTCGGCGGCGACGGTTTTGCCGCCCAAGGCTTCGAGCGCGGGCACGAAGGCGTCGCGCGCGTGGAGGCGGACATCGGGACCGAGGTGCGCGCGGACCTCGCCGTCGACCTTGGCGGCGTCGATGAACAGGTCGGCGCTGGCGTCGGCGTGAAACAGCGCGAACGCCAGCGCCACGGGGGTGTGGTCAACGTCCTTGCCGCGCACGTTAAGCGCCCAGGCAATCGAGTCGAGCGCCGAGACGACCGCGACATCGGCGCGACGCTCGGCGAGCCATGCAGCGATCCCGGCGCGCTTGTCCGCCGCGCTCTGCCCGGCGAGGCTGTCGGGATGGATTTCGAGGCGCGCGTCGGAGCGTGCCGGCCGGTCGCTCCAGATGCAGTCGACAGGGTTGCGCTCGACCGCGACCAGTTCGGCACCGCGTTCCTTGAGCTTGGCGGCGGTCGCGCTGACCCACGCGGCGGTGTGCAACCACGGGTCGTAGCCGATCCGGTCGCCCTCCCCCGCATGAACGCCTAGCCAATCGCCGACACTGGTCTGCGGGACGGCCTCGTAGTCGTAGAGGTCGCCGGGCACCTGTTCGCGCACCTGCAGCGTGTAGCGCCCGTCGGTGAACATCGCGGCCCGGGCAGGCAGCACCGCCGCCGATCCCGCCGAACCCTCGAAGCCTGTCAGCCACGCGAGCCGCTGGGCATAGCCGCCGACGTATTCGCTCATATGCTCGTCGGTGAGCGGGACGACGAAGCCGGTCAGCGACTGGGACCCGAGTTCGGCGCGCAGCGCGGCGAGGCGGTCGGCGTAGGTGGACATGGTGATCTCCTTGCCGACAACCCTAGCCGAACTTGGCGTCGCGCCAAATGCCGCCGCTCGCCGTCTTCGAGAGGTGGCGCGAAACTGCGGTGCGCGCTACGCACCTTTAATGCCAGCCCGCACCTTTGCCCTCGCCGCGCTCCTCCTCCCCGCACAGGTTTCGCCCAAGTGATCGCACCGCCCGTCGCCGAACGTCGTCCGTCAACGCGAATGTTCCATGGCGAGGCACTTCACGACGACTGGTTCTGGCTGAAGGACCAGGGTTATCCCAAGGTCACCGACCCCGATGTGCTCAACTATCTCAAGGCGGAGAACGCCTATTTCGAGGCGCAGATGGCCCCGCATGCGAAGCTCGTCGAGACGCTGTTCGAGGAGTTGAAGGGCCGCGTGCCGCAGGAGGATGCGAGCGTCCCCGCACCCGACGGCGCGTTCGACTATTGGTGGCGCTTCGAGCATGGCGGGCAGTACCGCGTCTGGCTGCGTCGCCCGCGCGGCGGCGGCGCGGAACAGGTCATCCTGTCCGAACCCGCGCTCGCTGCGGGCCACGACTATTTCCGCCTCGCAGGCACCGCCGTCAGCCCCGACGGCAAGCTGCTCGCGTATGCCTGCGACGACAACGGCGCGGAACGCTTCACCCTCAAGGTGCGCGACCTCGCGACCGGGCAGGACATTGCAACCGTCGCGACCAAGTCGATCGGCGTGCCGGTGTGGGCTGCGGATTCGCACGCGCTGGCGTGGACCGAAGTCAACGACAATTGGCGGCCGTTTCGTATCGTCCTCCACACGCTCGGCAGCGGGGCCGAACGGACGCTCTACGAGGAACCCGACATCGGCTTTCGCGTCGCGGTGGCGCGCAGCCAGGATCGCAGCCAGTTCATCATCACCAGCGCCGATCATGTCACCAGCGAGATTCGGCTGATCCCCACCGTGCACCCCGATGCCGCGCCGTTGCTCGTCAGTCCGCGCCAGACCGGCCGACAATACGAGGTCGACGTGCGGCGCAGCACGCTGTTCGTCCGCACCAACGACGACCACGTCAACTTCCGTGTCGCCACCGCGCCGCTCGCGCAACCCGACCAGTGGACGACTCTGATCGCTGGCAGCGCGGGCCACTACATCCGCAGCGTGACCGCCTTTGCGCGCTATCTCGCGGTCGAGGAGCGCGTCGACGGCCTCGACGCGGTGCGCCTGCGCCGCGACGACGGACGCGAAACCTATGTCGCCTTCCCCGAGGCGAGTTATACCGCGAGCCTCGGTACCAATCTCGAACCCGACGCGCCGGTGCTTCGCCTCGGCTACAGCTCGATGGTCACCCCCGCGACCGTGTTCGACTACGACGTGGCAGCGGCGACATTGGCGACGCGCAAGGTGCAGCAGGTGCCGTCGGGATACGATGCGACCCGCTACGCCACCGAGCGCCTGACGATCACCTCGCGCGATGGGACGAAGGTTCCGGTGTCGGTCGTCTATCGCAGGGGCTTCCCCAAGGACGGCAGCGGCAAGGTCCACCTCTACGGTTACGGGGCGTACGGCTACGCAGTGCCGCCGAGTTTCTCCACGTCGCGCCTCAGCCTCCTCGACCGCGGCTTCGCCTTCGCCATCGCGCACATTCGCGGCGGCGACGACCTCGGCTATCAATGGTACCTCGACGGCAAGCTGACCAAGCGCACCAACACCTTCACCGATTTCGTCGACGCCGCGAAGGGTTTGGCGAAAGCCGGTTTCGCGCGCGAGGGCAATATCTCGGCAAGCGGCGGCTCGGCGGGCGGCGAGTTGATGGGGGCCGTGGTCAACTCGGACCCGGCGCTGTGGCGCGCGGTGGTCGCCGACGTGCCGTTCGTCGATGTGCTCAACACGATGCTCGACGACACCCTACCGCTGACGGCAGGTGAATGGCCCGAGTGGGGCAACCCGATCACCGACAAGGCGGCGTTCCACCTCATTCGCAGCTACAGCCCTTATGACAACGTCCGCGCGCAAGCTTATCCGCCGCTACTGATCACCAGCGGATTGAACGACCCGCGTGTGACCTATTGGGAACCGGCGAAGTGGATCGCCAAGCTGCGCAGCACCAAGACCGATGCCAACCCGCTAATCCTGAAGATCAACATGGGAGCTGGCCACGGCGGCAAGTCGGGCCGCTTCACCGCGCTGCATGAGACGGCTGAGGAGTACGCGTTCATCCTCGCGTCGTTCGGGGTCGCCGACTGACCTGCGGCGCTTGCACCGCACCCTGAAAGGGCATAACGTCAACGCAACGATACCGGGTCGGCGCTCTTGAAATGGAGACGACCGATGAGACTCGCATTCGCCGCTGCCGTTGCGCTGTTGCTTGGTACCTCCGCTACCGCGCAAAAGCCCGAGCCTGCGACGACCGAGGCGACGACCGCCGACGCGATCGCGGTCACCGGTCACGGCATGATCTTCGACGCGAAGATGCGGCGCATCGTGGTGACCGAGAAAGCGTTGCCGGTGCTTCAGGCATCGCTGGTGCGGGC
>JBBQVB010000119.1:0-7493 GCA_038211965.1 Sphingomonadales bacterium
GCGGTGAGCTTGTCGGGGACGCCGCCACGCGCCGCGAGCGCCGCCGCGGCGGTCGCAGCGTCGACGGGCTTGTCGGCGGGCGTCAGGTCGAGGATCAGCGCGGGCGTCGTCGAGCGCGGCGCGGGCGGCGGCGCGGCGACGACCTGCACGACCTGTTGCGGCTGCGGCGCGGGCGGCGGCGCGGGCACGTACACCGGCAACGGTGCTGGCGGTACGACGGGGGCGAGGACGGGCGGCGGCGGCAGGTCGGCACTGCTGCTCGGGGCACGCGTCGCGACCGGCAGGCCACCGGTGGCGCTGGGGGTTACGGCGGGCTTGTAGAGCCCCGCGAACGTCAGCCCGCCGAGCGCGACGACGCCTGCGATGCCCGCCGGGAGTGCCCACGGCGAACGCCCGCGCGACACCGCGGGTGCGGCGCGCGCATCGGCGGCGGCCAGATCTGCACTACGGGCGGCGTCGTCGCTCATCCCGACTTCCGTGACCCGAACAGCCCGCGCTTCCTGGGCTCCTCGCGCGGGCGCGGCGCGGCCGCCCCGGGTTCGGGGACCCGACGCGCGTCGTTGTAGACCTGCGTCACCTGCGTCCCCGCACGCAGCACGAATTGCGCCGCGACCTGTTCGACGACGAGATAGCGGCCCCTGGTGATGTGGTTGACCAGCGCTTCCTTGCCGTCGCTGCCGATGACGAACACGGCCGGCGTGTCGATGCCGTCGGGCCACTGGAAATAGGTGAAGCGCCCATCGTCGAAGACCCGCGCCGGGACGTTGGTCTTGGCACCCGCATAGCTGTAGGCGAAGTTCCAGCTGTCGGGCGGCGCGGCATCGCTGAGCGGAGCCTCGGGCTGGCTGAGCGTTTGCGCCGCGAGTTCCTCGTTGGGATACAGGAACTTGACGTCGTAGGTCTGGCCGCGCCGCGTCCCCGCCGTCGCCTCGCGCGCGATCAGCTCGAAGTTGTAGCGGCGCAGGTTGGTCACCACGGTCATGTTGGTCGACGGCTTGCGGTCGATGGGCTTGAGGAACAGCAGGTCGGCCTTCTTGTTCGGCGTCACCTGCCAGCTCAGCGAATCGCCGATCGAGATATTCTCGATGCGCTCGGCCGCGCCGAACTCGACGACCATCTGATAACCGAGCTGGCCGACGATGGTGACGACCTCGCGCGGGTTGTAGATGACGGTGCGGATGCGCGGATCGACGGGACTCGGCATCGGCATGACGGCGGCGGCGGCAGGCACGCCGAGCAGCAGCGCGATCAGGACGGCGGGGACGCGGGTCATCGTACAGGCTCCGGCGTGACGGGGCGGGGAACCGCCGAAGGGATCGCGACCGTCGTCGTGGTCGTCGTCGTGGCTGCCGCGGCCGGCGCCGCAGATGTCGTCACGACCGGCGCGGCGGCAACGGGCGCTGGCAGCGCGGTCGGCACGATGATCTGCGGCGCGGCGGCCTCGGCATCGCGGCGGTAGGTCGTGACCTGGAAGCCGAGCGGGTTGATCAGCCGGTCTTCCATGCTCAGCGGCCCGCCGGTGAAGGCGAATTGCAGGACCGCCGCCCAGTCCATCCGCGTCACCGGACCGTCGCCGTCGCGGCGGTCGGTGGTGAAGCGCACCAGCGCCGACACCGGCGACATCCGCGTGATCGACTTGACCGTCACCGCGATCTGCGTCGCGGCGGTCGCGCCGTTGAGGACGCTGGCGGGGTTGCGCCGGTCCATCGACCGCAGATAGTCGCTGCGTGCGGTGCCCGCCGACCACAGTCCGACCTTGCGGTACGCCGCCGCAAGATCGGTCGCGTCCAAGGTCTCGCGCGCGATGACATATTGCGCCAGCGCCGACTGGACGAGCGCGTCGTTTTCGGAAAGCGGCCCGAGCGCGACGCCGCGCGCGAGCTGCGCCGCGCCGGTCTGGCGATCGACGGTGATCGTGTACGGCACGACGGTCTTGAGCGGGGTCAGCAGCGCCAGCGCGAGGGCTTCGAGCAGCGCCACCACGACGGCAGCCCCCGCCACCCACCAGGCGCGCTGGCGCGACGCCCGGAGCGACCCGTTGACGTCCGCCGACCAGCTTGCCGCGTCGGCGTAATAGGCCTCGCGCGCCGCGGCGGGGCTGATATTCGACTGGTCGGTCATCGGCGCATTCCTGTCGTCCCGATGGCGAGGCGGCGATAGCCCTGGCCGAGGCGGCCCGCAGTGTCTGCGGCGACCGCGTCACGCCCCGCCGGTCCGGCAATGGCGCGCGTCGCGAGCATCGCTGGCGGAGTCGCCGCCCCGCCGCCCATCACGATCGCGCGCCGCCCACCGGCGTCGATGGCCTGCACGATGGTCTCGGCGCGGCTGGCGAAGGGCACGACGCGCGTCTCGGTCGCGGCTGCATTGACCACCACCGCCCCGGCGCTGGCCGGAACCGCCGGCGTCCGGCGCGGCAGCCGGATGCCGCCGGCGATGCCGCCGCCAAGGCGAGCCGCCTGCACCATCACCGCCGCGAAGACGAGGACCACGAACACGATGATCAGCGCGGGGCTGTCACGGACATTCGTGATGGGCTCCTGCCCGAGTACGGCGGCGAACGGCACGATGACGGCGATGGCGGCGGCGGTCAGCGGCAGCGTGAACAGCGGCACCAGCGCGAACTTGACCGTCGTCCGCAGCCAGCCCTCGAACAGCCCGCGCGACGCGGCGAACAGCGCGCAGGCGACGAACAGCGGCCCGAGCAGCAGCAGCAGCGCGAGTACCAGCCGCACGACCAGCAGCACCCCGACGCTCGCCCCCATCAGCACCAGCGCCGCCAGCCACAGCAGCGCCGCGACGAACTGCGGTGCGCCGAGCGCGAAGGGCAACTGCGCGGTGATCGGCACCGGCGGTGGCGCGGCGGGCGCGCCGGGAACCAGCGGCGTCGCCGGTGCGGCGACCGGCGGCACGCTCGCGGTCGCCGCGACCGGCGCGTGGACCTGCGCCCAGGCATCCGCCGCCGCATCGGTCAGGCGGTCGAAAACATCCTGCAACGCCGCCAGCACATCGCCCGGCCCCGTGCCGACGCCTGCCGCCTGCCCGACGATCAGGTTCGCCAGTTGCTCCGGCCCTTTGAACAGCACGTCGAAGACGAGGGTCTGGTAGGTCGGCCAGCTCGTCGCGAGTGCGAGAATCACCCCGATCTTGACGAAATGCGGCACCATCTCGCCGAGGCTCAAGCCACCCTGACCCAGCACCAGTCGGTAGCCAACGATGGCGACGTAGATCGTCAGCGCGATCGTCAGCGCGGTCGCGAAACTCCCCCCCGGTGCGAGCAGCGCCGCATAGCCGCGTTCGACGCCGCCCGCGATCATGCAGTCGGTGCTTGCCAGCACGTCGCGTGCGAGGTTCGCCGTGGTGATCGCGGTGCTGCACGCGGGCGTCATGTCCGCGCCCCCCGCCGCCCGTCCTGCGCCGCGACGCGCGCCAGCAGCGGCTCGAGCCAGTCGGCAGGATCGTCGCCGACTTCGGCACGCAGTCCGTCGAGAACGCGCACGCTCGCCTCGCGCCCCGACAGCACCGTCAGGATGCGGTCGAGGCCGCCGAGGTCGAGGCGCGCGATGACGCTGTCGTTGCCGTGCTTGACGAGGAAGCAATGCGACGTGTCGGGCAGCGTCCGCACGAGGTCGAGTTCGTGCTCGCTGAGCCCGAAGCCCTGGCGGTAGTCGGCGGCCTGCGCCTTGGGATTGGGCATGAAGATCTGCGTCGCCGCCTGTTCGATGATCGCCGGGCCGATCCGGCTGTCGAGCGCGTCGCGGGCGTTCTGCGTCGCGAAGCCGACGATGCCGCCGCGCTTGCGGATCGTCTTCTCCCAGTCCTTGATGCGCGCCACGAACACCTCGTCGTCCAAGGCCTTCCAGCCTTCGTCGACGACGATGACCGTCGGGGTGCCGTCGAGCCGCTCCTCGACGCGGTGGAACAGGTACATCATCGCGGGCGTCCGGCTGACCGCGTCGTCGAGGATCTGCGTCATGTCGAAGCCGATGCTCGCTTCGGACAGGTCGAGCGCGTCGGTTTCGTTGTCGAACAGCCACGCGCGCTCGCCGCCCTCGACCCACGCGCCGAGGCGCGACGCGAGGTCGCCCGCCTGCGGCCGCCCGGTGCCGCTGAGCAGCTCACGGAAATAGCGCAGGCGGCGGAACTGCGGGGCCTGGTCGAAATTGGCGTCGACCGCGCCCGCGACCACTTCGCGGTCGGTGGCATCGAGCGTGCCGTTCGCGGGCGTCACCAGCCGCTCGACCCATTCGGTCAGGAAGCGCCGGTTGCCGGGCGTGTCGGGCAGCGCCAGCGGATTAAACCCCGTCGGCGTGCCCGGCCGCAGCACATCGTAGCGCCCGCCGGTGGCGCGGATGAAGATTTCAGCACCGCGGTCCTTGTCGAAATAGACGGTGCGCGGCCCGAGCTTGGCCGCCTGCGCGAGCAGGAAGGTCAGCACGACGGTCTTGCCCGTTCCCGACGGCCCGATGACGGTGAAATTGCCGAGGTCGCCGTGGTGGAAGTTGAAGTGATACGGCGTCCCCGACGTCGTCTCGAGGACGGTGATCGCGTCGCCCCAGTGGTTGCCCGTCGCCTGTCCGGTCGGGAAATTGTGCAGGCTCGCCAATGCTGCGAAATTACCCGTCGAGATCAGCGAGCGACGCGCGATATCCTTGAAATTGCCGGGGAACTGCGCCCAGAACACCGCCTCGCAGGCGATGTCCTCGCGCACTGCGATGAGGCCGAGATCGGTGAAGCTCGACAGGACTTCGGCGACGGCGGCGTCCAGTTGCCCGAGCTGGGGGACGCGAACCTGGACGCTCAGGTGATGCTCGCCGAACCCCGAGCGCCCGGCGGCGACATTGTCCTTGGCCTGCGCCAGGTCGCCGCGCAGCGACAGCGCGTCGTCGTCGGTGGCGCGCATCCGGCGCAGCGCGAGGTTCATGCGGTCGAGCGCGGCGGTGCGGTCGACGAAGCCGAAGCTCTGCGTCACCAGCATTTCCTGCGGCAGCCGCAACAGGTTGTCGAGCAGCCCCGGCGACGTCGCGGGCGGATAGTCCTTGATCGACAGCAACGCCGCGAAGCGCCGCTCGCTCGCTGTCGGTCCCTGGATGTCGACGGTGTCGGTCCCGAAGCTGACGCGCTTGTAAGGCAGATACCGACCGAGGTCGGCGCGCGGCAGCAGCACCGGGCGCAGTTCGCCGTTGTAGAGGAACGAGAGGAATTCCAGCGGCTCCGAACATGCTCCCGCCTTGGTGTCGTACGCGCCGAGCCGCCGCGCGCCATAGGGGGCGAGGCTGCGCAGCATCGCTTCGACCGCGCTGTCGAGATCGCGCAAGCCGACGAGGTCGGTACCCTTGCCCGAGCGCGACCGGAACAGCTCGGCAACATTGTCGAGCAGCCCGGTGCGGCCCTGCAGCGGGCGGCGCACGACGGTCAGGAACAGTTCGTTGACGAACATCTGCTTCGCCGCGAGCCGTGCGCGCCACGCCGCATCGACCTCTGCGCAGAAGGTATTGAGCGCAGTGCCCGGCAAGATGGCGGCGACGGGACGTCGGACGATGTGATGATAGACCGCGAAGTGCGGCGACGCGACAGCGCGCAGCATCGTCTCGCGGATGGCGTGGCGGTAGTTGAGGTCGTCGGTGTCGACCGTCTCGAAGGGCAGTCCGGCGACGTGGATCGTCTGGAGCAGCATCCCGTCGCGCGTCGCCACCGTCCAGTCGTCGACGGCATGCGAGTACGGCAGCCGGTCGCCCGCCGGGGTCTCGCGGCGCACGGGCGGGGCAAGAGCGGCGGCGGCCATCAGGCGCGGTACGAATTGCAGCGCCAGCGCGCAAACCCCGGCAGGCGCGGCGTACGGCGCGCGCGCAGCAGCCACAGGTCGAAGATGCGCGGCTCGCGCAGGCACGCGACGGTGCCGGCGCCGTGGAGCACCAGCGCCATCGGCAGCACCCAGAAGGATTTGGTGACGAGGAACAGCTCCATCGTCACCAGGGCGTTGATGATGAAAAACGTGTAGGTGACGCCCGCGAACATCTGCGGACGGGTCAGCGCGGTGAACACCGGCTCGCGGACGAGGGCGACGGTCTCGCTCACTGCTGCGTCGCGACGGTGCGGATACCGCCGACGATGGCACTCGCGCCGAACAGGATGAACAGGCCGATGACGACCGTAGCGCCGAAGCGCCAGTTCATGCGGCCCGTCAGCATCAGCAGCCCGACGCTCGCCACTGCGATGACGGCAACAGCCGTCGCGACGCTGCCGAGCAAAGTGCCCTGGATCCACCCCAGCGCGCCGGTGATCGCGCCCGAACCTTGCGGATCGAGGGTGACCGCCTGCGCGTGCGCTACCGAGGCTGCCCCGAGCGCCGCGAGCCCGGCGAGTCGCTTGATCATTCGCGGTCCCTCATTCCGGCGTCGCATCAACGCGCCGCCTCCGCCAGACGGTCCATCACCGCCGCCACGTATCTTACGGTCTCGGGGTAATTCGGGATGCCTCCCGCGCGCACGACCGCGCCGGGACCGGCGTTGTAGGCGGCGACCGTCCGCACGATGTCGCCGTCGAAGCGGTTGAGCAGCAGGCGCAGATACGCCGTGCCGCCGCGGATATTGTCGCCCGCGTCGCTGCGGTCGACGCCGAGGCTGCGCGCGGTGGCGGGCATCAGCTGCATGATTCCCCCCGCCCCGGCGCGGCTGACGGCGCGCTGGTCGTAGCGCGACTCGACATGCGCGATGGCGTCGATCAGCGCGGGGGAGACCTCGTAGCGCGCTCCGGCGCTCGCCACGGCAGGCTGGAGGGCCGCGGCGCGGGCGCTGGGCGGCGCGGGTCGGCGCATCGGCTCAGGGCGGGCGACAGGCGCATCGAGGCGCTCCACCGCGCCGTCGGCTCCGACCTCCCACACGTCCGCCAGCGCCGGAACGGCGAGCAGCAGCAGCGGCAGCATGAGGATCGTCCGCGACATCGTCGGTCCGTTCATTCCACGTGATCGGCAACATAGCCCGGCGTCGGCAGCATCGGCAATGACGCCGCAAGGATCGCCACCGCGACAAGCCAGCTGGCGACGACCTTGACCGCCAGCCCGCCGCCCCTGGCCGCCAGCCATGCCCCCGGGAACGCCAGCAAGGCCCACGGCAGCGCGCGCGCGAGGTCGAGCGGGGCACCCGCCACCCCGACCACTGCACCCGCCCACAGGCCCGCGTTGGCCGCCAGAGCCAACGCGGCCGGCGCAGTCGGCCCGCGCGGCAGATGGACCGTCAGCGCGGTGACGACGACGCTTGCCCAGCAACCGAGAAATACCGCTTCCTCCCAAGTCTTGGCGACGGGCAACAACACCGCGCCCGCCGCCGCGCCAACGAATACGCCAAGCGCCAGCGCGAGTTCCCGACGCGGCGCGAACGCCAGCGCAAAGCCGAGCGCTGCGGCGAGCAGCGCGGGCGGCAGCGCGCCGCCCCTCACGCCAGCGCCTTAATCAGAAACCAGACGCCCGCTGCCGCGATGGCCGCGCCCATGCCCCG
>JBBQVB010000120.1:0-7479 GCA_038211965.1 Sphingomonadales bacterium
GCGGCGATCGGGCGCTACCGGTTCATCAATATCAAGCTCGACAAGGCGGGCGGGCTGACCGAGGCGCATGCGCTGGCGCACGCCGCGAAGCTGCGCGGGTTGGGCGTGATGACGGGATGCATGCTGTCGACTTCGCTCGGCATCGCGCCCGCCTTCATGGTGGCGATGCAGGGTGAATACGCCGACCTCGATGGGCCACTGCTCATCGAGGACCGCGAAGGCGGCCTGCGCTTCGCGGGGTCGGACGTGTGGCCGCCGGACGCGGCGCTGTGGGGCGGCGGCGAGCGCGTGTGACCGATGGGAAGCCCCGGAGCGCCTAGCGCCGCACGAACTTCGTCGCGGTCAGCCGGTCGGAGACACTGGCGACCTTGACGTCGATCCAGCCGCGCTCGCGCATCGTCTTGCGGACGGCAGCCTCGCCGAACCGGCTTGCCCGGCCCTTGACGTAGGCAATCCACAGCGGCGCGGCGTTGGCTTTGGCGAGGACGCGGTCGAGCGTATCGGCGTCGGCAACCTCGGCGATGCTCAGATCGGCATCTGCCTCGCCGGTCGCGGCGATCCCGGCCGCGGCCGCCTCGCGCAGCGCCGGGTCGTCGACCGTGCCAAGCGCCTGGACGCGGGTCGTCGCGCCGATCCCGAGCTTGGCCGCGAGTGGCGGCGGCGGCGCCGCGATTTTCCTTGCCCAGCTGGCAGCAACCGCCGCTCCGAGCGTCAGCGCGATGCCCTCACCCGCTTGCGTCAGGACGAGCCGGTCGCCGTCGACCGCGACATTTTCGAGCGCCGCAATGGGGAGCCTCCGGCGCAGCTCGCCGCGCAGGATGATCTCGTGCGTTTCGAGCAGCGCCTTGACCTCGCCCGCGCCGCCCGGCCACTCGGCGTGGCAGACACACGCGCGGCCCATCGCTTCGCCACCCCAGCAGTCAGTAAACCTCGAACAAGCCCGCCGCGCCCATACCGCCGCCGACGCACATCGTCACGACGACGTACTTCGCGCCGCGCCGCTTGCCCTCGATCAGCGCGTGGCCGGTCAGGCGCGCGCCCGACATGCCGTAGGGGTGGCCGATCGAGATGCCGCCGCCGTCGACGTTGAGGATCTCCTCGTCGATGCCGAGCTTGTCGGCGCAGTACAGCACCTGCACCGCGAACGCCTCGTTCAGTTCCCACAGCCCGATGTCGCCGATCTTGAGGCCGTTGCGCTCGAGCAGCTTGGGAATCGCGTACACCGGCCCGATGCCCATCTCGTCGGGCTCAAGCCCCGCCACCGCCATGCCGCGATACGCGCCGAGCGGCGTCAGCCCGCGCCGTGCCGCCTCGCCGGCCTCCATCAGCACGCTGGCGCTCGCACCGTCGGACAGCTGCGAGGCGTTGCCCGCGGTGATGACGCCACCTTCACGCACCGGCTTGAGACCGCGCAGGCCCTCGAGCGTCGTCTCGGGGCGGTTACCCTCGTCCTTTGACAGCGTCACCTCGTGAAAGCTGACTTCCTTGGTCTCCTTGTTGACCATGCCCATCTTGGTGGTGATCGCGACGATCTCGTCATCGAAGCGCCCTGCCTGCTGCGCCGCGTGCGTACGCATCTGGCTGCGATAGCTGTATTCGTCCTGGCGGTCGCGCGAGATGCCGTAGCGCTGCGCGACGTTCTCGGCGGTGTCGATCATCGGGATATAGGCCTTGGGGACCATCGCCAGCAGCCCCATGTCGGGCTCGACGCGGAACTTCTCGTTCTGCACCATCGAGATCGAATCCTGCCCGCCACCGACGGTGATCTGCGCGCCGTCGACGATGATCTGCTTGGCGGCGGTCGAGATCGCCATCAGCCCCGACGAGCACTGGCGGTCCATCGACTGGCCGCTGACCGTCACCGGCAGCCCGGCGCGGAGGAGCGCGAGGCGCGCGATGTTGGGCGCCTGGCCGCCCTGCTGGAGCGCCGCGCCCCAGACCACGTCGTCGACCTCGCCGCCCTCCAGCCCCGCGCGCGCCACGGCGTGCTTGATCGCATGGCCCCCGAGCAGCGGTGGCGGCGAGGCGTTGAACGCCCCGCGAAACGCCTTGCCGATGGGCGTACGGGCGGTCGAGACGATGACGGCTTCACGCATGGGAGAAATCCTCAGCTGTTGGTGGCCGGGCTTGCGCCCTTCGGGGGGAAACCGGGCATCCCGGCCTCGTTGGGAATCGCGAATGCGCCGACGATCAGCGACACACCGTGGTAGAAGGCGACGAGCTGCACGAACTCGAGCCGCTGCGCCTCGTCATAGTGCGCGGCGAGGCGCGCATGCTCGGCGTCGGACAGCTTCTTGCGGTCGAGCAGCGCGTCGGTCGCGGCGATCAGCGCGGCCTCGGCCTCGCTCCAGTTGCCGTCATCGGCATGGCCGTGGACGGTCGAGACGACCTGCTCGGGGGTCAGCTGCGCCTTGGCCCCGAACAGCGCGACATGGATGCCCCACTCATACTCGCCGCCCGACTTCGCCGTGGTGCGGTCGATGACGATCTCGCGGTCGCGCAGGCTGAGCGGCCCGCGCCCGAGCAGCGAACCGCCGGCAAACTTCTCCCAGGCGCGCGGCGATTTGCCGATCGTCGTGAACAACGCGAGCGGCTCGGCCCCCGGCGGCATCGTCGCCGCCATCGCGGCAGCGAAGGCCTCGGGATAGGGCTTGGCGAGGGGCTCGATCCGGCTCACATATATACCAGCGTCAACCATTCGGCGGCGAGCGCCGGCTTGGTCTCGCCCTCGATCTCGACCGTCACCGCGACGGTCGACTGCCACGCGGTATCGGGGCGCTGCGTCACGTCGGTCAGCACGAAGCGCCCGCGCACGCGCTTGCCCGACTTGACCGGGGCCATGAAGCGCACTTTGTTGAGCCCGTAGTTGACGCCCATCTTGACCCCCTCGACGCCGGGCATCGCGCCATAGGCGAACACCGAGCACAGGCTGAGGGTCAGGTAACCGTGCGCGATGGTGGTGCCGAACGGCGTCAGCTTCGCCTTCTCGACATCGACATGGATGAACTGGTGGTCGCCGGTGACCTCGGCGAAAGCGTCGATCTTCGCCTGATCGACGAGCACCCAGTCGGAGACCCCGACCTCGGTCCCGACCATCGCACGATAGGTGTCGAGCGGCACGGCGGCACGCATTCGTCTCTCTCCCCGATTTTGAGCGGACCTTGGCGGAGGGTGACGCGGGCGTCAACGGCAAGGTCGGCAGCCCCGGCGGTCGTCGGCGCGCCCGCTGGGGTCGCCGCCGCGCGTAACGGTGGATGGTCACCGGATGGCGTATCGGGTATCGGGTGGCACGGCGCGGCGGGGGAGGGACGGCGGTGCGGTGTCTGGGGCATCGCGGTCGGTTTGCCCCCGCCGTCGTACGCGGGTAAAGCACCCGCCATGACCGAAATCACGCCCGCGACGACGCCCGAGATACCGACCGAGATCGAAGCCGTGCCGCCGCGCCCGCTGCCCGTCGTGCCGACCGAATCGGCGCAGTATAAATTGCCCTCGGTGCACCGCGATGGGCACAAGTTCGTCGCGATCGCCGGCGTCGCAACGTTGCTGGTCGGCTTCGCACTGGGATGGACGACGCTCGGCTGGCTGCTCGGCCTTCTGACCTTGTGGATCGCCGCCTTTTTCCGCGATCCCGTCCGGGTCACCCCCGCCGAGACCGGCGTCATCGTGTCGCCCGCCGACGGCATGGTCAGCCTGATTGCGCAGGTCGAGCCGCCGCGCCAGCTGAGCGGTCCCGGCGGGCTGCCGCCGGGCCCGTGCACGCGCGTCTCGGTGTTCATGTCGGTGTTCGACGTGCATATCAACCGCGCGCCGATTGCCGGCGTCGTGCGCCGCGTCGTGTATGTACCGGGCAAGTTCCTCAACGCCGATCTCGACCAGGCGCGCGTCGACAACGAGCGCCTGTATTTCATCGTCGAGGGGGCCAGTGAAAACGGCTTGCCCGGCGTCGCGGTCGCCTTCACCCAGATCGCCGGCCTCGTCGCGCGGCGCATCATGCGCTTCGTCCACGAAGGCGACCGCGTCGCGGTCGGTGAACGCATCGGGCTGATCCGCTTCGGCAGCCGCCTCGATGTCTATCTGCCCGAGGGCTATGGTTGCACCGTCGCGGTCGGCCAGCGGGCCATCGCCGGGGAGACCGTGCTGGCGCGCGTCGCTGCCCCGGCGCTGCTGCCCGCGCTGCGGCAGTGAGCGACAGCGGCAGCGACGACTGGGCGACCGATGGCGGCGAACCGCGCCGCTTTCGCCGCACGCTGCCGATCCGCGCGCTGATCCCCGGTGTCGTCACCGTACTGGCGCTGTGCTTCGGGCTGACCGGCGTCAGGTTCGCGATTTCGGGCGAATGGGAAAAGGCCGTCGGCGCGGTCATCGTCGCGGGCGTCCTCGACGGTATCGACGGGCGGATCGCGCGGCTGCTCAAGGGTACCAGCCGCTTCGGCGCCGAACTCGATTCGCTATCCGACCTGACGGCCTTCGGGGTTGCTCCGGCACTCATCCTCTACCTCTGGTCGCTGGTCTATCTGCCTGGCATCGGCTGGGTCTTCGCACTCGGCCATGCGGTCGCGTGCGCGTTGCGGCTGGCCCGCTTCAATGCCCGCCTCGATGTCGACGATCAGCCCCACAAGCGCGCCGGGTTCCTGACCGGCATCCCCGCGCCTGTCGGTGCCGGGCTGGCGCTCAGCCCGTTGTTCGTATCGTTCTGGATCGGCCCCGAATGGCTCGCCGATCCGCGCCTGCGCTTTGCCGTCAGTGCCGCCGTCATCGCCGGAACCGCCGCGATGATGGCGTCGAGCCTGCCGACCTACGCCTGGGGCGCGATCCGCCTGCGCGCCAGCTGGCGGCTCGTCGCGCTGCTCGGTGCCGGGCTGTTCGCGGGGGCGCTGTTTTCCGCCCCGTGGATGACGCTGTCGCTGCTCAGCCTGGCCTATGCGGCATCGATCCCGCTGGCGATTCGCGGCTATGCCCGCATCACGCGGCGAAGCGCAGCGGCAGCCGCAGTTGATCCGCATCCCATCCCCTGACCGGCGCACCGTCGCGCAGCACCGCCGCGATCGTCTCGAGCCGTTCCCATACCAACATTCCGATCAGCGCCAGCAGGCCCGACAACACGCCCGCGCTGATCATGCTCGCCACCATCACCTCGAACATTTCCGCTCTCCCAGTTCCGACTCGAAGCCGTAATGTTCTTGATATGTTCCTACAAGTCAAGCCCCGAGATCGCGCGCACCATTCACGCGACAGACAGGCCCGACTCGGCTATAGGAAACGCGCTTTCAGCACCGGGTGGGGACCCTTCTCATGGACATCGTCGAACTCACCGCCCTCGGAGCCGTGCCACTGGCGTCGGTCGCCCTGCCGCTCGAGGACCGGCAACCCGCCAACGACAACGGTCCGCGCAATCCCGCTGACGTGCTCCACGCAATCGGCTAGCGTCGCCTCGATCATCGGGGAGGACGCATGTCGGAATTGGGCGCGATGCAGGATTGGCCGCTGCTGGTCTGGCGGCTGATCGACCACGCCGCCGTCAACCACCCGGCGCGCGAAGTCGTCAGCCTCAGCGTCGAGGGCGGCGTCCACCGCTCGAACTGGGCCACCGTCCGCGACCGCGCGCGCCGTGTCGCACAGGCGCTGACCGGGCTCGGCATCGCGCCTGGCGACCGCGTCGCGACGTTGGCATGGAACACCCACCGCCACGTCGAATGCTGGTACGGCATCTCGGGAATGGGCGGCGTCGCGCACACGATCAACCCGCGCTTGTTCGCCGACCAGATCGTCTACATCGCCAATCACGCCGCCGACCGCGTGCTGTTCTTCGACCTGAGCTTTCTCAGGCAAGTCGAGGATATCGCACCCCGACTGAACAGTATCGAGCATTTTGTCGTGCTGACCGACGCTGCGCATCTGCCTGCCTCGACGCTGCCGCTGATCGCCTACGAGGACCTGCTCGCGCAACAGGACGGCGCGTTCGATTGGGTCGTCCTCGACGAGAATGCGCCCGCCGGCCTGTGCTACACGAGCGGTACCACGGGCAATCCCAAGGGCGTGCTCTACAGCCACCGCTCGAACGTCCTGCACGCGATGGCGGCGTGCATGAACGACGTCTTCGGCGTGTCGCAGCGCACCGCCGTGCTGCCCATCGCGCCGATGTTCCACGCCAACGCCTGGGCAATCCCCTACGTCGCCGCCGCCGTCGGGGCGAAGCTCGTCCTCAACGGGCCAAACTTCGATGCGCCGACGCTCCACAAGCTCATCGTCGACGAAGGGGTGACGCTGGCGCTCGCGGTGCCGACGGTGTGGCTGTCGGTGCTCCAGCACCTCGAGCGCACCGGCGAGGGGCTGGGCGACCTCGCACGCGTCGCGATCGGCGGGTCGGCGGTGCCGCGCGTCATGGTCGAGACTTTCCAGCGCGACCACAATGTCACCGTCAGTCACCTGTGGGGCATGACCGAGATGTCGCCGATCGGGACAGTCGGGACGTTGTGCAGCAATCTCATCGGTTTGCCTGAGGATGCTCGCCTCGACGCGCAGGTCAAGCAGGGCAGGGCCGTATTCGGCGTCGAGATGAAGATCGTCGGCGACGACGGCATCGAACTCGCCCGCGACGGCAAGACTTTCGGGCGGCTGCTGGTCAAGGGACCATGGATCGTCGGGCGGTACTTCCGGGGCGACGGCGGCGACATACTCGACGACGGCGGCTGGTTCGACACCGGCGACGTCGCGACCATCGATAGCTTCGGCTACATGCAGATCGTCGACCGCTCGAAGGACGTCATCAAGTCGGGCGGCGAGTGGATCAGTTCGATCGACCTCGAAAACGCTGCAGTCGGCGCGCCCGGGGTCGCGGAGGCCGCGGTGATCGGCATCGCGCATCCCAAATGGGACGAGCGCCCGCTGCTCCTCGTGCGCGCCAAGCCCGGCGCGACGGTGACCAAGGCCGGGGTGCTCGAGTATCTCGCCCCGCGCATCGCCAAATGGTGGACCCCCGACGAGGTGCTGGTCGTCGACGACTTGCCGCATACCGCGACGGGCAAGCTGCTCAAGACCGAACTGCGCGCGCGCTACAGGGATTTCGTGCTGCCGACGGCTTGAGCAACGAACACGGGGTGGTTAATAAATCGAAAGTCCAACACGCAACTGTCATATTCGCACCCTAGACGCCGCCAATCGAAACCGTATCGATCGGGGAATATCCATGCGCCGCGCTTTGCTACTCAGCCTCTCTCTCGCCGCTTTGTGCACCGCGCCGGCAAATGCCGCGATTACCCTGCTCGCCAAGGGCGTGCTGGGCGGGACGAGCGACCTTTCGGGGCTGACGGGCACGCTCGAGAACGGTCTCGCCGCGAACATCCTCGGCGGCCTCGGCTCGGGGTTGGCGTACACCGGTGGCAACACCTTCCTCGCGACGCCCGACCGCGGCCCCAACGCGACCGCGTACAACGGCGCGGTCGACGACACGACTTCGTACATCGCGCGCTTCCACACCGT
>JBBQVB010000121.1:0-7145 GCA_038211965.1 Sphingomonadales bacterium
CTTGGCCAGCGCCTTGTCGGCGTTGATCGTCCGCTTGTCGGTCGCGTCCTGAAGGTTGTGCGCCTTGATGTAGACCCACATCGCCTTGACGATCTCGCTCCGCGCGAGCGGCTTCGCACCGACGATCGCGGCGAGCTCGGCCGACGGCTGCATCGGCGTGGTCAGGCCGCCGGTTGCTTTACGGGGCGTTGCCGCCTTGGTTTTCGCCGGAGCTTTTGCCGGTGCCGCAGCGCCCGCCTTCGCCGTTGCCTGGGTTTCCGTTTTCGCCATCGATCTTACCCTCGTGAGTTGTACGTCGAGCGTAACGAACTGCCGTCGCGATGCAAAGCATGCCCATTTCGGCGGTAGATTATTTGGACACGGATTAACGGTAGCGCGCTTCTGACGGCAGACGCCCAGTCAAGTCCGACCCCATGAGCGCTCGCACTGGAACAATGCGCTGAAGCTGACGTGATCCAGAAAATCGTCATCAAGCGATGACGCCGCCGGTGACGCCATCGGGACAAATCGCAAGATCGCCCGGTCACGATCCCGAGCAGGGATTAGCCCAAGGCGATGGAAGTTGAGAGGCACACACCACGCTACGGGTAGCCTTCGAACCGGGGCAAAATTTAGCAACCATAACAATGATATAGGACCCTACATCGAGTCCTGGAGGTCCGCACAAAGCTGGAGTCAGAAGTACCACACGCCTAAATTCGAGTGCGGCGCAGCCTGCACTAGGCCTACATCAATGACTTAGCCTGTAGGCGCTAATCTTGACGCCACCTTGGTCAGGCGTATCGTTGCGTACGATCGCTGGCGGTTTGCGGTCAGGAAATCAGCGGATGCGCGGACACACGGGGTACCCAGGTCGACAGGATGCCGAACGTAGTCGGTCGGGTTGCGACTGATGTCCGAGCCGATGCGGCAGACCAACGTGCCATTCGAGCCTGCCATGCTCAAGGTCATCGACGAACTGGTGGCGCGGCAAGGGACGACGCGTAACCGCTGGCTCCAGCAGATGGCCAAGGCGGCGTTGGCGGCCGAGGCCGAAGGCCGGGTGCCGTTCACCGATGTCGGTGCGATTGCGCCCGAGACGGTTCCGGAGCTTCTCGCCCGGGTCGACCGTCTGGCCATCAACCTCGACGGTCTGACCGGCGAGATGGGTCGGATGCTGACCGAGGCGGCGTGGCGCGACGCGGCGGTGCAGAAGAAGGCGGCGATCGCCGACACCGCGCATGTCGTCGAGCTGACGCGCGGCGAGGCGACGATCGCGGCGCGGCTCAAAACCGAACTGGCACCGGTCATCGTAGCGATCGACACGGCCCGGACGACGATGGTCAACCCGCCCAGCCTGGCCGCGATCGACACCAGCATCCGCGAGGTCGAGACGACGGTGCGAAAGAGGCCGGCGAAGGTCTACAACCTGGTCCTGGGCGAGGACTGGATGGTTCCAGTCTGGCTCGTTGCTCTCATGATCGCCGTACTGATCGTTGTCGGAGCTGTGGCCGAAACCGCCATTGCCAGAAACACGACCGATGGGGTTGCAGCCAGCCTCGCCAACGCGATGCTCGACAGCGACGCGGCGTTTCACGTCCTGGCGAAGTACCGTTACGGGACCGATATCTGCAAACTACCTCCGGTGCCGGTCACGGCTGCTCCGGTCCCGACCAAACGACGGTCGCACCGGTGATCTCGCTTGCCGCCGTCGGGTCGGCCGGGGCGGCGGCGAGTTACTACGCCAAGGATAATTACTACACGCAGGACCAGGCGACCGATGCGAGCCTGTGGACGGGGCAGGGGGCCGAGGCGCTGGGCCTGTCGGGGCCGGTTGCGGCGGATGTATTCGAGCGTGTGCTTTCCGGCCAACTGCCCGGCGGTGCGACGATCGGCGCGGTGCGCGGCGAACACCGCCCGGGGGTGGACCTGACGTTCTCGACCCCGAAGAGCGTGTCGCTGCTGGCTCACGTCGGCGGCGATGCGCGGCTCGCCGTCGCGCTGCGTGAGTCCGCGGTGGCGACAGTGGGGTGGATCGAGACCAACCTCGCCCAGGCGCGGGTGTGGGACGGACGGGCGCAGATCCGCACCCCCGACCGGCACCCTTGTCGCCGCGCTGTTCCAGCACGACGTCAACCGGCTCGGTGAACCGCAGGCACATGTCCATGCGGTCATCGCCAACGCCACCCGCGACGCCAGCGGCAAGTGGCGGGCGCTGCACAACGATCCGCTGTTCGAGCGCCAGCACGTCATCGGTGCGGTCCACAACGCCGATCTCCGGGCCCGGGTCGAGGCGCTCGGCTACGAGACGGTTCCCGGGCATAACCCGGTCGACGGCCAGTTCGAGATCAAGGGGGTCGGGCGCGACATCATCCTCGCGTTCTCGAGCCGGGCCCGCGAGATCGACGCCGCGCTCGGTGGGCAACCGCGCTGGCCGACTGCAAGGCGGTTTCCGACCGCGTCGGGTTCGCCCCGGCCGGGCTGATCGCTGCCGCACAGGCGCGGTCGCACGCGCGCGAGACGGTATGGTCGCGGCTGCTCGCCGGCGTCCGCGGGATCGCGGAGCAAGGTCGCGTCCTCGTCGATGCGCTGGGGCTGGTTCCGCACGAGTTCGACCCGCTGGTTCCCGAGCGTCCTGGACGGCTGACCCCGGCGGCGTTTGCCGCTGCGCAGGCGGTTGCGTCGGGGTTGCGCGATCTCGGCCAGCGCGAGGCGGCGTTCGACCGGCTCGACCTGTTGCGAACGGCACTCGGCTACGGCGGCCCGGTACAGGCGAGGGACGTCGAGGCGCGTATTGGGGAGCTGACGGCGCGCGGCCTGGTCCACGCGGCAAGTGCCGGAACCCTGCTGACGACCGAAGGCGCGTTGACCACCGAGCGGGCGATCCTGGCCGAAAAAACCGCCGGCGACGGCATCGCATCGCCGATTGCCGGCAACGATTCCGCGGTCCGGGCTCAGAGCGCGGCACGCGACGCCGGGCTGCGGCGGCTGAGCCCGCGCCAGGAGGCGGCGGCCGGACTGGTGTTGGCGAGCCGCGACCGTGTGGTCGCGGTCCAGGGGGTGGCGGGCGCCGGCAAGTCGGCGGTGCTGGCCCCGGTGGCGGCGGTGGCGCGGGCAGAAGGGCGCAAGGTCGTCGGACTGGCGATCGCCAACAAGGTCGCGCGCGACCTCGGCGCCAAGACCGGCATCGAGACGATGACGGTCGCCCGGTTCATCGGGCAGCATCGCACACTCCTCGAGGACAAGGTTCCGCCTGCGCACCTTGCCCAAGCGCGGGCCGAGTGGCGCGGCAGCGTGATCCTCGTCGACGAGGCGTCGATGCTCGGCAACGACCAGGGCTTGCCCTGCTGCGGCTCGCCAACATGCTCGAGGTCGGGCGCATGGCGTGGGTCGGCGACACCAGGCAGCTCGGCGCGGTGGATGCCGGCAAGCCGTTCGAGCTGCTCCAGCGCCGCGGGACCGCGACCGCGACGCTGCCCGACAACCTGCGTGCGGCGTCGCCGCTGATGAAGGCGGTGGTCGCCGCGCTCGATACGGGCGACATCGCCGAGGCGTTCGCCGCGCTCAAGCCGGTGACGGTCGAGGTGCCGCCGGCCGACGCCGCACGCGCCGCCGCCGAGCTGTGGCTCAAGCTGCCGGCAGCCGAGCGCGACGCGACGCTGCTGCTCTCGTCGGGGCGAGCCCTGCGCAGCGAGGCCAACCTCCACGTCCAGGCCGGGCTCAAGGCGCAGGGGCTGCTGACCGGGCAACCGCTGACCCTCGAGGTCCTCGACCGGGTGACGGTCACCCGCGAGGCCGCGCGTCATGTCGGGGTCTATGCCGCGGGCCGCGTGGTCGAGTTCGGCACCGATCTGCCAACCCAGGGGTTCGCGCGCGGCGACCGGGGGACGGTGACCGGGTCGGAGGGCGACCGGGTGACGCTCCGTCTTGCGTCCGGACGTGAGGCGACGTTCCGTCCTGACAAGCTGCCGCGTAATCTCAAGGACGACGCGGTTGCGGTCAATGCGGTCAAACGCGTCGACGTCTACGCCGGCGACCGCATCCGCTGGACCGGCAGCGACAAGGGCAGGGGGCTGCTCAACGCCGATATCGCCCGGGTGACGGCGGCGGGGGCGCAGGGGCTGACCGTGGCAAGTCGCGACGGCACGACGGCGACCCTTGCGCGCGGCGACAAGATGCTCGAGCATCTCGACCTCGCCTATGCGATCAACGCGCATACCGCGCAGGGGGTGACCGCCGAACACGGCATCGTCGTCATGCGCAGCAGCGAGCGCCAACTCGCGTCGGCGAAGACGTTCCTCGTCGCACTGACCCGGATCGTCGACCGGGCGACGCTGGTGGTCGACCGGGCTGCCGCAGTCGAGCGCGCGGTGACGCGCAACTCCGGGGGCAAATCCTCGGCACTCGAGACGATCAGCCGGATCGTGGCACTGGTACAGGCGATGCCGCAACCGGCGGGGCGTGACACCGGGCCGTCGACGGCGGACGTAACCCAGCGGAAGGATCCCGAGCGTTACCTCGACCGAAGCCTTGCCCGGGAGCCTGCCCGCGAAGCCGACCGCGAGATCAGCCGGGCCGTTAGCCGCGAACCCGACCTGCAGGCCGACTTCGGGCTGTGAGGTGGGCTTTCGCGCTTCTCGTCTTTGCTGTGACGAGTACGTCGACCACGGCGCAGCCCACCCATCATCGGCACCATCACGCGAAGAGCGGGTCCGCTCCGGGCAGCCCAGCAGGTGGCAGCATTCCGCCATCGGCTACTGCCGCCCCGCGCCCGATCGACCGCTTGGCGCTGCCCGGCCTTGTCGGACTTGCGGCGTTCGGCATCGGCTGGGGCGCATGGGAATTGCGCCGTACGCGGCAGGTGTCGGCCGAGCTCGCGGTCTATCGAGCGCGATTGAACGCATTGCAGGCATCGCAACAAGCGGCCGAGTGGCAACGTGAGCGGAACAAGCAGCGCTGGGCGGACAACGATGTCACCGAGACCGACAACCAGCTTCGCTTTATCGAGGCGGCACAGTTGCAGCGCAGGCCGCTCCTTAACCAGGGCGAACAGCGCGTGTTCAAAGCTGCCCTCGGTGTGGTCAGGCACCAGGCGCTAAAACTGTGCCCGCAGGTCAATCTTGGCGAGATCATCGGGACGGTCGAGGACGACCGCGACGCCGATAATGCGTTTCGGTCGATCAACAGCAAACGCGTCGACCTGTTGATCTGTGACCAGCGATGGTGGCCGCTGGTCGCGATCGAGCATCAAGGTAAAGGGCATTTTCAAGGCAACGCCGAAGCACGTGACGAGGTGAAACGGGTTGCGCTCGAACGTGCCGGCATCGCTCTCATCGAAACATATGACGATCTTACCGAGGCGGAAATTGGTGGCTTACTCCATGCCGCCCTGGAGCGGATCCGTGCCAGACGATCATCCTGAGACAGTTGACGTTGCTGGCTATTCCGCTCCAGCCGGCTGCTCAATCGCCTTCACGTTTATCGGGCGGCGATGCGGCGCGCTCGGCGCATAAATCTTTCCCTCTCGCGATAAAAGCGTTAAACTGCATCGATAGTATGACTATTGTCTCGGCAGATTTGCATGGAGGTTTAGATGGCAACCGTGCGTAAAACGATCACCCTTACCGAACAGCAGGATGCGTGGATTGCTGCGCAAATCGATGCCGGCAGCTACACCAATGACAGTGAGGCAATCCGTGATCTTATTCGGCGTGAGCAGGAACGTAGCTTCGAGGTCGAGACGATCTGTCAGGCCCTCATAGAGGGCGAGCAGAGCGGCGAGCCGGAGCGGTTCAACTTCGCTGACTTCAGGCGTCGTAAAACTGCTCAGCATGGCTGAATACCGGCTTAGTCCAAGAGCGCAGCGCGATCTTGATAGCGTGTTCGACTATACGGTAACGCAGTGGGGATTGCCACAGGCCCTGCACTACACCGATTTGCTTGAGGCCGCCTGCGTCAGCCTAGCCGACGCGCCGGAGCAGGGGCAGAACTGCGCCAATATTCGGCCTGGCTACCGGCGGCGCAGCGTCGAACAGCACGTCATCTATTTTCGGCCGACAAGCTATGGTATTGCCGTGGTGCGTATTCTGCATCAGCGAATGGATGCAGCCCGTCACCTATAGGGCTCGAGGCATATTCGAAGTAGTGACTGCGCCATGATCTTCTACTCAAGCATTGATCATAACGGTAGATGCCACCTATGATCCAATTCCTGCTTTTGTTCTGAGCTGACATAACTCATAAACTGTCATGCCGATCCGCCATGAAAACCGCTGGTACTATCCGATCGACTGGCCGCAGCTCTCAGCTGAGATCCGGTTCAGACGAGCAGGCGCGCGGTGTGAGCGTTGCCGTCGGCCGCATATGCGGCTCACGGTTCATCTCGGCGATGGTCGCTGGTGGGATGCCGAGCTGACGACGTGGCGCGACGGACGCGGCCGTCAATTGCGTAAGCGGCCGGGTCACGTCCTGGACCACGCCCGGACGACCTATGTCGTGCTTGCCTGCGCGCACCTCGACCACGACCCGTCGAACAACTCGCCGCATAACCTCGCCGCGCTGTGTCAGCGCTGCCACATGCTCCACGATGCGGCCGAGCACCGATTTCAACGATGGTGGAACGCATTTCGGCTTCGCGCGATTGGCGACCTGTTTCTTGGAACGTACAGATAGTAGGGGTCACCTCACGATATGTGCACAGGCGTACGCTAAGCATTGGCGCGCTGGAATGATCGCCTCGGCGCACGGAGCGGCCTGAACCCTCCGTCGGTGTCTTCGGGGTCAGTTCCGGCTAGGGGCGAAATGACACCGCAAGGATTGTCACTGACTGGTGTAGGTCAGATGTCGGTGAGATCCTCGGGGTAACGCCCACCCCGCTGGCAGAAGAGAAGCCAGGTTTCCCGTCCCCGTTCGGTAAGGAGCAGGCGTACCGGCAGATCGGGCGCATGTTGCTGCGCCGGTTTGGGTGCTGCACAAACGATCGTTTGCGCGCAGGGTCCGTTCATCGTGTCCGGCTCCCGCCAGGACGCGGCTTCAAAGCGGCGGTGCGCTCCACCAGCCACTCGATGGCGCCTGGCGTGATTCGCCAGGCGGCGCCGTTCTCCTCGACATAAGCGGTTGCCTCATCCGCACCGCCCATGCTGATATAGCCGTCGTTCGAGGGGGCC
>JBBQVB010000122.1:0-7137 GCA_038211965.1 Sphingomonadales bacterium
CTAACGAACTGGTTTGTTTCGTCTTTGCCGAAACGGACCGGTCAGATGGTAAAGGAATTGTAAAGAATTCCGACAGTTTTATGTTAGGAATAGTTAACGATACGGCGGGACCATAGGAATGGACTTGCCCGCGACCATGACAAAGCTGACCGACAGCACGGCCTTGGGGTCGACCTGCGGGTCACCGTCGATGGCGATCAGGTCGGCCGACTTGCCGATTTCGAGCGTGCCGGTCCGGTCGGCGATCCCGAGCAGCGCCGCGCCGCCCCTGGTCGCCGCGACCAGCGCGTCCTTCGGCGTCATCCCCGCCGCGACCATCAGCGCCAGTTCTTCGGCGTTGCGGCCATGCGGGTAGACCGCCGCGTCGGTACCGAGCGCGATGTGCACCCCGTTGCGCTGCGCAACGCCGATGTTGCGCCCGACGATCTTCAACGTCTCGAGCGCCTTGGCCTCGACGTTCGGCGTGTAGAAGGCCTTGCCGATATGGAGCTTCAACCCCTCGTAGGCCATCAGCGTCGGGACCAGCCACGTGCCGTGCGCCTTCATCGCCTTCGCGCCCTTGTCGTCGAGGAAGGTGCCGTGTTCAATCGAATCGACCCCGGCGTTGACCGCCGCCTCGATGCCGCGCGCGCCGTGCGCATGCGCCATCGCCTTGAGGCCGACGCCGTGCGCGGTATCGACGATCGCCTTCATCTCGGCATCGGAGAAATGCTGCTCGAGGCCGATCGCGCCGTCGTCGAGGACGCCGCCGGTGGCCATGAACTTGATGACGTCGACGCCCTTCGCGGCATTCTTGCGGACCGCGATGGCGCACGCCTGCGGGCTGTCGCAGACGCCGGGGGCGAGCCCCGCTGTGGTGATCGCCTCCGCCATTTCAGGCGCCATCCCGACGGTGGCATCGGCGTGGCCCCCCGAGATCGAGAACGCGGTTCCCGCCACCAGCACGCGCGGGCCGGGAAACGACCCTTCGGCGATGGCATCGCGGACCGCCAGCGACGCCAGCACCGGCCCACCCGCATCGCGCACCGTCGTGAACCCGGCGCGCGCGGTGATCAGCGCGTTCTTAAGCCCGGTCGCGGTCGCATAGGGTTCGGAGAATTTGGGCCGCAGCGTCGCATACCACGGCAGCCCCGAATCCTGCGTCAGGTGGACGTGCGCGTCGATCAGCCCCGGCAGCACCGTCTTGCCCGACAGGTCGATGACGCGCGCGCCCGCCGGCACCGCCATGTCGGCCGCGCCGATGGCGACGATCCGCCCGTCGGTGACGACGAGCGACGAGGCCCCGCGCGATGGCTGCGCGGCATCGACGATCAACCGCCCGGCACGGATCACGACGGTGTCGGCGGCGGCAGGCGCAATGGCGGCGAGCAGCACGGATACGGCAAGCACGGAACGGACGACCATCGGCATAACTCCATGAGATAACGTGTCGCACCTTAGAAGTCGGCGTCGGGAGCGCAACCGTGCGCCGTCCGCCGGGCGTCGTGGCGGTCGCCGCGTGGGCCTTGACCCCGCCGCCCTGCTTCCCTTAACCCCGCCGGCGATGGTCAGGCCGCTCCGCATCGCCGTTCTCGGCGCATCCGGCTATACCGGTGCCGACCTCGTGCGCCTCGCGCTCGCCCACCCGGACATCGAGATCGCCGCGCTGTCGGCAAACGCCAAGGCGGGGCTGGGCATGGCCGAGGTGTGGCCGCACTTCGCCCCCTACCCCGCGCTTCCCCGCCTGACGCGCGCCGAAGAGATCGACTGGAGCGGCATCGATGCGGTCTTCGGCTGCCTGCCCCATGCTGCGTCGGCGGCGCTGCTGAGCAGCGTCGACGGTCCGCGGATCATCGACCTGTCGGCGGACTTCCGCCTCAAGGATGCAGCGACCTACGCCGAATGGTATGGCGGCGCGCACCCTGCCCCCGGCCTGCTTGCCGAGGCGGTGTACGGGCTGACCGAATTCGCGCGTCCGGCACTGCCTGCGGCGCGCCTCGTCGCCTGCCCGGGTTGCTATCCGACGGCCGTGCTGCTCGCGCTGCTGCCGCTCGTCGAAGGCGGACTGATCGACCCCACGCGGGTGTCGGTCAATGCGCTGTCGGGCGTCTCGGGCGCGGGCCGCAGCCTCAAGGAGGCCAACCTGTTCGCCGAAATTGCCGAGGCGGTGCACCCCTACGCCATCGGCGCGCACCGCCATATGCCCGAGATCGAGCAGGAGATCGCGCGCGCCGCAGGCGTGCCGGCCGTGCAGATCAGCTTCACGCCGCACCTCGTCCCGATCAACCGCGGCGAGTTGGTGACCATCGCGGTCGAACTGGCAGGCGGCGCGACCCTCGCCGACCTGCACGCCGCGCTCCATGTCCGCTACGAGGGCGAGCCCTTCGTTCACCTGCTGCCCAAGGGCGTCGCGCCCGCGACACGGATGGTGCGCGGGTCGAACCACGCCGTCGTCAACGTCTTCGCCGACCGCATCCCGGGCCGCGCGCTGGTCATCGCCGCGATCGACAATCTCGTGAAGGGGTCGAGCGGTCAGGCGATCCAGAACTTCAACCTGATGTTCGGCCTGCCCGAGACCGCCGGACTGACGCAGGCGCCGTTGTTCCCATGACGCTCGAACCGCCGCTCCGGGACACGCAAGGCCGCGTGGTGACCGCAAGGTTGCGGCTGCGCCAGTGGACCGACGCCGACCGCGCGCCGTTCCGCGCGCTGCACCGCGACGTGCGCGCCATGGCCGACTCGCACGAGCTGCTGTTCGACGACCAGAGCGACCGGCGTCTCGACGCGATGCACGCTTTTCTCGGCGCCAACGGCATCGGCCTGTGGGCCGTCGAACGCCTCGCCGACCATGCGTGGATCGGCCTTGCCGGCATCCAGCCGGTATTCCTCGGCGTGCCCCTCGACGGTGCCGCCGAGCTGCGCGTTCGCCTGCAGCCGCGCTGGTGGAACCACGGCTATGCCACCGAAGCGAGCGCGGCGGCAATGTGGCTGGCGTTCAACGAACACGCGCTGCCCCGCGTCGTCGGCACGACGCACGCGCGCAACGACCGCGCCATCGCGCTCGCGGCGCGGCTGGGCATGACGCGCGACGAAGCCTCGAACTTCGACCATCCCGGCCTCGCCCCCGGCCACCCGCTGCGCCCGACCATCGTCTTCGCGCGCGACAAGCCCCTGCCGCCCGAATGATCGAGACCGAACGCCTGACACTCGCGGCGTGGCGCGACGACCACCGCGACGCGATCGCCGCGATCAACGGCGACGCCGAGACGATGCGCTACTTCGTCGCCCCGATGACTCGCGCCGAGAGCGATGCGCAGGTCGACCGCCAGATCGCCATGCAGGCCGACCGTGGCTTCTGCTTCTGGGCGATCGAGCGGCGCAGCGACGGCGTCCTGCTTGGGCTGTGCGGCCTCAAGCCCGGTGCCCCCGACACGCCGATTGCCGACGATCTCGAAATCGGCTGGCGCTTCGGGCGCGATCACTGGGGCCACGGCTATGCCACCGAAGCGGCACGCGCGGCGCTGGCGCACGGTTTCGCCGATGCCAGCGTGCCGCGCATCGCCGCGATCACCGCGATCGACAATCTGGCGTCGCGGCGCGTCATGGAACGGCTCGGTATGGCCTACGCCGAAGGCCTCGACTTCGACCATCCGGCGGTCCCCGTCGGCCACCGCGTCCGCCGCCACGTCACCTATTTCGTCGCGCGGCCCAAGGCTCGCGGATGAGCCTCCACGGGTTTCAGGGCGTCTTCCCGCAAGTCGATCCCGACGCGTTCGTCGCCCCCGGCGCGCAGATCGTCGGCAACGTCCGCATCGGCGCCGGCGCGAGCATCTGGTACAATTGCGTGCTGCGCGCCGACGTCCAGGTCATCGAGGTCGGCGCGCGCTCGAACATCCAGGACGGTTCGGTCGTCCACGTGACGCGCAAGACCCACGGCACCTTCGTCGGCACCGACTGCCTGATCGGCCACATGGCGATGATTCACGGCTGCACGCTCGAGGATCACAGCTTCGTCGGGCTCGGCAGCATCGTCATGGACGGCTGCGTCATCGAGACCGACGCCATGCTCGCGGCGGGGTCGCTGCTGACGCTGGGCAAGCGCGTGCCGAGCGGGGAACTCTGGTCGGGCCGCCCCGCCGCCCCGATGCGCCGCCTGACCGTCGCCGAGATCGACCGCAACCGCGCCGCAGCGGCGGGCTATGTCGAGCTGGCCAAACTGCATAGTGCGACCTGACCGAACGATAGGCCGTTCAATTCGTTGGGTTTCCGAAAGGATTAATCCTCTGTTACGCCTAGTTTATAACCTATAACGCACAAACTGTCGGGAGATTTTACACCACCCAGATTGGGGCGACGTGCCGCAACCCGCTCCCGGTTGAAATGCTTCGCTTTTCTCATCTGGCACAAAATATGCATCGGGCAAACCCGGGGGGCTAGTCGCTTCAGGAGTTAGCCCGATGTTGTTTCCAAAAGTTGCGTTCGTCCGAACGTCCCTCGCCGCTGTTGCTACCGCCGCCCTGCTCGCCGTGCCCGCCGCCGCGGTAACCATCGCAAGCTCGGCCTATGGACTTTCCGTCAACCTCGCGGTCACCCCCGCGATCGGCGTCGGGATCGGTCCCGTCGCGCCGTCCGGATCGACCGCCGCGCCGGCTTACAACGTCACCAATACGGTCCTGGCGGTCAATCAAACCCTCGGTCTCGGCGGCTCCGGCGTGCTCAGCTTCGGCCAAGGCGTCGGCACGGGCATCATCACGACCAGTGCCACTTCGGCGTTCCCGGTCAATCCGACCGGCAGCGCCAACGCGACGGTCAACAACCTCGCGCTGGCCCTCGTCGCGACGTCGTCGTTGCCGTTCGTCGGCCCCGTCAGCCTGCTGTCGATCGGCGCGGACACGCTCGTCTCCGACTCGTCGGTCGAAGGCTTCGGGACGCCGAGTGCCACGGGTAACGCCAACCTCACCGGCCTGACACTCGGCGGTACGGCGCTCGGCGGGCTGGTCATCGACGGCAGCCTGTTCGCCAATCCAGCGGCGAATACCGAGCTGCTCAACCTGCTCGGCCTGCGCATCGTCCTCAACGAACAGATCCCTAGCGGCGACAATGTCAGCACGGCGGGGATCGCGACCAACGCGCTGCACGTCGCATTTACCAACTTCCTGCTCGGCACCAACCTGCTCAACGGCGACATCATCGTCAGCCACAGCCAGGCGTCGATCGCCGGGGTCGCCGCGGTACCGGGTGTCCCCGAGCCCGCGACGTGGATCGAAATGATTGCGGGCCTGGCGCTGGTCGGGGTCGTGGCGCGCCGGCGGCAGGGTCGGAGCGTCGCAGCCTGAGCGAGCATCCCGGCGGCGTTCGCGTCGCCGGGACCTACCTGTCGGTCCCCTTGGCCTTGCCCCACTGGCGCGCCGCCGTATAGCCGAGGTAGCCGGTGCCGAAGAGCGCGTAGAGTGGCTCGGGGATCGCGGCGAGATAGCCCGTCATGCCGTGGCCGATCGCGGCCGCCATTTCGGGGCGGACGGCTGCGATCAGCCCCATCGGAATCGCCCACAGCAGCAGGGTGTACATGACGTAGAGGAAGCTCGGACGCGCGCGGCTGGTCCACGGGTCGGGCGACTGCGCCTCGGCGACGATCGCCGACAGCTGCGCCCTGACGAGCTCGAGGTCCTGTCCGCCCTGCAACTTGAGCAGTTCGAGCTTGGCACGGTCGCGCGCGGCGGGGTCGGGGATCAGCTTGTCGATCAGTGCGGCGATGGGGCCGATCAGGGCATCGAGGATCATGTGAGCGGCCTTTCGGGTTATGGATTAACCGAACTATATCCCGGTACGGTTCATTTTGTCAAGCGAAATCGCGCACGCGGTTGCCGACGGCGTGATGCGCGCCGCTTGACGCGGGTGGCGGCGAAGGCTTGAACGCTCGCGCACAGGGAGCGCCGATGTTCAGCAAGATCCTCATCGCCAACCGCGGCGAAATCGCCTGCCGCGTCATCCGCACCTGCCGCGAAATGGGCATCGCGACGGTCGCGGTCTACTCGGACGCCGACGCGGGCGCGCTCCACGTCGAGATGGCCGACGAGGCGGTGCGCCTCGGCCCGCCGCCCGCTGCCGAGAGCTACCTCCTCGCCGATGCGATCATCGCGGCGTGCCACGCCACCGGCGCACAGGCGGTGCACCCGGGTTACGGCTTCCTCAGCGAGCGCGCCAGCTTCCGCGCCGCCTGCGATGCGGCAGGCATCGTCTTCATCGGCCCGCCTGCGAGCGCCATCGCCGCGATGGGCGACAAGATCGAATCGAAGAAGCTGGCGAAGGCGGCGGGCGTGTCGGTCGTCCCCGGCTTCATCGGCGAGATCGACGGCACCGACCACGCCGTCCGCATTGCGTCGGAGATCGGCTACCCGGTGATGATGAAGGCGAGCGCAGGCGGCGGCGGCAAGGGCATGCGGCTGGCCTGGTCCGAGGCCGACGTCCGCGAAGGCTTCGAGGCGACCAGGCGCGAGGGCCTCGCGAGCTTCGGCGACGACCGCGTCTTCATTGAGAAATTCGTCGAACAGCCGCGCCACATCGAAATCCAGCTGCTCGGCGACCAGAGCGGCAACATCGTCTATTTGAACGAGCGCGATTGCTCGATCCAGCGCCGCCACCAGAAGGTCGTCGAGGAAGCCCCCTCCCCCTTCGTCACTCCCGAAATGCGCGCCGCGATGGGCGAGCAAGCGGTCGCGCTGGCACGCGGCGTCGGCTATTTCAGCGCCGGAACGGTCGAGTTCATCGCCGGGGCCGACCGCTCGTTCTACTTCCTCGAAATGAACACGCGCCTGCAGGTCGAGCACCCGGTTACCGAGTGCATCACCGGGCGCGACCTCGTGCGCGACATGATCCGCGTCGCGGCAGGCGAACCGCTGGGGTTTACGCAGGCCGATGTCCGCCTGGCTGGCCATGCCATCGAAACGCGCGTCTATGCCGAGGATCCGTATCGCGGCTTCCTGCCCTCGACGGGACGACTGACGCGGCTCATCGCCCCCGCTGGAGACGGTGTGCGCGTCGATACCGGCGTCGTCGAGGGCAGTGAGATCAGCCGCTTCTACGATCCGATGATCGCCAAGCTGATCACCTATGCGCCGACCCGCGGCGAGGCGATTGCGGCGCAGGCGGCGGCGCTCG
>JBBQVB010000123.1:0-7120 GCA_038211965.1 Sphingomonadales bacterium
GCGTCACCGCGACGATCGGCGGCGGGATCGCGGCATCGGGCTTGTCGGCGCGCTCGGCCTTGCTGTCGGGACCGTGCGCCTCCTGCGCGTGAAGGGGGGCCAGTGCGGCGGTGGCGAGCAGCAGGGCGGCAAGGGTTTTCATGCGGTCTCCGTGGAAGGTTCAGGCGTCCGCCTTGGCGCGCGGGCGGAAGGGCAGGGGGTACGCAGCGATGCCGTCGGCGGCGAGGCCCGCCGCTTCGGCGCGCGTCGCTTCGCCGTAGATCGGGCGCGTCACGGCGTCGCCGGCGTCGATGGCGCGCGCCTCGGCGGCGAAATTGCCGCCGACGTACTCGCTGGTCGATTCGACATGGGCTTGCAGCTTGGCGAGCGTCGCCAGCGCGGCTTTTACCTCGGCTGCGGCAGGCGGTGGGGCGCGGTTCGATTTGCCGGGGACGGCAGGGGCCATCGCCGCCTTGACCACGTGCGTGTCGTCGCAGATCGGGCAGGCGATCAGCCCGCGCGCGGCTTGCGCGTCATGGTCGGACCCCGAGCCGAACCACGCCTCGAAGACATGGCCCCGCCCGCACCGCAGGTCGAAGACGATCATGCGGGCACCGGCGGCGCGAAGGCGCGCGCGTTGGCGAGGCCGGGGACGCGCGCGCGCGTCTCCGCCACCGCATCGAGGTCGACGTCGACTGTCGCGCCGCCCGCCGCCTCGCCCATGTCGAGCAGAATTTGGCCCCACGGATCGACGACGAGCGAATGGCCGTAGGTGGCGCGTCCGTCGGCGTGCATGCCGGTCTGCGCGGCGGCGACGACGAAGCAGCCCGTCTCGATGGCGCGGGCGCGCAGCAGGACGTGCCAGTGCGCCGCGCCGGTCGGCTGCGTGAAGGCGGCGGGGACCGACAGGATCGTCGCGCCGGCGCCCGCCAGCGCGGCATAGAGCGCGGCGAAGCGCACATCGTAGCAAACCGTCATCCCGAGCGGCCCCCACGGCGTGGCGGCCGCCGTCGCTTGCGTCCCCGGCGCATAGCCCGCCGATTCGCGGTAGCGCTCGCCGCCGGGCAGATCGACGTCGAACAAATGGATCTTGTCGTAGCGCGCGACGATTTCGCCATGCGCGTCGATGAGCAGCGAACGGTTGACTGGCAGGGCGGCGTCGACGTCGGGGAGCAGCGCCAGCGAGCCGAGCTGGACCCAGACGCCATGGTCGCGCGCCGCGGCGCGCACCGCCGCCAGCACGGCGTCCGCATCCTCCGCGACGATGTTCACGCGCCCACGCACCCGGTCGCGGTCGAGCAAACCGCTCATCTCGGGGGTGAAGATCAGCTTCGCGCCGTCGTCCGCGAGGCCGGCGATGCCCGCCACGAGGTCGCGCGCGTTGGCGGCGGGGTCGATGCCCGTCGTCGTCTGCAACAGGCCGATACGGAGACTTCTCACGCGGTCAGCAGCGCGTCCAGCTCGCCCGCCGCATCGAGCCGCGCAAGGTCGTCGCTGCCGCCGATGTGCCGCGCGCCGATGAAGATCTGCGGCACCGTCGAGGCACCGGGCGCGCGCGCCAGCATCTCGGCGCGGCCCGCGCCGCCCATGCTGATGTCGTGTTCCTCGAAGCTCGCTCCCTTGGCCTTGAGCAACGCCTTGGCGCGCGTGCAATAGGGGCAGAAGAATTTCGTGTAGATATCGATTTTGGGCACAGGCCGCCTCCGGTCTCAAGCGTCGCGCACAACGCGCGCCCACGTCAAGACATGGACCGATGCGGCACCGCTGCGTAGCAACGCACGGGCGCACGCATCGGCGGTCGCGCCGGTGGTCAGCACGTCGTCGATCAGCACGATGCGGCGGCCCGCGACGAGGGCGCGGTCGCGGACGCGGAAGGCGGCGCGGACGTTCAGGGCGCGCTGGCGGCGGCCCAGGCCGCGACTCAGCACCGTGCGGCGGACGCGCAGCAGTGCATCGACCGCGAGCGGCGTGCGGGTCCGACGTGCCACCGCGCGCGCCAGCAGCGCCGCCTGGTTGAAGCCGCGCGACCACAGCCGCCAGCGGTGCAGCGGCACCGGCACGAGCAGCGCGTCCGCCCCCAGCCACTCGGCCCCGACGCGCGCCAGATGCGGGGCCATCAGGCGGCTGAGATGCTGGCGGTCGCCGTGCTTGAAGCCGAGCAGCACTGTCCGTGCCGCGCCGTCATAGGCCATCGCAGCGCGCGCGGCAGTGTAGCGCGGCGCCTTGAGCAAGCACGCGCCGCACTGCGCGCCGTCGCCGAGGTCATGCGCGAAGGGGGTCCCGCAGCGACTGCACTGCGGCGCGCCGATAAAGCGCAGATCGGCCCAGCAGCCCGCGCAGAACTGCCCGTCGGCGCGCACGATCGCGCGGCACGCCGGACACCGCGGCGGCAGCAGCAGATCGAGCCCTGCCATCAGAATATCGCGCACCGGGCGCAGCAGCGCGTTCATCGCACGAGCCATTGCCACAGCAGCGGTAGCGCCAGCACCGCCACCACGCCGGCCAGCACCATGGTCACCGACGACCACGCCGCTGCACGCGCATCGCGGCGCGTCAGCCAGTCGGTGCCGACGAGATGCGCCGCCTGCCCCATGGCGATCCCCGAGGCGGCGCTGCCGCGCACGCGCGCCGCACGCAGCAGCAGCGGCACGAGCACCGAACCGACCACCCCGGTCAGCACCGCGAGCGCGGCGGCGAGCGGTACCGCTCCACCGGTCCGCGTCGCGACGGCGACTGCAAACGGCGTCGACAGCGTCTTGGTCGCCAGCCCCGCCGTCAGCAGCGGCCCCAGGCCGCAGGCGTGCGCCAGCCCGACCGCGCTCGCGATGCCGACCGAAGTGCCGCCGACGACGGCGACGAGCAGCGGTCCCGGCTGTGCGGCGATCAGCGCGCGTTGGCGGTGGACCACTGCGGCGAGCCCGACGATGGCCGGACCGAGCAGCATGACCAGCGGCTGCGCGAGGCTTTCGAAGTGCGCCACCGGGAGGTCGGCCAGCCAGAGCAGCCCCGCCACGCCCAGCGCCGCGACCAGCACCGGGCTCGCCAGCGTCGGGCTGCCGAGCGCGCCCGTCAGTCGCCGCGCCAAAAGGAAGGCAAGTATGACCCCCAGGCAAACCGCCGCTGACACCAGCACGCTCATCCGCGCCCGCCCGCCCACCGGAACAGCCCCGCCGCCGCCAGCGCGGTCAGGCCCGTGCTCAGCACCAGCACGACGGCCACGCGCCACCACACCGGGGCAAGCACCGCGCCGAACGCCGCCAGCCCGACCAGCGCGGGTACGATCATCGCGCCGATCAGCCCGGTCAGCAGGTCGGCGCCGCGCAGGCTCCAGTCGGCGCGCCCCGTCGCCAGCAGCAGCAGGTAGGCCGCCATGCCGAGCACCGGCCCCGGCACGCCGCCGCCGACCCGCGCCGCGACCCAGTTGCCGCCGACCGCCAGGCCGCCGATCAGCGCCAGCCCCGCGACCGTCGCAATGCCGGCTTCGCGGCCGCCACGCCATCCCGTTGTCCGCACTCGCAAACCCCCTTCCGCCCCCGCGTGCGCGCCGCTAGACCAGTGGTTGGGGGACCCTCGCGGGCGCGCCCCGCAGAGGTCCCCCGATGCCCTATTTCGCCATCCATTGCATCGACAAACCCGACTCGCAGGACTTGCGCGCCGCGACGCGCGCCGCGCACCTGCCGCATGTCGCCGCGCTCGGCGACGCGCTACTGGTGGCGGGGCCGCTGCTCAGGGACGACGGGCGCGCGATGGGGACATTGCTGATCGCCGATTTCGACGACCGCGATGCCGCCGTCGCCTATGCCGCCGCCGATCCGTACCACCTCGCCGGCCTGTTCGCCTCGCGCTCGATCACCGCGTGGCACAAGGTCTTCCCGACCTGACGGCTCAGCGTGCTTCGGGCGGCGTGAAATCCGCGACCGCCTCGTCGTGGCCGCTGTTCGAGCTGTAGAATCCCATCGCCATCAAGCCGCCGCCGAGGACGATCGAGACGAACACCCCGCCCGCGACGGCGATGACCAGCGTCGTCGTCAGCGGCCCGTAGGTCGACAGGTAGTAGAGCGCCGCGGCGACCATCGCCGCCCCGGCGACGACAAGATAGCCGATCAGCCGCCGGAAGCCCGCCTTGGCAGTCTGTGTCCGTGTGGTGCCGGGCATCGCCTGTTCCTGTGCTGCACTGCGTCGCCGCCATATAGGTGCGGGATACCGCTTCTGCATCGGTTTCGGCCGTCCTCGACCCGTAATTTCGCCCCTTCGGCGCTGCTTGACGCAGCCGGAACCCCCGTGTTCCATCAGTGCGAAGCAGCGGTGAGGGCCGTCGCCGCAAGCGGCCGGCGGTGCCAGTGCGGGGCGAGCCGAACGTCGGGGGCACTTCCATGATCATGTCGAGCGCGCGCCAGGCCCTCGGACCGGCTCCGGCAGCGCCGACGATCCGCGCTGCGCGGGCCGGCGAGGTGGCGGCGCTCGAGACGCTGATTGCCGCGTCGGCGCGCGCGCTGAGCCAGGGCTATTACGACGCCGCGCAGACCGAGGCTGCGATCGCCCATGTCTTCGGTGTCGATTCGGAACTGATCGCCGACGGCAGTTACCTCGTCGCGACCGACGCGGCGGGAACGATCCTCGGCTGCGGCGGGTGGAGCCACCGCGCGACGCTGTTCGGCGGCGACCGCTTCGCGACGCGCGACTCGGCCTTGCTCGATCCCGCGACCGACGCGGCGCGCATCCGCGCCTTCTTCGTCGCGCCCGGGGCGGCGCGGCGGGGGGTCGGCGCGGCGTTGCTCGCGGCCTGCGAAGCCGCCGCTGCCGAGGCAGGGTTTACCCGCGCGGCGTTGATGGCGACACTGCCGGGTGTGCCCTTCTACGCGCGACACGATTATGTCGCGGCGGCGCGCCGGAGCTTTGAGTTCGGCGGCATCGCTGTGGATTTCGTTCCGATGGAAAAATCTCTGATCCGCTAGAGGAGAACCCGCGATGATCCGACCGTGCCTGACTGCCGCCGCCCTGCTTGGCCTCGCCGCGTCCGCCGGGGCAGCCGAGATCGTCCGCCACCGCAACCCGCCGCCGTCACTGATCCTCCAGGGCGTCACCGTCCCCGCCGGGGCCGAGATGCTCTACCTCAGCGGCCAGCTCGCGGCCCCGCTCGACCCTGCCAAGGCGCCGCCGCTGACGATGGCCGATTATGGTGACACGAAAACACAGACGATCAGCACGCTGAACAAGATCAAGGCCGCGCTCGCCAGTCATGGCTATGCGCTATCGGATGTCATCAAGCTGACGGTGTTCGTCGCCGGCGACCCTAAGCTCGACGGCAAGATGGACTTCTCAGGGATGAACGAGGGCTTCAAGCAGTTCTTCGGCACGCCCGAGAACCCCAACACCGTCGCGCGCTCGACGGTTCAGGTCGCGGCGCTCGCGGGCCCGGCGTTCCTCGTCGAGATCGAGGCGACGGCGGCGAAAGCGGGGAAGTAGCGCCCGGCTTGCGTCTCAATTCGGCCTGACGGCGGGCACGGTCTTCGGTTCGCCGAGGCGGAGAAAGCGCGCTGCGTTGTTGTAGAGGATATCGCGCTTTTGCCCCGGCGTCAGGAACGGCGCCGTCTCGATGGCCGACAGCGCGGCGGGAATCGCGTCGGGCCAGACCATCTGGTCGGAACCGAACATGATCCGCTGGCCGTAGCCGGCATCGACCAGCCGCTTGAGATAGGCCCAGAATTCAGCGCGCGGCTGGGTATAGTCGATGACGCCGGTGTCGACGTAGACCTGCGGGTGGGCATAGAGCAGCGCGATCATCCGGTCGATCAGCGGCCATCCCGCGTGCATGACGTACAGGCGCAGGCGCGGGTGGCGGATCAGCACCTCCTCGAGCAGCAGCGGGTCCGACAGCCGCATCTTGAACTTGGAGCCGAGATACGCCGCCCCCGGCGGTCCTGGCCCCATATGGATGGCAACGGGAATGTCGAGCTCCTCGGCAAGCGCGAAATAGGGTTCGAGCACGGGATCGTCGGGAGACACGCCGTCGTACTGGCTGCCGATCTCGCCGAGAACGCTGAGCCGCCCCGCCTTGTGCAGCGCGCGCAGGCTCTCGAGCGAGGGCAGGTCGGACGCGCCGAAATCGATGCCGGGAATGATTCGCCGGGGCGCGGCCTTGCGCCAGTCCTCGACCAGCGCCGGGGGTCCGCTCGTCACCGCGACGATGTTGTAGCGGTCGAGCATGCCGAGCGTCCGCGCCTTGAGCGCCCGGTCGTCGGGGGCGGAGATCAGCGGGTGGCGGCAGGTCGCCTTCTTGAAGGTCTCGGCGAAGTACCGCTCGCCCGACCAGCGTGGATCGCGCATCGGCATGGTGTCGTAGGGCGCGCAGATGGTGACCGGCGGCGGCCCCTGATTGTCGGCGTGGTCGGCGTGGAGGTGGACGTCGATGATGGGGAGGGGGGCCGACAGGGTGGGGGCGGTGGCGGACAGGGCCACCATCAATCCTGCTCCCCAGACCGTGCGAAACATCGGACGACTCCGCGCTTGCCCTGAGTGTGGGAAGCAGAATAGCGCACCAAGATCAAGGTAGCCGCGACGGCGGCGTATTTGGCGCTTATCGGTAGGTGGGTCCGCTTGCGCCCTAGTAGCTGAACCCGTAGGGGCGGAGGCGTGGTAGCCCGTCTCTTCACGTTCGTTTGCGAGTTTAGAAGCGCGACGCACGTGTCGCAGGTCTCCGCGCCTGACGAAAATTGTGCAGTTCACTTGTGGGCAACCACGCTCCGACAAGAGCGGCCGTTTGGGCGAGCTTCCTCGTATCTTGCTAATGCGGCTGAAGCCGATGTGGCAGATCGCCCGCCGGTATCGATCAATGGTGTTTCGAATGTGTGGTGTGTCACCGGAAACTGTGGCGGCGACTTGATGCTGGCCGAAATGATCGAGACGGTTCCGCCCGCGAACCTCCACTAACCACCCCCAATCGCTGCTTGGCGAATTCCGCGAGTGAGCAGAAAATCCACCTACCCCCGGACCACACCCCCCGCATCCGCCGCCGCGCACAGCAGCGCGCGCACGTCGCTGCCGGGCGCGTCGAGCCACTCGGTCATCGCCGCGCGCAGCGGGGCGAGCGCGACCGAGCGGACCATCGCCTTGATCGGCAGGACGGCGGCGGGGGTGATCG
>JBBQVB010000124.1:0-7059 GCA_038211965.1 Sphingomonadales bacterium
CCGCCGCCTTCGACGCGGCGGTGATCGCCGGGTTCAACCCGCAGGCCTATTACAACCTGTTCCTGCAGGGCGCGAACCTCGGCAGCTCGATCAACCAGCTGACCGGCGAGATCCACAGCGCCGTCGACCGCACCGCGCTCGCCGATACGCGCCACGTCCGCGAGGCGGCACTCGACCGGCTGCGCGGCGGCCTCGCCGCCACCGGCGGCGGCAAGGGTGCGGCGGGGACGCAGGAAGTCGAAGGCCGTGCGACGACGCTCTGGGGGCGTGCCATCGGGTCGTGGGGGTCGAGCGACTTCGACGGCAACGGCGCGCAACTCGACACCAACGCCAAGGGCGTGCTCGTCGGCGTCGATACGCAGTACGAGGGCTTCACCTTCGGCGCGCTGTTCAACTACATCCACAGCGACGTCGACACGGCGATCCTCGGGCATGCCAAGGTCGAGACGACCGGCGGCGCGGTCTATGCGGGCTACCGCTTCGAGGGCGGGCTGAGCGTCGCGGCGGGTGGCGGCGCGAGCAGCGTGCGGTCGCGCACGACGCGGACGATCACCGTGCCGCAGCTCGGCCAGACGCTCGACGCGCACACCTCGGGCACGTCGTACCAGGGCTTCGGCGAAATCGCCTTCGACCTCGCCGCGACGCCCAATGCGACGATCGAGCCGTTCGCGCGCTTCGCCTATGTCGGCTTCGACGCCAATGGCTTCGCCGAGACCGGCGGCTTCGCAGGCGTCTTCGCGGGCAAGCAGAAGTTCGATGCGACCTTTGCGACGGTCGGCTTGCGTGGGCGCGCGAGCGTCGGCAACGGCGTCGAACTGCGCGGCTCGGCGGGGTATCAGCGGACCGGCGGCGACCGCTCGCCCGCCGCGCTGCTGGCGCTGGCGGGGACCAACAGCTTCGCCGCGATCCGCGCCGTGCCGCTCGACAAGGATGCCTTTGCGGGCGAGGCGGGCCTCGACTTCCGGCTCGGGCGCAACGCGACGCTCGGCGCGAGCTACACCGGCATTCTCGGCAAGCGGGTGAGCGACAACGGCGTCAAGGCGACACTGACGATCGGGTTCTGAGCATCCGACCGTCGCGTCGCGGGGCTTGTGGCTTCCCCTCCCCGACGCGGGAGGGGGCTTAGAGCATCTTCATATACTCGACCAGCGCCCAGCGGTCGGCGTCGGAGAACCCGGCATTGCCGTAATCGTGGCCGGCGTTCGAATTGCCCGCCACCGGGCCGTTCGCGTCGCGCGCGACGAAGCGGAAGCTGTTCGACGCGCTCGGCGTGGTGACGTAGCCGAGCTTCACGGGATCGTACTCGCGCGATCCGAGGTTGAACGTCGCCGGGCGCTGGTCGGGGGGCAGCAGGATATCCCACAAGGTCGGCACCGAGCCGTTGTGGAGATACGGCGCGGTCGCCCAGATCCCCGTCAGGGGCCGCGCGCGATAGCCGAGCAGGCGGTTCGCCTCGGTCATGCAGCGCTTGAGGCGGTTCTCGCGCGTCGGGGCGGCGGCGACGGCACCGACCTGCGGGCGTGGCGGGACCCCGAGCCACGTCTTCGCCGCCGCCTGAATAATCTCGCCCTTCTGGCCGGCGAGCGTGCCGACGACCATCGCCTTGAGCATCTGCGCCATCGGCGCGGTCTCGCCGAAACGCGCCGGGTTCGACCCCGGCAGCGCGACGAGCGTGTCGGGCGAGCCTTCGAGCACCCCGGTGCGCCCGGCGTAGGTAAAGGCGTTGCACGCCATCCACGGGTCGGTGCCGGGGGGATCGTCACCGTTGAATACGCTGATCTTGCTGACGAACGGCGTCTTGATGTCGTCGTGCGCGAGGGGCGTGTGGCACGCCGCGCAATGCTGGCCGAACAGCGCCTTGCCCGCCGCGACCTTGCCGGCATCGGGGGTGCCGAGGAGGGTGGCGGGCCACGTCGGCGGGCGCAGCAGCGCCAGCACGCGCTCGAGATCGGCGATCGACCCGACGCGCGCGCTCGATTTATAGCCGTGCAGGCCCGCGTCGGCGGTTACCGCGACATCGCCGTAGACGCCGATCACCTCGCCGGTGTTACGCGCCAGCGCGCCGTAATCGAAAGCGTGGCCCGCGACGGTCGCCTTCAAGTTCTCGGCGATGCCGTTCCACTGGACGCGGTCGGCCTGCGCGGTGTTCCACAGGAAGGGATAGCTGACCGGCGCGTCGGACGGATTGGGCTTGGGCGCATCGGGTCCGGCGAGCAGCGCGACCTTGTTGAAGATATGCCCGAAGGCATCGACGCGCGCGAAGCCGGGGGTCAGCATCGGCGCGTTGGCAGCGGCGATCCTCGCGTTCCAGCCGCGCAGCCGGTCGACGGCGTCGCCGAGCATCGCGCGCGCCGCTGGGGTGTCGCCCGCGCCCAGCACCGCGTGCGCGAATGCATCCCATTTGGCGGGCTGCGCGCGCGTCTCGGCGAGCGCCGTGTCGAGCGTGTCGACCAAACCCTGGAAGTCGGTCAGCCCGGGACCGCCGTCGATGCGGACATTGCTGCCCTTGTAGCTGATCTCGCCGGTGTGGCAGGCGCTGCAATTGAAGCCGAGCCACGGCGCGTCGTTGGGCTGGCCCGCGACCCAGCGCAGCTTGCTGACGGTCAGCGCACGGTCGTCCTGCCGGTCGATGGCGACGCCGACGGGCAGTTCCCCCGGCCCACGCGCCAGCAGGCGGAAGCGCGCCAAATACGCCGGGTCGAAGAACTTCTCGCCCCCCGCGCCCGGTGCCGCGAGTGCCTGCGCCCACGCCTGCGGGATCAGCCGCGACCCTTGCGTCGCGCCGTACCAATCGCTCTGCTGCTGCGGCGTCCAGCCCTGCGGCCCGCCGCTCACGACGGTCTTCGGCGCGCAGCCGAACATCGTGACCACCAGCGCGAGCGTCGCGGCGGCTTTCACGCCGCCCACTTGATCGGCCATTGTTCGGGTACTCCCCCCTGCCATACCGGCGGCCCGGCGGGGGCCACGTCTTTCAGGCGCAGCACCTGCCGCACCGTTTCGGCGACCAGCGCCTGCCCGATCGCCTTGCCGAGGCATTCGTGAATGCCCTGCCCGTAGGTGAAGGTGTCGCCCATCGCGCGCGTCTCGTCGAAGCGCGCCGGCTCCTTGAAGACATGCTCGTCGGCCATCGCGCTGTGCGTCACCGCGAGCACCGTCGCGCCGGGCGGCACGGTGACCGCGTGCGGCGTGCCCGCGCTCAGCTCGACGTCGCGGTGCGCGGTGCGGAAGAAATAGGGGAAGGCGGGGCGGAGCCGCAGCGCCTCGAAAGCGAAGCCGTCGAACTTCTCGGGCACCGGATCGGCGGCGGCGACGCGCGCGCGCGCCAGCACGTCGGGGCGCGCGAAGATTTCGGCGAGCGCGTTGCACACCGCGTGGTTGGTCGTCTCGACCGCGCCGATCAGCAGTCCGCCGACGTTGTAGATGACGCGCTTGATGTCGAACTCGCTCGACAGCCCGCCCGAAAACGCCAGCCTGAGCAGCCGCGCGACAGGCTTGTTGCCCCCGCCGCCGAGTTTGACCTCGACCGTCTTGGTCGCGACGAGGCGCGCGAGGTACAGCCCCATCATGAACCCGGCGCGCGTGCGCTTGTCGATGACCTCCTGAGCGTCGGGGCGGTGGTCGAAGGGCTGGTTGTGGAAGGCGTCCTGCTGGTTCCAGTACGACCACTCGAACAGCGATTGCCGGTCGCTGCCGTCGAAGCCGAACCACTCCTGCACGAGGCTGATCGCGACGGCGCGCGCGACGCCGTGCGAGACGTCGGCCTTGCCGCCGCCGAGCGCCAGCCGGTCGGCGGCGGTGCTCGCGATGAAGGCGCGCATCGCCGCCAGGTCCGAGCGGTCGAGCAGCGCGCGCATCACCGCCTTTTCGCGGACGTGCACGGCCGTCTCGTCCTGCGCCATCCAGTAGCTGCCCTGCTTGGGCTTGTAGAGGTCGACCTGGAAGCTCAGGTGCCGCCGCAGGATCAGCGAGCAATCGGCAAAGGTCGTCGCCAGCGTCAGCTCGGGCAGCACCAACACGGGGCGTTCGGCGCGCAACTCGGCGAAGAAGGGCTGCGGCTGGGGACCGAGCAGCCACGCCCGCGCCTGCTGCCACCGCGCGCCGGGCGCGATGGCGTCGAGCTTCGTCAAATACGCGCCCATGCAGCGTCTCCGCGACAGCGAGGGTGCGACCCGGGAACGAGGCTAGTCCGAAACGATTTGCGGCTCAAGCCTTTGCAGGATGCGGCATGGGGTCCGGCTTCGGCACAAGGCCAGGCCGCCTAACCGACGTTCCCGAACGGCTGGATTTTCTTCGCCAGTGTCCGCGCACCGCTGTTGTCGCCCTTGTCGAGCAGCGCGAGTACGGCGCCCGCGCCCTTGCGATTTTGGGTGTCGTAGGCGTCGTGGACCGGCAGCGCGACGGCGCCGCGCAGCAGCGCCGCTGCCTTGGGGGCGTTGTCGGCGTCGAGGTCGAGCAGCGTGAAGGCATAGGTCACGGGGTGGATGATGTTCCGCGGATCGCGCGCCATCGCGGCAGCGAAATATTTCTCGCTCGCCGAACGGCTTGCACCGAGCACGCTGCCCGCGAGAAAGCCGCCGAGCGTGGCGATCGCGCCGCCGTGCCAGCCGCCGAGCGCCGCGTTGGCGAGCGCGTTGCCGGGGTCCTTCGCCAGCACCGCCTCCATCGCCCTGCGCGTTGCCTTGGCCTCGCCGGGCGAGCGGTCGAGCTTGGCGCGGTAGCCGAGCGCGATGGCGCGCTGGATCGCCGCCTCGCTGTTGTCGGGGGCCTTGGCGAGCGCCGCCTCGAAATCGCGCTGCGCGGCGTCGATGGCGGCCTTGGCGGCGGTCTTGTCGGTGAGCTGATAGCCCGCGACGGTCAGCGTCGCGCGGCCCGCGAGAACCAGCGAGGCGGGCGTCGCCTCGGCGCGGCCTTCGCGGATCGCTTCGGCCCAGCGGCCGTCGCGAAAACTCGCGGCGGCATCGGCGAAGGCGGGGGCGGCGGTCGCCAGCAGCAGGGCAAGGGTAACAACGCGAAACATCACTCGGTCTCCAAATCATCGTGTGCGGTCAGCGCTTCGGCGATCAGCCGTCGCGTGCCGCCCTGGCCGTAGAGCGCAATGAACGATCCCATGCGCGGCCCCTGACTGGTGCCGAGTAGGGTTTCGTACAGCGCCTTGAACCAGTCGCGCAGCGGCTCGAAGCCGTGGCGCTTGCCGGTTTCATAGACCTCGAACTGGAACGCCTCGGCTCCGGCATCGGGTCCGAGGCTCGCCAATCGCGCGTCGAGATCGGCGAGCGCGGCGGCTTCGCGCGCGTCGGGGGGGCGCCGCGCCAGGCCCGGCAGGACGAAGTCGCGCGCATAGGCGATCGCATAGTGGACGAGCGCGTCGATCGCCGGATGGGTCGCCGCACTGGTTCCCGGCACATAGCGCGAGACGAAGCCCCACAGCACCGCCGGGTCGTCGGTCCCCGCGACCGTGACCAGGTTGAGCAGCAGCCCGAAGCTCAGCGGCAGATCGCCCGGCGGCGGCGCGCCGTGATGGACGTGGAACACCGGGTTGCCGAGCTGCTGCTCGACCGGCTGTCCGGCATAGCTCGCGAGAAAGCTGTGATATTCCTCGACCGCCTTGGGGATGACGTCGAAATGCAGCCGCTTCGCCTTGCGCGGGTTCTGGTACATGTACAGCGCCAGCGTATCCGGCGCGGCATAGGTCAGCCATTCGTCGATGGTCAGGCCGTTGCCCTTCGACTTCGAGATCTTCGCGCCCTGGGCATCGAGGAACAATTCGTAGTTGAACCCCTCGGGCGGGCGGTGCCCCAGCACGCGCGTCACCGCGCCCGACAGCGTCACCGAGTCGATCAGGTCCTTGCCCGCCATCTCGTAGTCGACGCCGAGTGCCACCCAGCGCATCGCCCAGTCGACCTTCCACTGCAGCTTGGCGTGGCCGCCGGTGACGGGGACGGTCAGCGTCTCAGCCGTGGCGGGGTCGGCGAAGCTGATCGTGCCTGCCGCCGTGTCGCGCCCCGTCAGCGGCACCTGCAGCACCTCGCCGGTCACCGGGTGCAGCGGCAGGAACGGCGAATAGGTCGCGCGGCGCTCGGGGCCAAGCGTCGGCAGGATGACGTCGATCACCGCGTCGTAGTTTGCCAGCACCGCACGCAAGGTTTCATCGAAGCGGCCCGAAGTGTAGCAATCGGTCGACGACAGGAACTCATAGTCGAAGCCGAAGCGGTCGAGAAACGCGCGCAGCCGCGCATTGTTGTGCGCGCCGTAGCTCGCGTGGGTGCCGAACGGGTCGGGAACGCGCGTCAGCGGCTGACCGAGATGGGCGCGCAGCATGTCCTGCTGCGGCATCTCGGGCGGCACCTTGCGGAAGCCGTCCATGTCGTCGGAGAAGGCGATGAGCCGCGTCCGCACCCCCGGCACCATCAGCTCGAAGGCGCGCCGCACCATCGTCGTGCGCGCGACCTCGCCGAACGTCCCGATATGGGGGAGTCCCGACGGGCCATAGCCGGTCTCGAAAACGACGCCCGTGTCGGGGAAGCCGTCGGGGTAGCGCGCGATCAGCTTGCGCGCCTCCTCGAACGGCCAGGCCTTGGAAACGCGCGCGGCGTCGCGGAGGGTGTCGTCGGTCATGCGCGGGCTGTGTCGGGAAATTCGGGCGCGGGGGCAAGGGCGGAACTGTCGTCTTCGCAAGCGCCCAGTCCGAGCTTGACAAATATCACCGTATCGGTTAGGTACACTGCATGAGTGCGACGCCTTTGGATAGCGCTCAGCGGTGGTAAAGGGTGCGCTAACCCGTGACGCCGACGACGACGACGGCATGGGCGCGCAGGGAACTAGCGCGCCGTGAGGACAAGGTCGTACGGTGACAGCCTGGGAAGCGGCCGTGCGGCACCAGTATTTGCGTACCCCGACGCCCGTCCGACGGCGTCCCGCCCATGCCGACGTTCGTGTTGCCGCATCCGTTGTTCAGGTTCCTGCCCGAGATTAGCGCCGGGGAGGGGAGACCCGAGGACGGACGGACCAAGTCAAGCTCCCGAGGCGATAGGATCGCCGGCGGGGGTTTCGTGCTGCCTG
>JBBQVB010000125.1:0-6945 GCA_038211965.1 Sphingomonadales bacterium
CCGCGTGTCTTGCCTTCGCCTTGGCGGCCTGCGGCACCAGCGCGTCGCCGCCGCCCGCGATGGCACCCGCGCAAGCCGCCGCCGATGCCGCCTCGACCGCCTATGCCAAGTGCGTCGACAAGGCCGCCGCCGCGCTCGACCCCACTGCCGACCAGCCCGCAGCGCTCGCCGAGCGCGCGCTCAAGGCGTGCGCCGCCGAACGTGCGACGGTGCGTGCGCGGGTCGACGCGGCGCAGCAGGCGGGCGGCATGGACCCGACGACCGCGCCGCTCGTCGCCGAACGCTCGGTGCGCGTCGCCGACGACGCGCTTCGCGAGCGGGCGAATGCGGCGATCGTCGCGCGCAAGCTGGGGGCGAAGTGATGGCGACCCACCGCTTTCCTGTCGACACGAACATCAAAACAGATTGCGCCCTAAATGCTTGAAATCACCGACCTCCACGCCACTGTCGACGGCAAGGCTATCCTCAACGGGCTGACGCTGCGCGTCGGCGCGGGGCAGGTGCACGCGATCATGGGGCCGAACGGCGCGGGCAAGTCGACGCTGAGCTATGTCCTCGGCGGCCGCGCCGGGTCCGAGGTGACGGGCGGCAGCGTGACGCTCGAAGGCCGCGACCTGCTCGCGCTCGCGGCGCACGAGCGCGCGGCGGCGGGGCTGTTCCTCGGGCTGCAGTACCCGGTCGAGATTCCCGGCGTGTCGAACCTGACCTTCCTGCGCACCGCCTTGAACGCCCAGCGCAAGCAGCGCGGCGAGGCGGAGGCCTCGGGGGCCGAGTTCATGAAACTGATCAAGATCGAGGCCGAAGCGCTCGGCCTGTCGATGGACATGCTCAAGCGGCCGGTCAACGTCGGCTTCTCGGGCGGCGAGAAGAAGCGCAACGAGATGGTCCAGATGGCGGTGCTGCGCCCGCGCGTCGCGGTGCTCGACGAGACCGACAGCGGCCTCGACATCGACGCGCTGCGGGTGGTGGCCGACGGCATCAACCGGATGCGCGCGCCCGACCGCGCGACGCTGCTGATCACGCACTACCAGCGGCTGCTCGACTATGTCGTGCCCGATTTCGTGCATGTGCTGGTGGCGGGGCGGATCGTGCGCTCGGGCGGGCCGGAGCTGGCGCAGACGCTCGAGCGCGAAGGCTATGTGGACATAGCGGCATGACCAACCTGCCCACCCGCAAGACCGAGGACTGGCGCTGGGCCGACCTGTCGGGGCTCGACGCGCTCGCCGCGACGCCGGCGAACGACGCCGCGCCCGACGTGTCGGACCTGTGGCTCGACCTCGGCGGACCACGCCTGGTGTTCGTCGACGGCGCGTTCGTCGAGGCCGCGAGCGACCGGCGGGGGCTGACCGTTACCGCCGTTCGCAGCGCGCCGGGCCACCCGCTCGGCGACCGCGCGGCGCGCGAAGCGACCACCGGCCTTTGGCTGACCCACACCGCGACCGCGACCGCCGTCGGTCCCGTCCAGATCGTCCACGTCGCGACCGGCGGCGTGTCGCAGCTGTCGAGCCGCATCGAACTTGCACCGAACGCGCACGCCGAGGTGATCGAGACGCACGTCGGCAAGGGCTGGAGCAACGTCACCTGCACCGTTGCGTTGGCGGAAGGCGCGCGGTTGATGCGGACGATCCGCGTGTTGAAGGAGGGTGGCGCGCACACCGATTTCACGTTGGCGACGGTTGCGGGGGCGGCGAGCTACACCAGCGCGGCGCTCGTCACCGGCGCGGATTCCAGCCGCGTTGAGGCGCGGATTATATTGCAGGGCAACGGCGCGTTCGCCGAGGCCGATGGCGTCGTGCTGGCACGCGGCGATCAGGTCCACGATGCCTTCACCCTCGTCGAGCATGCCCACGCGGGCGGCACCAGCCGCCAGGTCTGGCGCTCGGTCGCGGACGACCGCTCGACCGCGAGCGTCGCGGGGCGAGTCGCGGTGGCGCGCGATGCCCAGAAGACCGACGCCGAACAATCGGTCAAGGCGCTGCTGCTCGCCCGCACCGCGACCGCCAACGCCAAGCCCGAACTCGAAATCTTTGCCGACGACGTCAAGTGCGCGCACGGCGCCAGCGTCGGCGAGTTGAACCGCGACGCGCTGTTCTACCTGCAAAGCCGCGGCGTCGATCCGGCGGGGGCGAAGGCGCTGCTGACGCGCGCATTCCTGGGCGATGCGCTCGACCGGATCGGCGATGAGGTCGTGCGTGAGGCGGTGACCGCAGACGCGGTGGCGTGGCTGGAGGCGGCTCGATGAGCCACGGGCTCGCTGCGCTCGCACCCACCCCCGGCCCCTCCCTGAAGAGGGCGGGGAGCAGGAAGGCCGACTTCCCCGGCCTCGCCGACGACTGGGCCTACCTCGACTCCGCCGCGACCGCGCAGAAGCCGCAGGTCGTCATCGATGCGATCGCCAAGGGCTATGGCCCCGACTATGCCACCGTCCACCGCGGCGTCTATGCGCGCTCGGCGACGATGACCGAGCGCTTCGAGGCGGCGCGCGCCACTGTCGCGGCCTTCGTCAACGCGCGCGATCCGTCCGAAATCGTCTTCGTGCGCGGCGCGACCGAGTCGATCAATCTCGTCGCGCAGTCGTGGGGCGCGCGCCTCGAGCCGGGCGACCGCGTCCTGATCTCGGCGCTCGAGCATCATTCGAACATCGTGCCGTGGCAGCTGCTGCGCGACCGGACGGGGATCGAGATCGACGTCGCGCCGCTGACCCCCGATCACCGCATCGACGAGGCGGCGCTGGTGGCCATGCTCACCCCGCGCACGAAACTGGTCGCTGTCGCGCATGTCTCGAACGTGCTGGGCAGCATCGCCGACATCGCAACGCTCGCCGAGGCCGCGCATGCGGTCGGCGCGAAGCTGCTCGTCGACGGCTGCCAGGCCGCGCCGCGCCTGACCGTCGATGTGCAGGCGCTGGGATGCGACTTCTACGCCTTCTCGGGTCACAAGCTCTACGGGCCGACGGGCATCGGCGTGCTGTGGGCGCGGGCGGACATCCTCGACGCGATGCCGCCGTGGCAGGGCGGCGGCGCGATGATCGAGACGGTGACCTTCGAACGCTCGACCTATGCCCCACCGCCGCAGCGCTTCGAGGCGGGCACGCCGCATATCGTCGGCGCGATCGGGCTGGCGGCGGCGATCGACTATGTCCAGAGCGTCGGCCTTCCCGCCATCGACGCGCATGAGCGCATGTTGGGGACACTCGCGCGCGAAGGCCTGCGCCGGATCAACTCGGTGCGCCTGTTCGGCCCCGACGAGTCGGCAGGCATCGTGTCGTTCGTCTATGACGGGGTGCATCCGCACGACATCGGCACTATCTTGGACGAGGGCGGCGTCGCGATCCGCGCCGGGCATCATTGCGCGCAGCCGCTGATGGGGCTGCTCGGGGTGCCTGCGACGGCGCGCGCCAGCTTTGCGGTGTATAACGATGCGAGCGACGTCGACCGGCTGCTCGACGGGATGAAGCGCGTGACGAGGATATTCGGATGAGTTCATTCAGCATCGAGGAAGTGGCGGAAGCTCCGGCGGTGGCGAAGGCCCCCCCGGTCGGCGCGACTTTCGTTGACGCGCCGTCCGGCGCGGGGCGCCAGCCCGACTACCTCGAGGGTTTCCTCGCCACGCCCCCCGCCACCGCGCCCACCGAAGCCCCCGGTGGCGAACTCTACGACAGCGTCATCGAGGCGCTGCGCAGCATTTTCGACCCCGAGATCCCGGTCAACATCTACGATCTGGGCCTCATCTACGGCGTCGAGATCGACGAAGGCCATGCCGTCGTCCAGATGACACTGACGACCCCGCACTGCCCCGTCGCCGAGACGATGCCCGGCGAGGTCGAGATGCGCGTCATGGGCGTCCCCGGCATCGCGACGGCCGAGGTCAACCTCGTCTGGGACCCCGCGTGGGACCCCGGCAAGATGAGCGACGAGGCCAAGCTCGAACTGGGGATGCTGTGATGGAGGTGGCGACCGCCCCCACCGCGCCGCGTGCCCGCCGCGAACGCCCTGCGCCGATCATCGTGACACCCAACGCCACCGCGCGCATCGCCGACCTGATGGCGAAGGCCCCTGAAGGCACTGCGGGGGTGCGGCTGACGACGCCGAAGCGCGGCTGCTCGGGGCTGGCCTATGACCTGTCGTACGTCGCGGCCCCCAAGCCCGGCGACGAGGCGGTGCCGACCGGCGGCGGTACGCTGTTCGTCGACGGCGGCTCGCTGATGTATCTGATCGGCAGCGTCATGGACTGGCGCGAGGACGATTTCACCGCGGCGTTCGTGTTCGAGAACCCCAATGCCAAGGGGAGCTGCGGATGCGGCGAGAGCTTCACCGTCTAGCGACGGCGCTGCTGCTGATACCGCTGGCGGGGTGTGTGTCGACGGCGGTCTCGATCGTCACGCTGCCGGTGCGCGTCGCGGCGAAGACCGTCGACGTGCTCACCACCAGCCAGTCCGAGGCCGATCGCAACCGCGGACGGCGCGAGCGCAAGGCCGAGGAGCGCGACGCCAAGGCGCGCCACAAGGCCGAGGTCGAGGCCGCGCGGGAGGCACGGCGGCGGCGCTGAGCTGCGCCCCCCCTGCCCAGTGCGCCTTCGCGCACGGGGCAGGAAGGGAGAAGAAGAACTACTTCCGAATCTGGTTCAGTTCGATTGCCGTCCCGTCGGGGTCGAAGAAATTGCACCCGATCACCCGGATCGGCGGCCCGCCGGCGCGACCCGGATAGACCTGCTCGTGCGGCTCGGCGGTGAACACCACGCCCGGCACCGCCTTCGCCAGCGCGCACCGCTTGACCGCGTCGTCGGTGTTGGTGACGAGCACATGGCCGCCCGCGATCAGCCGCCCCGGCGGCGGTGGCAAGTCGAGCGGCGGATCGAAATACTGCATCAGCCCGATCCACCCGACGAATGGGTCGTTGCCGTTGAGCAACACCAGTCGCACCTTGTTGCCCGGCTTGCCCGCCGGCAGCGCGACGCCGCTGACCGTCAGCCGCTGATCGTAATTGACCTTGAGGCCGAGCACATCGCGGTACAGCTTCAACGAATTGTCGAGATCGCGGACGAGGATCGTCAGGCGACGGATGTCGGTCGGCACGCGCTCGGTCGGGACAGCGACGCCAGGGGAGGCCTGCGCGGTCGGGGTCGCGGCGGCGAGCGCGGCCGCGGCGGCGATCATCAACATGGCGGTCCTCCAATCCTCAATCGTCCGGCCCCAGCGTCGGATCGAGGTCGCGGGGGCGAATGAACTGCACCAACCGGCCGAGATTCTCCTCCGCCGCCGCCCAGCGGTCGATGTCGAGCTCGATGCGCGCCAGCGTCGCGGTCGGGTATTTGATCTCGGCCTCACCGCGCAAGTCGCCGCCGGGAGGCACGAGCATCATCAGCAGGTCCTCGCAGCCGGGGTTGTGGCCGACGAGCAGCGCGTCCTCCACCGCATCGCTGAACTGCTGGACGAGCAACAACAGCGTCGCCGCCGACGACAGATAGATGCGCGTATCCCACAATGGCTTGAGCGGCGTGCCATAGCCGTCCTCGATGCCTTCGAGCGTCTGGCGGACGCGCACCGCAGGCGACGCGGCAACGTGGTCGAACGCCAGCCCCTCGTCCTTGATCCAGCGCCCGATCCGCGCCGCCGCGCGCCGCCCGCGACCGTTGACGGGGCGGTCGAAGTCGCGCTCGACGGTATCGTCCCACGACGATTTGGCGTGGCGCAGCAAGGTCAAAGTCTTCACGGTCGCGGTGTCCCCGCTCAGATCACGTCCCCGCGCGCACCTTGGCGGGGCGGCGCACGAAAGCAAGCGCGTTTCAGCGGATCGGTGCCATGGCGGCGGTGGTTGTCCTGACGCCCTGCGCCGCGACCCGCACCACCGCCTCCTCGAGCGACACGCGGCTGACCGGCGTGCCCGCCGGGAACGCGCACAGCAGCCGCGACGGCACCGCCGGCCCGATCAGCACGAAAATCCCCCGGTCGTCGGCACGGCGAATCAGCCGCCCGAACGCCTGCGCCAGCCGTCCCGTGGTCACCAGGTCGTCGTACGCCGCGCCGCCGAATGCCGCGCGCCGCGCCGCGTGGAGGATCGTCGGGCGCGGCCACGGCACGCCCTCCATCACCACCAGCCGCAGCGACGCGCCGGGCACGTCGACACCGTCGCGCAGGGCATCGGTGCCGAGCAGCGAGGCACGCGCATCGGCGCGGAAGATGTCGACCAGCGTGCCGGTGTCGATGGGATCGACGTGCTGCGCATAGAGCGGCAGCCCGGCGCGCGTCAGCGGCTCGGCGATACGCGCGTGCACCGCCTTCAATCGCGCGATCGCTGTGAACAGCCCGAGCGTGCCGCCGGCCGCCGCCTCGATCAGCCGCCGATAGGCCGCCGCGAGGCCGCTGAGGTCGCCGCGCCGCACATCGGTGACGACCAGCACCGCAGAGTTCGCTGCATAGTCGAAGGGACTGTCGACCGCGAAGCGCTGCGGCGGCAGCGCGAGATGCGTCGCGCCGGTCCGCATCTCCGAATCGCGCCAGCTCCGATCAGGGTCCTGGGCTTCGGCACCCGCCGCCCGCGAGCGCAGCGTCGCCGAGGTGACGAGCACGCCGTGCGCGGGTTCGAGCACGGCGCGCGCAAACGGCCGCGTCGGGTCGAGCCAATGGCGGTGGATGCCGACATCGTATTCGCGCCCCTCGACGCGGTCGACCGCGAACCAGTCGACGAAATCGGGGTCGGCAGGACCACCGAGCCGCGCCAGCAGCGTGCCCCACGCGGCGAGCAGCTGCGTCCGCAGCCGCAGCCCCGCCGCAGCGCCGTCGAGGCGCGCGCGCCCGGCCCCGTCGAGCCAGTCGGGCGCGTCGTCGAGCACCGCCGCCAGCCGCGCCTCCAACGCCAGCAGCGGCGCGCCCAGCGCCGCGAACGCCGCTGCCGCGCCGATGCTGGCGTCGATGACGGCGGGCAGCACTTCCGCAACCGCGCTCTC
>JBBQVB010000126.1:0-6837 GCA_038211965.1 Sphingomonadales bacterium
CAGGCTGTCACCGTACGACCTTGTCCTCACGGCGCGCTAGTTCCCTGCGCGCCCATGCCGTCGTCGTCGTCGGCGTCACGGGTTAGCGCACCCTTTACCACCGCTGAGCGCTATCCAAAGGCGTCGCACTCATGGAGCGTAACTAACCGATACGGTGATATTTGTCAAGCCCCGTCGTGGGCGCGGGGACGCCATGCCGCGCTGCACCAACCTTGCTTCGCCGCGCCGCCGCGCCTAGAAGCGCCGCCTGTCGCCACGCCTACGCAAAGGCTTGCTCGTGCCCGCCCCGTTACCGACAATAGCCGCCGAATATCTGCCCGTGCTGCTGTTCATCGGCGTCGGCATCGTCTTCTCGCTGATCTTCGTCGGCGCGCCGGTGCTGATCTCGGGGCTGACCGGCACCGCCAAGCCCGATGTCGCCAAGCTCAGCGAGTATGAGAGCGGCTTTCCGGCGTTCTCCGACAGCCGCGCGCAGTTCGACGTGCGCTTCTACCTCGTCGCGATCCTGTTCATCGTCTTCGATCTCGAGGCGGCGTTCCTGTTCCCCTGGGCGGTCAGCCTGCACTGGACTCAGGCTGCGGGGTGGTGGGCGATGATGGAATTTCTGGCCGAACTCGCGCTGGGCCTCGTTTACGCGTGGAAGATCGGCGCACTGGACTGGGAATGAACACGCAGGACCTCCTCACCGAAGAGCAGCAGGCGCGCGTGCTCGGCGACAGCCCGGCGTCGGCGCTGACGGTGCCCGCGGGCCTGCGCGACGGCTTCCTCACCGACATCTCGAAGGAGATGGATGACAAGGGCTTTCTCGTCACCTCGACCGAGGACCTGTTCCACTGGGCGCGCACCGGCTCGATGTGGTGGATGACCTTCGGCCTCGCCTGCTGCGCGGTCGAGATGATGCACACGTCGATGGCGCGCTACGACGTCGAGCGCTTCGGCTTCGCGCCGCGCGCCAGCCCCCGCCAGTCCGATGTGATGATCGTCGCGGGGACGCTGTGCAACAAGATGGCGCCCGCGATGCGCCGCGTCTACGACCAGATGGCCGAGCCGCGCTACGTCATCTCGATGGGCAGCTGCGCCAACGGCGGCGGCTATTACCATTATAGCTACAGCGTCGTGCGCGGCTGCGACCGTATCGTGCCCGTCGACATCTATGTCCCCGGCTGCCCGCCGACCGCCGAGGCGTTGCTGTATGGGATTCTCGCGCTGCAGCGGAAGATCCGGCGCGTCGGGACATTCGAGCGATGAGCGCCCACTGGCCGCATACCAAGCCCGACGACGGCGTTGCGGACCTGTGCCGCGCGAAGTTCGGCGAAATGCTCCTGTCCGCCGAGACCCACGTCGGCGAACTGACGCTGACCATCGCGCGCCATGCGTTGCTGGCCGTTGCTAAGGGCCTGCGCGACGACCCTGAACTGAGCTTCGAGCAGCTGATCGACATCGCGGGCGTCGACTACCCCGATCGCCCCGAGCGCTTCGAGGTCGTCTACCAATTCCTGTCGCTGACCAAAAACCGCCGTATCCGCGTCAGACTGGCGACCGACGACGTTCGCCCGGTCGCCTCGCTGACCGGTCTGTGGCAGGTCGCCAACTGGTGGGAGCGCGAGGTTTACGATCTCTACGGCGTGCTGTTCGAGGGTCACCCCGACCTGCGCCGCATCCTCACCGACTACGGCTTCACCGGCCACCCGTTCCGCAAGGATTTCCCCCTGACCGGCCACGTCGAGCTGCGCTACTCCGAGGAGCACAAGCGCGTCGTCTATGAGCCGGTCAAGCTGGCGCAGGACTTCCGCAGCTTCGATTTCCTCTCCCCGTGGGAGGGCACCGACTATGTCCTGCCCGGCGACGAGAAGGCCTGAACCGATGGTCGACGTCAGCATCGAGGTCCGCGCCGCGACCGCCGGAACCCCCGCGGCCGGGGTCGAGGACATCCAGAACTATCTGATCAACTTCGGCCCGCAGCACCCCGCCGCGCACGGCGTGCTGCGCCTCGTCATGGAATTGGACGGCGAGGTCATCGAGCGCTGCGACCCGCATATCGGCCTGCTCCACCGCGGTACCGAAAAGCTGTGCGAATACAAGACGTACCTCCAGGCGCTGCCGTACATGGACCGCCTCGACTACGTCAGCCCGATGTGCATGGAGCATTCGTACGTGCTCGCCATCGAGAAGCTGGCGAACATCGCCGTGCCGATTCGCGCGCAGTATATCCGCGTGCTGTTCGCCGAGATCACGCGCGTCCTCAACCACATCATGAACGTCTGCAGCCACGCCAACGACGTCGGCGCGATCACCCCGCTGCTGTGGCTGTTCGAGGAGCGCGAGCATCTGATGGGGTTCTACGAGCGCGTCTCGGGGGCGCGCATGCACGCGGCGTATTTCCGCCCCGGCGGGGTGCATCAGGACCTGCCTGCCGGACTGCTCGAAGACATCGACGCGTGGGCGGTCAAGTTCCCCAAAGTCCTCGGCGAGACGCAGCAGCTGATCGACAACCGCATCTTCAAGCAGCGCAACGTCGGCGTCGGCGCGATTTCGAAGACCGACGCGGTGGCGTGGGGCTTCTCGGGTCCGTGCCTGCGCGCCAGCGATGTGGCGTGGGACCTGCGCCGCAGCCAGCCCTACGAAGTCTATGAAAAAATGGAGTTCGACGTCGTCACGGGCGTCCACGGCGACAGCTACGACCGCTTCATGGTGCGGATGGAGGAGATGCGCCAGTCGCTGCGCATCATCCGCCAGTGCGTGGCGCAGATGCCCGGCGGCCGCGTCGCGACCATCGACCGCAAGATCGCGCCGCCGTCGCGCACCGATATGAAGCAGTCGATGGAGGCGCTGATCCACCACTTCAAGCTCTACACCGAGGGCTTCCACGTTCCCGCCGGCGAGGCCTATGTCGCGACCGAAAGCCCCAAGGGCGAGTTCGGTGTCTATCTGGTCAGCGACGGCACCAACAAACCCTATCGCTGCCACTTCCGCGCGACGGGCTTCAGCCACCTTCAGGCGATGGACTTCCTGTGCAAGGGCCACATGCTGGCCGACGCGCCGGCGATCTTGGGGTCGCTGGACATCGTGTTCGGGGAGGTCGACCGGTGAAGCCAGTTCAACTCGCAGTTATACTTGCGGCTTCGCGCGTTGGGGCGCCGACGGAATGACCACCGGTACCTACAACACGACGCTTGAAGCGCGCGCTGCGAAGCCGCCGCGCGCGTTCAGCGATTTCGCTTGGACGCCTGAGAACGCTGCCGAGGCCGCGCGGATTGTCGCCCTCTACCCCTCGGGCCGCGCCGCGTCGGCGATCATGCCGCTGCTGTGGCTGGCGCAGGGGCAGATGGGCGCGGCGACGGGGTCGGCGTGGCTGCCGGTGCCAGTGATCGAGTATGTCGCGGCGCAGATCGGCATGCCGTACATGCGCGCCTACGAGGTCGCGACCTTCTATACGATGTATAATCTCAAGCCCGTCGGGCGCTATCTCGTGCAGGTCTGCGGGACGACGCCGTGTCAGCTGCGCGGCTCCGACGACGTGATGAAGGCGTGCAAGGACTTCGGGTTGGTCAAGGGCGGCAACACCGCCGACGGGCTGTTCACTTTGGCCGAGGTCGAATGCCTAGGCGCGTGCGCCAACGCGCCGATGGTGCAGATCAACGCCGACAATTACGAGGATTTGACGTACGACAGCATGACAGCGGTCCTCGCTGCGCTGGCCAATGGCGAGACGCCCACTCCGGGGTCGCAGATCGGGCGGCAGGCGAGTTGCCCCGAGGGCGGGCCGACGAGCTTGCTGGAGACCGCCGGTGCTTGACGACAAGGACCGTATCTTCACTAACCTCTACGGCTTCCAGCCGTGGACCCTCGAACACGCGCGCAAGCGCGGCGACTGGGACGAGACCGCGACGCTGATGGCGCTCGGGCAGGACGGCATCATCGACGTCATCAAGGCGAGCGGGCTGCGCGGGCGCGGCGGGGCGGGGTTCCCGACCGGCATGAAATGGTCGTTCATGCCCAAGACGCCGAACCCGGCGCGGCCGTCGTATCTCGTCATCAACGCCGACGAGTCCGAGCCCGGCAGCTGCAAGGACCGCGAGATCATCCGTCACGATCCGCACAAACTGCTCGAAGGGGCGCTGATCGCCGGTTTCGCGATGCGCGCGTCGGCGGCCTATATCTACATCCGCGGCGAGTATGTGCGCGAGGCCGAGACGCTGTTCGCCGCCGTCCGCGAGGCCTATGCGGCGGGACTAATCGGCAAGAACGCCTGCGGTTCGGGCTATGACTTCGACATCGTCGTCCACCGTGGCGCGGGCGCGTACATCTGCGGCGAGGAAACCGCGATGCTCGAGAGCCTCGAGGGCAAGAAGGGCCAGCCGCGCCTGAAACCGCCGTTCCCGGCGGGCGCGGGCCTCTACGGCAACCCGACGACGGTCAACAACGTCGAGAGTATCGCCGTCGCGCCGACGATCCTGCGGCGCGGCGCACCTTGGTTCGCCGCGATCGGCCGCCCCAAGAACGAGGGCACCAAGCTTTTCCAGATCAGCGGCCATGTGAACAAGCCCTGCGTCGTCGAGGAGGCGATGTCGGTGCCCTTCCGCGAGCTGATCGAGACGCACTGCGGCGGCATCCGGGGGGGCTGGGACAACCTCCTCGCGGTCATCCCCGGCGGCTCGTCGGTGCCGCTGGTGCCCGCCGACCAAATCATCGACTGCCCGATGGATTTCGACGCGCTGAAGGACCTGAAGTCGGGACTCGGCACGGCGGCGATCATCGTCATGGACAAGTCGACCGACATCGTCCGCGCCATCGCCCGCCTGAGCTACTTCTACAAGCACGAGAGCTGCGGCCAGTGCACGCCGTGCCGCGAGGGCACGGGGTGGATGTGGCGCGTCATGGAGCGCCTGGTCGAGGGCAAGGCCGAGGTCCACGAGATCGACCTGCTCCTCGAAGTCACCACCGAGATCGAGGGCCACACGATCTGCGCGCTCGGCGACGCGGCGGCATGGCCGATCCAGGGCCTGATCCGCCACTTCCGCCCCGAGCTGGAAGCGCGGATCGCGAAGCGCAAGGGGTTCGTCCAGGTTCCGGCAGGCGTGCCCGAGCCGATGGCGATCGCAGCGGAGTAGGGGCGATGCGGATTTTCGGTATTCTGGGTCTGGCGCTGACGGTTGCGGTACCGGCTGCCGCGACGCTGCCGCCCGGTGTCGTCGCGGTGCACGACTTCGGGCGCTGCATCGCGCCGCGCGCGCAGCGGCTGGCGACCAAGCTGCTGGCGACGCAGCCGGTGTCGAAGGCCGAGCGCGACGCATACCGCCATCTCACCGACAACGGCGAACCGTGCCTGACCTTCGGGACGCTGGGCCAGCCGATGGTGCTGCTGCGTGGCGCGGTCGCCGAGGGGCTGCTCAGCGGGCCGCTCGCGGGGGCCGCGATGCACCCCGCCCCCGCGACGCCGGTCTTGACGACGGTCGATAGTTCGGTCGCTGAGGACTACCGGCGCAGCAACGAGGACAGCTATGGCTTCGCGCGCTGCGTCGCCATGGCGCAACCGTCGGGCGTCCGCACGCTGATCGCCGCCATTCCCGACAGCGCCGAAGAGCGCGCCGCGTTCGACGGCCTCAAGCCCGCGCTCGACCCCTGCCACACCGGCGTCCAGGGCATGCGCCTCGACCGCCCGACACTCCGCGCGTTGCTCGCGGAGGGCCTGTACATGCTGACGGTGGTGTCACGCTGATGGGGATTATCCTGGCCGACATCGAACTTGCGAACGCGCGGCAGGACGATCTGCTGCCGATGACCGTGAACGCGTTGGTGGACAGCGGGGCAGTCCACCTGTGTATCCCGCAGCATGTCGCCAATCAGCTTCGGCTGCCGGTGCTCGACCGTCGCGAGGTCACGGTCGCCAGCGGGGCCTCGCAGATGGTCGACTATGTCGGACCGATAAAGGTTCGTTTTGCCAATCGTCAGTGCTTGGTCGGCGCGCTCGTCCTTGGCGACCAGGCATTGCTCGGCGCGATACCGATGGAGGACATGGACCTGGTGATCAGCCCGTCGCGGCAGACGGTGACGGTCAATCCCAAAAATCCCAACATTGCCGCATCCGTGGCGATGGGCGTACGTCTCGCGAAACGAGAAACCTGATGCCCAAGTTAACCGTCGACGGGATCGAGGTCGAAGTCCCCGCCGGGGCCACCGTCCTCCAGGCCTGCGAGGCTGCCGGGGCTGAAATCCCGCGGTTCTGCTACCACGAACGCCTGAGCATCGCGGGCAACTGCCGGATGTGCCTCGTCGAGATCGACAAGTCGCCCAAGCCTGTCGCGTCGTGCGCGATGCCCGCCGCCGACGGTCAGGTCGTCCATACCGTGACGCCCAAGGTCAAGAAGGCGCGCGAGGGGGTGATGGAGTTCCTCCTCATCAACCATCCCCTCGACTGCCCGATCTGCGACCAGGGCGGCGAGTGCGACCTGCAGGACCAGAGCCTCAACTACGGCAAGGGCCACACGCGCTACCACGAGAACAAGCGCGCGGTGACCGAGAAATACATGGGGCCGCTGATCAAGACGGTGATGACGCGCTGCATCCACTGCACGCGCTGCATCCGCTTCGCCGAGGAAGTCGCCGGCGTCGAGGAGATCGGCGCGACCGGGCGCGGCGAGAACATGCAGATTACGTCGTACCTCGAAGCGGCGGTGACGAGCGAACTCAGCGGCAACGTCATCGACCTGTGCCCGGTCGGCGCGCTGACCTCCAAGCCCTATGCGTTCGCGGCGCGTCCGTGGGAGCTGAAGCGGACGAGCAGCATCGACGTCATGGACGCGGTCGGTACCAACATCACCGTCCACGCGCGCGGAC
>JBBQVB010000127.1:0-6756 GCA_038211965.1 Sphingomonadales bacterium
TCCAACCCCTTCGCAGCGCTCGCTGGAATGAAAGGCCATCGCGCGTAGGCGCGTCAGCAAGAAAGAGAGGTAGCAATTGGTTTACGGTCAGGGATTGCGGCTCGACAAATGGTTGTGGTTCGCACGTCTGGCGAAATCGCGCGGCGACGCGCAGCGGCTCTGCGAAAGCCGCCACCTGCGGCTCGACGGGCGCGTCATCGACCGCGCCTCGGCGCTGGTGCGGGCGGGTTCGGTGGTCAGCTTCCCGCGCCACGACGCGGTGGTGGTGGTGCGCGTCGAGGCGATCAGCGATCGGCGCGGACCCTACCCCGAAGCGCAGGAACTCTACACCGACCTCAGCGCGCGTCGTGCCGCACCTTCACCGCAGTTGACGGACGCGCTCGCCGCCGTTTAGCAGGGGGCTGAATCAGGGCCAACCGGGGACGCGCGATGACTTATGTGGTGACCGAGGCTTGCATCAAGTGCAAGTACATGGACTGTGTCGAAGTCTGCCCCGTCGACTGTTTCTACGAGGGCGAGAACATGGTCGTCATCAACCCCAGCGAGTGCATCGACTGCGGCGTCTGCGAGCCCGAATGCCCCGCCGAGGCGATCCTTCCCGACACCGAGAATGGGCTGGAGAAGTGGCTCGAGCTGAATGCCTCGCTATCGGCATCATGGCCGAACATCACCGTCAAGGGGCCGACGCCCGCCGATGCCGACGAGCACAAGGGCGAGGCTGGGAAGTACGACAAGTATTTCAGTGCGGAACCGGGGCAGGGGTAACTGCTTCCCCCTTCCACTCTCGGTTCGCCGAAGCGCCTCGCCAGGCGGAGCGCGGCAAGAAAAACTCCGCTGTGGAACTCGCGTCATTTTTCTGTTATAAGCGCGTCTGCGTACAGTAGTCGCGCGTTCCCAACCGGCCGCCGTGTCCCTGCCGGACCCGGCAACGGCCTATAACAGTCGCCCGGCAGGTCAAGGCAAGGGTCCGGAGCTTCGGTGCACGTTCGCGTGCGCCCTGGTTCGCCTGTCCTTCGGGCGACGCCGAGAGGATGACCAGATGGTTGCAGCCAACCCCAAGCCGCTCAACTTCGTTGCCGGCGACTATGTCGTCTATCCCAAGCACGGCGTCGGTCGCGTCGTCGAAATCCAGAGTTCGGAGATCGCGGGCACCGCGCTCGAACTGTATGTTCTGCGCTTCGAGAAGGAGCGCATGACGCTCCGCGTGCCGACCAACAAGGCCGAGAGCGTCGGGATGCGCAAGCTGTCGAGCCAGGCAACACTGCTCGAGGCGATGACGACGCTCAAGGGCAAGGCCAAGATCAAGCGCACGATGTGGAGCCGCCGCGCGCAGGAGTATGAGGCCAAGATCAATTCGGGCGACCTCGTGTCGATCGCCGAGGTCGTCCGCGATCTCCACCGCGCCGAGGACCAGCCCGAGCAGAGCTATTCGGAGCGCCAGATTTACGAGGCGGCGATCGGCCGCCTCGCGCGCGAGCTGGCGGCGATGGAGAACATCGACGAGCCGGCAGCGCAGGCGAAGATCGAGCTCGTTTTGAAAGCTGCCTGACCATCTTCCCCCTCGTCTCTCGGTTCGCCAGGCGGCGTGCCGGAGGGGGGGGAGTCACCGTCGCACCAGCCCCAGCCGCCCCCCGATCAGCCGGTCGACCACCCGTCGCGGCAGCAGAGTCGGCAGGGTCCAGTTGAGTAGCTTGCCGGGCACCACCGCGTAGCGCGTGCGCGGCCTCGCCACGGTCAGCGCGTCGCGCACGACCCGCCCGACCGCCTCGGGCGGGAGTCCCTTGCGTCCGCCCGCCAGCGCATAGGCGGCGAAGGCGGCGGCGGGCTTTTCCCAGATCGTCCCCGCCAGATGCGCCTGCGACTGGGCTTCGGCCTTGTCCCAGATCGGCGTTGCGACCGACCCTGGTGCGACGATGACGACATCGATGCCGACGCGTAGCAGCTCGCGGCGCAGGCTCTCCGACAGTCCCTCGACGCCGTGCTTCGACGCCACATACGCCCCGAGGAATGGCGCACCGATGCGTCCGCCGACCGAACTGATGTTGACGATCCGCCCCTTCGACCCGGCCAGCGCGGTATCGGCCCCGAGCAACGGCGCAAAGGCGCGCGTTACGGCGAACAGGCCGGTCAGGTTGACCGCGATCTGCTTGGCGAAATCGGCGACGCTCTGGACGAGCAGCGGGTCCGACAGCGCGATCCCGGCATTGTTGACGAGCCCGTCGAGCGTGCGCCCGCCGAGTGCGGCGCGCACCGTGTCCGCCGCCGCAACCACGGCGTCGTCGTCCTCCACATCGAAGACGAGCGGCACGAACGCCTCACCGAAGGTAGCCGCGAGACGCGTCGCGTCGCCGGCCTTGCGCACACTCCCAAAGACCCGCCAGCCGTCGGCAATGAGTACGGACGCAATGCCGTAGCCGATACCGGTCGAGACGCCTGTGACGACGGCGGTTTTCATAGCAACGCTCCACTACGGCGGCGGCAAATCGCCGCTGCATAGCGTGCAGCAGGCGTATCGGCAGCGTATTTCGTTGCAGGCCCGTATAAATCGGCTGGACAATATGGTGCACATGTGTATTGTCTGGGCAACACACTCGCTGGGAGTCCCGTCATGATCCGCCTTGTCGTCACTGCCGCTATCCTTGTTGCCGCCCCCGCGCTTGCTGCCGAGCAGTCGTTTCCCGTCGGCGGTTTCGATCGCATCGCGCTCGGCGGCTCGCCCGACGTCACGGTGACCACCGGCGGCGCGGTCAGCGTGCGCGCGACCGGCGAGCAGAAGGCGCTCGACCGGCTCGATATCCGCGTCGAGGGCGGTGTGCTCAAGATCGGCACCAAGCGCGGCAGCTGGAACATCGGCTGGAGCGACTATGGCAAGGTCCGCATCGCGGTCAGCGTGCCGATGGTCCGCGGCGTCGAGGTCGGCGGCTCGGGGTCGATCGGCGTGGACCGCGTCAAGACTCCGGACTTCGCCGTCGCGGTCGGCGGCTCGGGTTCGGTGCGCGTCGCCGCCCTCGATACCGGCCGCGCGCACTTCGATGTCGGCGGTTCGGGGAGCATCGCCGCCAGCGGGCGCTGCGGCAGCGCCGACATGAACATCGGTGGTTCGGGGAATCTGCGCCTCGCCGGGCTCAAGTGCGACACGCTCAATGCCGCCGTCGCGGGCTCGGGCGATATCGACGCGCACGCCAGCCAGTCGGCGGCGGTATCGATCGTCGGGTCGGGGGACGTCCGCGTCGGCGGCACATCGAAGTGCAGCGTCGCGACGCGCGGCAGCGGGCGCGCGACCTGCGGGGTCTAGGACAGGTTGCAGATCGTCGCGAGACCGAGGAACGAGAAAAACCCCATCACGTCGGTCATCGTCGTGACGAACACCGCCGACGATACCGCGGGGTCGACGCCGACGCGGTCGAGCGTGACGGGGACCAGCAGCCCGGCGAATCCGGCGGTGAGGTTGTTGATCAGCATCGCCGCCGCGATCACCAGGCCAAGCTGGTAATTCCCGTAGATCGCCGCGACGGCGACGCCGATCAACGCCCCCAGCGACAGCCCATTCGCCAGCGCGATGCGGAATTCGCGCAGGATCATCCGGCGCGTGTTCGAACTCGTCAGCTGGTTGAGCGCCAGCGCGCGCACCGCGACCGCCATCGTCTGCGTGCCCGCGTTGCCGCCCATGCCCGAGACGATCGGCATCAGGACCGCGAGGATCACCAGTCGCGAGATCGTCCCCTGGAACGCCCCGACGACCGATGCCGCGAGAATTGCCGTGCCGAGATTGACCACCAGCCACGACAGGCGGGTGCGAATGGTCATCAGGACCGGCTCGTTGATGTCGCCGTCGCCGGCGCCCGACAGCTTGAGGATGTCCTCGCCCGCCTCCTGCTGGATGATGTGGACGATGTCGTCGACGGTGACGACACCCACCAGCCGGTTTGCGCCGTCGATCACGGCGGCCGAGATCAACGCATATTTCTGGAAGCGCAGCGCGACTTCCTCCTGGTCCATATCGACCGGGATGAGCGTCTGGTCGCGCTGCATGACATCGGCGACGGCGATTTCGGGCGGTGTCGTCAGCACCCACGACAGGCGCATCGTGCCGACCGGGCGGTGCGCCGGATCGACGACGAAGATCTCGCAGAAGTCGGTACCGGTGTCTTCGCGTTCGCGCAGGAAGGCGACCGTCTGGCCGACGGTAAAATGTTCGGGCACCGCGACGAGGTCACGCTGCATCAGGCGACCGGCGGAGTCCTCGGGGTAGCTCAGCGCTTCCTCGATCGCCGCACGGTCCTCGGGGTCCATCGCGCGCAGCACGTCGCGCGCGTCGTCCTGGTCCATGTCTTCGATGATCGCGACGGCGTCGTCGGTATCGAGCGCCTGCGCGATTTCGGCGACCTGACCGGGATCGAGCAGGTCGAGCAGTTCGCTCTTCACCCACTCGTTCATCTCGGCGAACACGTCGGCGTCGAGCTTGTCGCCGAGCGCCTGCGCCAGCCCCGCGCGCTGGTCGGCGGGAATCTGCTCGAACAGGTCGGCGATATCGGCGGGGTGGAGCGGCGCGACGAGTGCGCGCGCCGCCTCGCCGTCGCCCGTGTCGAGCGCCGCGATGACGTCGCCGACGAACCCACGCGTCATCCGGTCGTCCTCGTCGAGGACGGCACGCGCCTCGGGGGCGTCGGTGAGGAGGTCTGCCATGGGGGGGGACTACTCCGCGCAGAGCACCGCGTCACCTGCCACGCTTCCCAACCGAGAGGGTGACGCGGCGGTGCTTCTTGCCTAAGCCTTGCTCATGCCCTCATCCGTCTTCGAGTTGTTCAAGATCGGCGTCGGGCCGTCGTCGTCGCACACGATGGGGCCGATGACTGCAGCGTGCGATTTCGCCGGCGGGTTGGGCGAGCTGCTACCGCAAGTGGCGCGCGTCCGCGCCGAACTGTTCGGCAGCCTCGCGCTGACCGGTAAGGGCCATGCGACCGACAGCGCGGTGCTGCTCGGCCTCAGCGGCGAGCGGCCCGAACAACTGTGTCCCGACGCCTCGGCGGCGACGGTCGCGGACATCCGCGCATCGGGGCAATTGCGCCTCGCGGGCTGCCACGCGATTGCCTTCGACGAGGCGCGCGACGTGCTGTGGCATCAGCGCGAGCGGTTGCCTTTCCATTCCAACGGCATGCGCTTCATCGCCTTCGACGGCGCGGGCACCGTGCTCGACGCGCGCATTGCCTATTCCGTCGGCGGCGGCGCGGTGGTCGGCGAGGCCGAGATCGCGCGCAACGCGCCCCCCGAGGGCCTCGCCGACCTGCCGTATAATTTCCATTCGGGCGACGACCTGCTGCGCCTTGTCGTCGAGACGGGCCTCGACATCGGCGGGCTGGCGCTGGCGAACGAACTGACCGCGCACAGCGAGGCCGAAATCCGCGTGCGCCTTGCAGGCATCCGCAGCGCGATGTCGGACTGCATCGACCGGGGGTGCCGCAGCCTCGATGCCGAACTGCCCGGTGGACTGCGCGTCAAGCGCCGCGCCCCCGCCGTGCTCAAGCTGCTCCGCGACCGGCAGGAACGCGCGCTCGCCGATCCCCTCAGCGTCATCGACTGGGTCAACCTCTGGGCGCTTGCGGTCAACGAGGAGAATGCTGCCGGTGGCCGCGTCGTCACCGCGCCGACCAACGGCGCGGCGGGGATCATCCCGGCGGTGCTGCGCTATTACGAACGCTTTGCGCCCGGTGCGACGGTAGAGGGGGCCGACCGTTTCCTGCTGACCGCAGCGGCGATCGGCAGCCTGTTCAAGGAGAACGCGTCGATCTCGGGGGCCGAGGTCGGCTGTCAGGGCGAGGTCGGTGTCGCCTGCTCGATGGCGGCGGCAGGGCTGACCGCGGCGCTCGGCGGCACCCCGATGCAGGTCGAGAACGCTGCCGAAATCGGCATGGAACACAACCTCGGCCTGACCTGCGACCCCGTCGGCGGGCTGGTCCAGGTGCCGTGCATCGAGCGTAACGCCGTCGGCGCGGTCAAGGCGATCGAAGCAGCGCGGCTGTCACTGCTCGGCGATGGCACGCACCGCGTCAGTCTCGACCAGGTCATCGAAACGATGCGCAAGACCGGGGCGGACATGGGCGAGAAATACAAGGAGACATCGCTCGGCGGACTGGCGGTGAATGTGGTAGCGTGCTGAGCGTCAATTAGCCCGGCGGTAATTTCGTCAGTGAGCTGTCGAGCGCCGCCTCTTCGTTTTTCTCCAATTCGCCCTCGATACCGTCAGCCATGCCGCTCTCGCTGGCCGGGTCCGCCGTGTCGTCGCTGCCCGGCTTGTCGAGCGGGTCGGTCGTCTGGCCCGACGTGGCGCGGTCGGCGGCGAGTTCGTCGGAACTGAGGGGGCTGGTCGCATTCTGGGTGGGCGTCGGCGGGCTTGCCATGGGCTTGTCCTTTCGCAATCGAATGTCGGATCAACGAGCGGCGCGGCAACCGGGTCCGCGTCTTGACGCCGTGCAACCTGCGAGCCTAGTCCGCGACCATGACGGAACCGCGCACCCTCTATGCAAAAATCTGGGACGACCATGTCGTCCGACGCGGCGACGACGGCACCGACCTCGTCTGGATCGACCGGCACCTCATCCATGAGGTGACGACCCCCCAGGCCTTCGAAGGGTTGCGCCTTGCCGGCCGCCGCGTCCACCGCCCCGACCTGACGCTCGGCGTGCCCGACCACAACGTCCCGACGAGCGGACGCGACCTGCCCAATCCCGACCCCGCCAGCGCCCTCCAGCTCGCGAC
>JBBQVB010000128.1:0-6705 GCA_038211965.1 Sphingomonadales bacterium
CGTCGACGCGCGCCGCCACCCGCTCGCGACGGGGTTTTCGGGGTTCAAGCAGCATTTTGCGCGCGGCCAGAGCTTCACTTATGACCTCGGCGAGATCGGGGCCTATTACCGCGACTACGTCACCCTGATGGCGCATTTCGATGGGCCGACGACAGCATCGCCGATATCGTCGTCACCGCGCAAAAGCGTTCGGAGAATCTGCAGAGCGTGCCGATCAGCATTCAGGCGCTCGGCACCAAGAAGCTCAACGAGCTGCAGGTCGATAATTTCAACGACTACGCGAAATTCCTGCCGTCGGTGTCGTTCCAGTCGGGTGGACCGGGATTCGCGCAGGTCTATTTTCGCGGCGTCGCGAGCGGCGGCGACGGTAACCACTCGGGGCCGCAGCCGTCGGTCGGCATCTATCTCGACGAGCAGCCGATCACGACGATCCAGGGCGCGCTCGACATCCACGTCTACGATATCGCGCGCGTCGAGGCGCTGGCGGGTCCGCAGGGCACGCTGTTTGGCGCGTCGAGCGAGGCCGGCACGATCCGCATCATCACCAACAAGCCCGACCCGACGACGTTCAGCGCGAGTTACGACCTCGAGGCGAACCAGATCGACCACGGCGGCTTCGGCGGCTCGGTCGAGGGCTATGTCAACGTGCCGCTGTCGGACAAGGCGGCGGTGCGCGTCGTCGGCTGGTACGACCACGACGGCGGTTACATCGACAATGTCCAGGGACGGCGGACCTTTCCCGTGTCGGGCGCGACGATCAACAACGCCAGTATCGCCAAGAAGAACTACAACGACGTCGACACCTACGGCGCACGGGCCCAGCTCGGCATCGACCTCGACGATAGCTGGACCGTGACCCCCGCGATCATGGGCCAGGTGCAGAAGTCGGGCGGGATCTTCGCCTTCGATCCCAAGATCGGCGACCTCAAGGTGACGCACTTCTATCCCGAAGGCGCCAAGGACAAATGGTATCAGGCGGCGCTGACCATCACCGGCAAGATCGCCGATTTCGACCTGACCTATGCCGGAGCGTTCCTGCAACGCGCCGTCGATACACAGCAGGATTATACCGACTACAGCTTCTTCTACGACCAGTGCTGCGGCTACGGCAGCTACATCCGCGACAACGCCGGCAACACGATCAACCCGTCGCAGCACATCAACGGCCACGACCGCTTCAAGAAGCTCAGCCAGGAATTCCGCGTCGCGTCGCCGACCGATAAGCGCTTCAAGATAATTGCAGGCGTCTTCTACCAGCGGCAGGAGCACAACATCGAGCAGAACTATGTCATCGACGGACTATCCGACCTCGACCAGGTGACTGGCACTGTCGACGATTACTGGCTGACCAAGCAGATCCGCGTCGACCGCGACTACGCGGTATTCGGCCAGGCCGAGTTCGATATCTTCGACAAGCTGACGCTGACCGGCGGCGGGCGCTACTACAAGTACGACAACACGCTGATCGGCTTCTTCGGCTATGGCCCGACGGGCGGCAACGGCATCGGCTCGTCGGGGCAGAAGCGCTGCCAGGCCCCCGCCGTCGTCGCGGGCAGTCCTTGCACCAGCCTGCTGCTCACCGACAGCAATCTGAAGGCGATCCTTAACAATGGTCAGGCGCAACCCGCGCGCGCCAAGGATACCGGCTTCACCTACCGCGCCAACGCGACCTACAAATTCGACGGCGACCACCTGCTCTACGGGACGGTCTCGCGCGGTTTCCGCCCCGGCGGCATCAACCGGCGCGGCAGTGCGTACGACGCGGATTTCCTGACCAACTACGAAATCGGCTCGAAAAACACTTTCCTCAATCGGCGACTGACGCTCAACGCGACGATCTTCCAGGAGAACTGGAAAGGAGTGCAGCTCGCCGCGCTGGGCCAGAACGGCCTGACGGTGATCAGCAATGCCGGCAACGCGCGCATTCGTGGCATCGAGGGCGACATCCGCTACCAGGTCGCGGGCGGCTTCAGCCTGGCGACGTCGGCGACCTATGTCGATGCCAAGCTCACGACGAATTATTGCGCCAACGGCCTCGGTGCCAACGCGGCCTGTACGCTACCGGCCGGTAACAAGGTCCTCGCCCCCAAGGGGCAGGAATTGCCGGTGACGCCGAAGTTCAAGGGCAACATCATCGTGCGCTACAACTTCCCGGTCGGCGCGTTCGACGCGCACGTCCAGGCGGCAGCGACCTACCAGACCCGCAGCTGGACCGACCTGCGCACGCTGGAGCGCGGCATCATCGGGCGCCAGAATGCCTATGCCAACGTCGACCTGACGGCTGGCGGGGCCAAGGGCAGCTTCACCTTCGAGGCCTACGTCAAGAACCTATTCGACAAACGCGGCGACATCACGCGCTACGCCGAGTGCATCGAGACGGTGTGCGGCAGCCAGGTCTACCGCGTCGTGACGACACCGCGCAGCTTCGGGGTACGCGTCGGGCAGAAGTTCTGATGCGACGGGGCGGCAAGTAGCCGCCGTCTCGCTTGCGGTACGCGTCAGGCGCCGCCGAGGTCCCCGGCGCACATCGAACGCTCCATCGGCACGCGCAGCATCGCCTCGCCACCTGCCGCCGCCGCCCTCGGACCGAAGTCGCGCGCCACCGCGTCGCGAATGGCAGCCGGAATGTCCTCGGCGGGCGTCACGACCGAGCGTGCGATATGCGCCGCGGCCCACGCCTCGTCGTCGTCGCCCAGATCGCCGACGCGCTCGAACACGACGACCTGTGCGTTGGGTGTCAGCCCGCGATCGGCGCAGACCGTCGAGAAGATGCCGTCGATGCACATCGCCTTCGCCGAAGTGACGCCGTTGAGGACGTAAAAGCCGAGCGAATCGTCGCTGGCATCGCAAATCACGCCGTAGAGCTGTACCGACAGGACGAGCAGCCAGCCGCGCACCTCCCAGCCGCCGCCGAAGTGGCGGAAGCTGAGCTGGTCGCCGTCGTGGACGATCAGCGCGTGCTCGACCATGTAGCGCAGCGCCCCCGAACTCGACAGGCGGGTCACCCGCCAGCGGCCCGAATAGGCCGCACCGCGCCGCCGGGTCTCGCGGCGCGCCAGCGCGACGAGGCCATAGGGCAGGGGGGGCAGGACCGCATCGCCTTTCGCGGCAAGCGGCGCGGGGGCGAGCGGCGGCTGCGGCGTCGCGACGGCCACCCCCAGGCGGTCGGCCAGCGCGTCGAGGTCGCGGTCCCAGTCGAGCATGGTGAACCCGGGGCAGCGCCCTGCGATCAGGCCGGTCAGGCGCTCGAGATTATAAGCCGACGGCTGCACCGCCCCCGACACCCAGCGCCCGGCGAGCGACTTGTCGATGCCGAGATCCGCGGCAAGACGCGCACGCGACATCGACAAGGCCTTGAGCACCAGGTCGAGACGCTGCGCGAAGGTGACCGACATGGCGGCTGTCTTGGCGCGTTACCGTCGTCCCCGCAACGACATAGTGCACCGCGGTGCAACTTTCGGTGCAACCGTTGCATGCAACGGGCCGCGCGTTGGCGACGCTCGTTGCATCTCCGCATCGGCAGGCGCCGCGTCCATAAGGGTCGGCGTGAGGACAGGGCGGTGCCCGGACCTCCTTGTCGCCGAAGTCGCGGTGACCGTTGCGTTCGTCAACCGCCCGTTTTCCCCGACCATCGCCGTCGAAATCGGACCCGATCCCCTTATCGGCACCGGCATCGGCAGCGAGCAGGACGAGCGCGCCACGGCCCTGGCGCGCGCGTCCGCACCCGTGGGCGGCCGTCTGACCCCGGCCGCGTCCGCGCCGCCCCGGTATCCGAGTGATGCCGGGGCGAAGCGCGTTGCGCGACTGTATGCAGCAAGGGAACGGTTCTTCGCGTTTGCCGAGCGGCGCGCAGGCTCGCGCGGGCCCGGACGGCGGGGCGGCGACCGACGAACCCGGCCGACGACGCAGGCTTTGCCCGCGTTCACCTGCCTTATCTCCTTCATCAGGAAAGAGGCCAGCGAGCTATAAAGACTAAGAAAACGACGCGCCAAGGCCGCGCCATAAAAAGGGTGGCGGGAAAGCTCCGCCGCGCCGCCGGCCGGAAGGGGGGCGAGTCAACGCGTAGTCGAACGAACGCCAGGGCGTTCCTTCGACTACGCGCCGGCCGCGCTTACTTCAGATGCTGCGCCAGATACTTGTTCATCTCGAACATCGTGCACTTGTCGCGGCCGAAGACCTTCTTGAGCTTGGCATCGGCAAGGATTTCGCGCTTGTCCTTGGGGTTCTGCAGGTTGTGGGCGCGGATATACTCCCACACCTTGCTGACCACCTGGCCGCGCGGCAGCATGTCCTTGCCGACGATCTCGGCGAGCTCGGCCGACGGCGTCAGCGGCTTCTGCAGCGCGTCCATGTTGCGGCCCGGCTTCTTGGCGGCTGGATCGGCCGCCGCCTTGGGTGCCTTCGCTGCCTTGGGCGCAGCTGCCTTCGTTGCCGCGGCCGCCTTGGGCGCAGCGGCCTTCTTTGCAGCCGCCGGCTTGGCGACGGCGCTCTTGGGTGGTGATGCCATTCGAACTCCCCTCATCTATCTCGGACCTTCGGCTCATGCTGTCCCTCTGGCAGCGTGAGCGGACCGATGCGGCGAGTCTTAGCGCAAGCTAGCTGTCACGCAACTGTCGTGACACGTCTTCGATGGAGGAATCGGCGGTTTCGAGGCTTTCCATGTCCTGCTGCACGCCGCGCAGCACGCGCGCGACGAATTCGCGGGTCATCAGGCCGCGTTCGCGCCCTGCGGCGCGGTCGGGCCGGTAAGTTTCGATGTCGGCGCGGTCGAGCGTGCCCTTGGCATCCAGCAACCGTTCGATGGTGTCGAGGCGCTCGCGGTTGACGGCGACCTCGCCCGCCAGCGCCATCACTATCGAGACCAGCCGGTCGATCGCTGGATCGTCGAAATAGGCAGGGCGACGACCCTTCGCCCGCTTGCCCGCCAGTGCGATGACGTCGAGTTCGCTCATTCGGCGGCTTCGCGCAGCGCCGGCGCGGCGCTGGCCTTCCATGCCCCATAGGCGTGCCATACCGCAGCGCGCCCAAAGTCCTCGGCATCGCCTTCGGTCTGCGGCGGGAAGATGCTGGTATCGACGACGGCACGCACCTTCGCTTCGAACAGGTCGGCGCGTGTGAACCCGGCGCGGACGAGAATCTCCTTGAGATCGACCGCGTGCATCGCCGACCAGAATGGCTCGTTGTTGTTGAACGCGTCCCAGTCGCGCATGAACTGCTCGAACAGCGGCATGTCGGGTGTGTACTGCGGCTGCTCGAGGTGAAACATCAGTCCGCCCGGCGCGAGCACGCGCGCCCCTTCGGCGATGATCCGCGGCAGCGCGGTGCCGCTGGTCTCGTGGAGGAACATCGTCGTCTGGACCCAGTCGAAATAACCATCGGGCCAGCGCGACAGGTCCTCGCCATTGGCCTGGACGAAGCGGATATTGTCGACGCCGAGCGACTTCGCGCGTGCGTGGCCATAGCGCAGGACCGGTGCCGCGGTGTCGATGGCGACTACCTCGGCCTCGGGGAAAGCCTGCGCGAGCGGCAGCAGGCTGTGGCCGATGGTGGTACCGATTTCGAGGATGCGGCGTGGCCGCCAGCCTGGGCGCGTATCGGCGATCCACTTGACCAGCGCCTGCCCGCCGCCGTCGCTGAGGGCGCCCATGCCGCCGCCGGTGGTGACAAACATGCCGACATCGTAGTTCGCGCCTGCCGACACGTCACCGGGCCGGGCCTCGCCATGATAGCTGCCGGGCATGCAATGGATATCGACGGCGCGCTGATAGCGCGGCACGTCGATCTCGGGGTGGAGCTCGAGCGTCGCCGCGCCGTCGTTGAGCGCCGCCGCGCGCGCATCTAGGTCGTCGAGCTGGCGCAGCACTACCGAACGGCCTGCCTGTTGACGCATCTCCATGTTGTTGCGTTTCAGCGCGGACCAGAAGCGGTGATAGGGATCGGCGTTCATCGCCCGCCGCACTTCGAAGCGGTCGGCGGGCTCGCGGCCTTCGCTGGCCTTGAACGCCGGCAGCACGCGCTTGTCGTAGGCGAGCTTGTTACCTAGCCCTAGCGTGCCCGCGATGTGCTTGGCGCTGTTGGCGAGGAAGTTGAAGCGCGCGCGCTCGTCGTGCGTCGTCTGCGGGAAAACGCCGTGCGTGCCGACCTCCGAATAGGGCGGCGGGATGTCGTCGTGGATCGCCATGGCACACACTCCTTCGTCACAGCCTAGCAGGAAGCTGTCGTCAGATCAGCCCTGCTTTGTCGAGCCGTGCAATTGTCGCGTCGTGGGCGCGGCGGAAGTGATCGCGCGTCGGAACGACGACCGCGCCGTCCTCGATCATCGTGTCGGCCACCTGCGCAGTTCCCGCATACGTCGCGGCGAAGAGCTCGAGGCGCTGACGGGCGAGCAGGTTGGTCATCCCCGGCGCGCGGCGGGCACGGCGGAGCGCGCCGAGGTCGAGGGCGGCGAACGCCGTGAAGGTCTCGCCCGCCCCGGCTTCGGCGAGGACGCGGCCCTGCCAGTCGATCACCGCAGAATTGCCGTCGGCGGAGGCGTGCGGCATCGCGGTCCCCGATATGCCCGCGGTGTTGGCGCTGACGACACAGGCGAGGTTCTCGAAGGCGCGCGCACGACGGGCGATGTGCTTGTTGGTCGGGGTCGGCCCGCCGATCTCCGACGAGCAATGGACGAACACCTCGGCCCCGCGCAGCGCATGGGCGCGGGCG
>JBBQVB010000129.1:0-6683 GCA_038211965.1 Sphingomonadales bacterium
GCTGCTGTGCGGATCGATCGCGACCTGTAGCAGTCCGCCCGCAATGCCGCCCGCCAGATAGAGCAGCACGAAGCGCCCCCGCCCGACGGTCCACTCGACGTACTTGCCGACCCACGCGAAGAACACGAGGTTGAGCGCCAGGTGCATCCATCCGGCATGGACGAATAGCGAGGTGATCAGCGTCAGTGGCTGACGCCAGTCGCCTGCTGCGACGCCGCTGACCAGTCGCAGCGGGATCAGTCCGAAGGTGATGCCCGCGTCGGCGGCAAAGCGCGGCCCCGCCAGCGTCAGCACGACCTGCACGACGATGCACATCGCGACGATGGCGCGCGTTGCGAGTGCGGGCGGCGGCTTGAAGGGTTTCACGCCCTGCCCCTTCGCTCCGGGCCTCAGATGAACTCGAGCTTCTCGATCTGGTAATATTTGTCGCCCGACGGGGTGGTCACCTCGACCTCCTCACCGACGCGGCGGCCGATCAGCGCGCGCCCGAGCGGCGACGAATAGCTGATCCGCCCGATACGCGCGTCGGCTTCGGTCTGCCCGACGATCTGGTAGGTGACGGGCTTGTCGTCCTCGTCGAGCAGCTGGACGGTGCCGCCAAAGACAACCTTGTCGCCCGAAAGCGACTTCGGATCGATGACGACGGCGCGTGCCAGCCGGTCCTCGAGATCGTAGATCTGCGCCTCGATCTGGCCCTGGCGCTCCTTGGCGGCATGATACTCGGCATTCTCGCTGAGGTCGCCGTGCGCGCGCGCCTCCTCGATCATCAACACGACCTCGGGGCGCTCCTCCTCCTTGAGGCGGCGCAGCGTCGTCACGAGAACACTATGCCCTTCGGCCAGCATCGGCAGCTTGTCGACCGTCGCCATTCACTTCACCCTTCAACCCGCGCTCGACGATCCGCCCCCCGGTGGCAGACCCACCGCAGGCAGCCGTCGATGTCCGAGGAGCGCCTAACGCGCCGCCGAATAATATGACTGCAACGACCGGACTTCAAGCGGTCGCACGCGCACCGCCGCGATTGCACGTACCGCCGCCGCGCTGGCTGCCGCCGTCGTGAAATACGGCACCTTGCCATAAAGCGCCGCAACGCGGATCGACTGGCTGTCCTTCATCGACTGGACGCCCTCGGTGGTGTTGCAGATGAACGCGACTTCGCCGTTCTTGATGCGGTCGACGATGTGCGGGCGGCCCTGCGCAACCTTGTTCACTGGCGTGACGTCGATCCCCTCTCTGGCGAGGTAGCGCGCCGTCCCTTCGGTTGCGACGACCGCAAAGCCGAGATCGAGCAGCCCGCGCGCCATGTCGCGAACCTGCGGCTTGTCGCTGTCCTTCACCGACAAAAACGCGGTGCCGCCGGTCGGCAGCAAGGTCCCCGCGCCGAGCTGGCTCTTGTAGAATGCCATCGCAAAATCGGTATCGATCCCCATGACTTCGCCGGTCGACTTCATCTCGGGTCCGAGGACGGGATCGACCCCGGGGAAGCGTGCGAAGGGAAAGACCGCCTCCTTGACGGCGATGTGATCCCACTGCGGCTTGACGAGGTTGAAGCTCGCCAAGCTCTCTCCCGCCATGACGCGCGCGGCGATCTTGGCGATGGGGATGCCGGTCGCCTTGGCGGTGAACGGTACGGTACGGGAGGCGCGCGGATTGACCTCGATCAAATAGACCAGCCCGTCCTTGACCGCGAACTGGATGTTCATCAGGCCACGCACGCCGAGCGCGCGTGCCAGCACCGCCGTCTGCTGCTCGATCTCGGCGATGATCGCGCGCGACAGGCTGTACGGCGGCAGCGAGCAGGCGCTGTCGCCAGAATGGACGCCCGCCTCCTCGATATGTTCGAGAACGCCCGCGACGAAGACCGTCTCGCCGTCCGCGAGCGCGTCGACATCGACCTCGGTCGCGTCGCGCAGATACTGGTCGATCAGCACCGGCGAATCGCCCGATACCCGCACCGCCTCGCGGATATAGGTGTCGAGCTGCGCCGCCGTCTCTACAACCTCCATCGCGCGCCCGCCGAGCACATACGACGGGCGCATCAGCACGGGGTAGCCCACCTCCTCCGCCACCGCGATCGCCTCGTCGCGCGAGCGAGCGAGGCCGTTTTTCGGCTGCAGCAGCCCCAACCGATCGACCAGCGCGGCGAAGCGCTCGCGGTCCTCGGCCAAGTCGATGTTGTCGGGTGTCGTGCCGAGGATCGGAATGCCCGCGGCTTCGAGCGCGCGCGCCAGCTTGAGCGGCGTCTGGCCCCCGAACTGAACGATGACGCCGACGAGCGTGCCGTTCTCCTGTTCCTTGTGAAGGACTTCGAGAACGTCCTCGGCGGTCAGCGGTTCGAAATACAGGCGGTCGGAGGTGTCGTAATCGGTGCTGACCGTCTCGGGGTTGCAGTTGATCATGATCGTCTCGAAGCCCGCGTCGTGCAGCGCGAAGCACGCGTGGCAGCAGCAATAGTCGAACTCGATGCCCTGCCCGATGCGGTTCGGCCCGCCGCCGAGGATGACGATCTTGCGCGCGGCCGTCGGCTGGCTCTCGCACTCGGGTTCGCCGAAACTCGGTGCTTCGTAGGTCGAGTACATGTAGGGCGTCTTCGCCTCGAACTCGGCGGCACAGGTATCGATGCGCTTGAACACGGGGCGGATGCCGAGCGCACGGCGGTTGGCGGCAACGTCCGCCTCGGACCCACCGGTCAGGGTGGCGAGACGCGCGTCAGAGAAACCCATCGCCTTGAGCTTGGCAAGGTTGCCGAGGCCGTTCGCCCTAACCTCCGCCTCCGCTGCGACAATTTCGGCGATCCGATTGAGAAACCACGGTTCGTAGAAGGTAATTGCGTGTACCCGCGCGACCGTGAAACCGCTCCGCAGCGCCTGCGCCGCGATCAGCAGGCGTTCGGGGCCGGGGATCGACAGCGCCGCTTCGATCTCGTCGTCGCTTGCGCCGATCAAGCTCTCGACCTCGTCGAAGCCCGTCAGCCCCGTCTCGAGCCCGCGTAAAGCCTTCTGAACGCTCTCGTGGAAGTTGCGACCGATCGCCATGACCTCGCCGACCGACTTCATCGCCGTGCCGAGCGTCGCCTCAGCCCCCTTGAACTTCTCGAAGGCGAAGCGCGGGATTTTGGTGACGACATAATCTATGGTCGGCTCGAACGCCGCGGGCGTCGCGCCGGTGATGTCGTTGGTGACCTCGTCGAGCGTGTAGCCGACCGCGAGCAGCGCCGCGACCTTGGCGATCGGGAAGCCCGTCGCTTTCGAAGCGAGGGCCGACGAGCGGCTGACGCGCGGGTTCATCTCGATGACGACGAGCCGCCCGTCCTTCGGGTTGACCGCGAACTGGACGTTCGACCCGCCGGTTTCGACGCCGATCTCGCGCAGGCAAGCGATGCTCGCGTTGCGCATGATCTGGTATTCCTTGTCGGTCAGCGTCAGCATCGGCGCGACGGTGATCGAGTCGCCGGTGTGGATGCCCATCGGGTCGATATTCTCGATGCCGCAGACGATGATGGCATTGTCGTTGCGGTCGCGCACGACCTCCATCTCATATTCTTTCCACCCCAGCACCGATTCCTCGATCAGCACTTCGGTGGTCGGCGAGGCGTCGAGGCCGGTGCCGACGATGTGGAGGAATTCCTCGCGGTTATAGGCGATGCCGCCGCCGGTGCCGCCCATCGTGAACGACGGCCGGATGATCGTCGGCAGCCCGACGAACTCGAGACCTTCGAGCGCCTCGGCGACATTGTGCGCGATGCGGCTGCGAGGGCTTTCGAGGCCGATTCTGGTCATCGCGTCGCGGAACTTGAGCCGGTCCTCGGCCTTGTCGATGGCCTCGGCATCGGCACCGATCAGCTCGACGCCGTATTTCGCCAGCGTGCCGTCGCGGTGCAGCGCCAGCGCGGTGTTGAGCGCGGTCTGCCCGCCCATCGTCGGCAGCACGGCGTCAGGTCGCTCATGCGCGATGATCTTGGCGACAACCTCGGGAGTGATCGGCTCGACGTAGGTCGCGTCGGCCATGTCGGGATCGGTCATGATGGTGGCGGGGTTCGAGTTGACGAGGACGATCCGGTACCCGTCCGCCTTGAGCACCTTGCACGCCTGGGTCCCCGAATAGTCGAACTCGCACGCCTGCCCGATTATGATCGGCCCCGCGCCGATGATCAGGATGGAGGAGATGTCGGTGCGTTTGGGCATTGACGGCGACGCCTTCAGTGATTACAACGATTGCAGTGATGCGAAAGGAGGCAGGCGTGGCCAGCTTGACCGTAAGGAATGTCCCCGAGGACGCCAAACGACGCTTCCGCCAGGTTGCGGCGGCGCATGGCCGTTCGATGGAGGAGCATTTGCGGCAGCTGATCGTGGCGGCGGAGGTCGACGACGTGCGCCTGCCGCAATTCGCCGATGCCCAGACGCCGTTCCGTCATGCCGACGCCGATGAGTTCGTCAGCACCGGGTCGGCGAACATCGACCGGTTGATCCGCCTTGGGCGCGGTCTCGAGTTCGAGGCACCGCCGCGCGAGGTCGCGGTTCTCAGGGACATCGAATTCGGTTGATCCTCGTCGATACCAACGTCTGGAGCGAACTGACCAAGCGGCGGGGCGACCCGCGCGTGATCGCGTGGCTCGCGCGCAACCAACCGCAGTTGCACCTGTCGGTGATTGTGATCGCCGAGGTTCGCCGAGGCTACGAGACGCCGAGGGGCCGGGCGCTGCGACCGATGCTCGAACGCTGGCTGGCCGATCTCGAAGCAATCCATGCGTTGCGAACCGAGGCATTCGAGGCGCGCGACGCGCATATCTTCGGTCGGCTGGCAGCGCAGCGCACACTGGGCAGCACGATATTGGACGTGCAACTCGCGGCGCAGGCGCTGGCGCGCGGCTGCCCGGTCGCGACGCGCAATGTGATCGATTTTGCGTGGACGGGGGTCGAGGTGATCGACCCGTGGACCGCTTGAACGTCCGCAGCACGAACGGTCGAACTCGCACGCCTGCCCGATTATGATCGGGCTAGCACCGATGATCAGGGGGGACGAGATGTCTGTGCATTTGTCCATTAAAGCAACGATATGATAAATGTCAACATCAAAAACAAAGCCGCCAAGATGGCAACCTTAAATGCGTCCTCAATGGAGGATTCGAAGGCAGCTTTTAGCCGATCAATAATTAGATACTTGAACGTACCAACCACCGTACTTTTTGCGCGACGAAGGATACTGACCCCAGCATCCAAATGTACTAGAAGGTCTGATTTTTCATCCACGGCGAGAGAATTGCTGTCTGAAATTAACCGCCGAGCGCCGTCCACTGCAACCGTTGCCGCCTCTGACTGAGCATTATGGCCTATCGAAACGACACGATCTGATGCCGGTACAAGTTGTCGAATAAGCTCGTCGGCTCGAGATGACTCCTTGTTAGTGTCTACCGGTTCGAGTATCAGTCCGACTCCGTCTTTGGCCCCATATTTTTCTTCTATCTGGCGCATTCCGCGACCGGTAATCTTTGCGAACGCCATATCGTCATTAGACGCGTTCTTCGGTCCGCTAACGACGCCGCGATCCACCAAATCTTTAAAAGCGCTACAGGGCCAGCCGGGCTTCGACTCAAGTCCATATTTCGCGATTAGCGTTCGAAAAAGAACATTCTCATCGATGCCGAAGAGCACATGCTCCTGATACAGGCCGATGAGGATTTGTTCCTCGAACTGCGTAAAGCTAACCATCAGCGCTCCAAACCTTTAACAAAGCGCTCGAACAGATAGTGGCTGTCCTGCGGCCCCGGGCTCGCCTCCGGATGATACTGCACACTGAACGCGCTCCGGTCGGTCAGCTCCAGCCCCGCCAGCGAGCCGTCGAACAGCGACACATGCGTCGCCCGCGCGTTCGCCGGCAGCGTGTCCGCCTCGACCGCGAAGCCGTGGTTCATGCTGGTGATCTCGACACGGCCGTCGCTCAGCCGCTTGACCGGATGGTTCGCGCCGCGGTGGCCCTGGTGCATCTTGCTGGTCTTCGCTCCCACCGCCAACCCAAGGAGCTGGTGGCCGAGGCAGATGCCGAACAGCGGCACGCCGGCGTTGAGCACCGCCTGGATCGTCGGCACGGCATACACCCCCGTCGCGGCGGGGTCGCCGGGGCCGTTCGACAGGAAGATGCCGTCGGGCGCGTGCGCCATGATCTCGTCGAAGGTTGCGGCGGCGGGCACCACCGTCACCCGCGCCCCTGCCGCGACGAGGTTGCGGAGGATGTTGCGCTTCATCCCGTAGTCGACCGCGACGACATGGGGGCCGTCTGGGTTTGCGGCGTTCGTCGCATAGCCCTGCCCCAGCGTCCACAACCCGTCGTCCCAGCGATAGCTTTGTGTCGCGCTGACTTCGCGCGCGAGGTCCATGCCCTCGAGGCCGGGCCAGGCGCGCGCCTGCGCGAGCAGCGCGGGCACGTCGAACACACCGCTTGCCGAATGCGCGATCACCGCGTTGGGCGCGCCGAGGACGCGGATGCGGCGGGTCAGCGCGCGCGTGTCGACGCCGCTCAGCCCGATGCGGCCCCAGCCCTTGAGCCAGTCGTCGAAGCTGCGTTCGGCGCGGAAGTTCGCTGCTTCGCTGATCTCCTCACGCAGGATGCAGCCGAGTGCGTAGGGGTTAGTCGCCTCGACGTCCTCGCTGTTCGCGCCCACGTTGCCGATGTGCGGAAAGGTGAAC
>JBBQVB010000130.1:0-6545 GCA_038211965.1 Sphingomonadales bacterium
GGTTCTTCTCGTCGGTCGGGTCGGGGTTGTGGTTGGGGAAGGCTCCGTCGACCTCGGTGAACAGCAGGTTGTGTGTGCCGGGCAGGCGCGTGACCAGCCGCTCGACGACCGGCCCGGCGACGCCGTTGCCGCAGTCCCACGCGATGGTGAAGGGCCGCGCGTCGAAGCCCCGGACGAGCCGGTCGACGTAGCGGTCCATGATGTCGAGGGTTTCGTGCGTCCCCGCGCCCGTAGCCCAGTCGCCCGTCGCCGCCGCCGCGCCGAGCGCGCGGATGTCCGCCCCGAAGAATGGTCCCGTGCCGAGCATCATTTTGAAGCCGTTGTAGTTGGGCGGATTATGGCTGCCGGTGATCATCACCCCGCCGTCGCACGCCAGCTCGTTCACCGCGTAGTAGAGCATCGGCGTCGGACCGAGGCCGATCCGCACGGCATCGATGCCGCTGTCGTTCAGCCCTTCAACGAGCGCTGCCTCGAGCCCCGGCGACGAGGTCCGCCCATCGTAGCCGACCGCGACCTTGTGCCCTTCTGCGCGCGCGATCCGCGTCCCGAAGCTGCGCCCGATGGCATAGGCGTCGGCGGTGCCGAGGGTCTCGTCGATGATGCCGCGGATGTCGTATTCGCGCAGCGTCGTCGGGTCGAAATCGTGGCGGCTGGCAGTCATGCGGGTCTCCGGGAGCGGGCGGATGCGTCTTGCACCGCCGGGGCACAAATCGCCAGTCGCTGCTTCGCTCCGCCGTTGGGGTAACTTCAGCGCAGCGCGGCGCGCATTCCGAGCCACAGCGTGCGCGGTGTGCCGAGGTCGCGCCTCCCGTCGGCGGCAAGGCCCGACACGACCGCGACGGCGAAGACGTTCTCGGCGCGCGCTTCGATTTCGATGCCGCGCGCCACCGTCAGCCGCGCGGTGGCATCGACGGTCAGCGCCGACGGCAGCCGCCGCGTTTCGAGGTCGTCGTCGAACTGCGCGCCGGAGTAGCGCGCGCTGAGCGACGCGGCGGCACGCGCACCGGTCCAGGCGACGCTGCCGCTTGCCGCGACCGTCGGCGACTGCGCCGGGCGGCGGCTGTCGAGTTCGGCGGCGAGGCCCGAACCTTCGACGCGCGGGTCGGCGAGGCTCAGCGACGCCGTCAGCCGCCACGCGGCGAGGTTCAGCGCGGCTTCGGCCTCGACACCGCGCACGCGCACCGCGTCGACGTTCTGGCGGACGCGGTAGACGCCGCCCGCCGCGACGACACCGACCTGCGGGAAGGTCCCCGGCCCGCGCCCGGCGGTGACGTTGGCGATCGCGCCGCCCAACCGGTTTTCGTACGCCGTCACCGACAGGCGCGCACCGGGCAGCGGCCGCCAGTCGATGCCGCCTTCGATGCCACGCAGCTTTTCGAGCCCCAGGCCGGGGTTCGCCGCGGTCGCATCCGCCCCGACGCGGAACGGCCGGTAGAGTTCGTTCGGGGTCGGCAGGCGGAAGCCGGTGTACGCCACGCCGCGCACGCCGAGTGCCGCCAGCGGTGTCCACACCAGCCCCGCGCGCGCCGTCGGCTGCCAGCCGTCGCGCTGCGGGGTGAAGATTGCCTGCGTCACCGCACCCGTCGCCGCGTCGCGCTCGATCAGCCGTCCGTCGGCGATCGACCAATGGTCGGCACGCACCCCGCCAGTCAGCAGCCACGCGTCGGCAATGCGCCAGCTATCCTCGGCATAGACGCCCACGACGCGGGTCGCGCCGCCCGCCTCGCGCAGGCGAGTGAAGGCGTTGCCGATGTAGCGGAACCGCTCGTGCGTCGTACCGTCGGCACTGCGGACGTCGGCGCCGAGCTGGAAATCGTGCGCGCTGCCGACCGGCGGGCGGAGTTCGAGCTTGCCGCCGACACCCGTGGCCGGGGTATTATATTGGTCGAGCGACGGCGTCGCACTCGCCCGCCCCGGCGCAACCGCGACGAAGCCCGAGGCGAAGCGGCGCGCCTGGACGTAGGCGAGCGCCTCGAAGCCCCAGTGCCCGCGACCCACCACGCGCAGGCTCGCATCTGCCCCCCGGCTGTCCGACGCCGTCCCCGCGATACCGCGCAGCCGGTCGTCGACGAAGACCAGCCCGCTCGCCTGCACCTCGACGTTGTCGGTCAGCGGCACGACGGCACGCAGCGCAAGGCTCGTCGAGCGGTACGACGCGGGGATATCGACCGCACCGCGCTGAGTGTCGGGGATCAGGACGTAGCCGTCGCCGCGATCGTGGCGCGCGCTCAGCGTCACGAAGCCGCCGCCGAGCCGCGCCGCGCCGCTGCCTGCGACTTCGACCGCCCCCCGGCTGCCGTACGCCGCGCGCGCCGCCAATTGCGGCAGGTCGGCGATGCCCGCACTGAACAATTCGATCGTGCCCGCCACCGCGCCCGCGCCGAACGCCCCCGCGCCGCCGCCGCGCGTCACGCGCACCGCGCCGAGGCGCTCGGGCGACAGCGCGCTCCACGCGATATAGCCTGCGAACGGATCGGCCTGCGGGACGCCATCGAGCAGCACCAGCGCGCGCGACGAGGCATTGCCGCCGAGCGCGCGCAGCGTTGCGCCCTGGCTCGTCGGGTTGGCGGCGCGGCTGTCGCTGCGGCGGAACTGCGCGAACCCCGCGACATCGCGCAGCACGTCCTCGAGCCGCCCGCTGGCGTCGCCCGTCAGCCGTTCGCGGTCGATGACCGTCCGGCTATAGGCCGCCGCTCCGGCAGGCGCGGGCAGCGCCGTCCCGGTGACGACGATTTCGGCTGGCGGAGGCGGCAACGCGGGCACGCAGCGGCTCGTAGCACGCGCCGCGCGCGGCTCAATCCGTCGCCACGTGGCGCATCGCCACGTCGCAGCGCGCATAGCGCGCGCCGTATTCGGCCATGATCGCGGCATCGTGGACGAAGCCGAGCTTTTCGTAGAGGTGGATCGCCGCCCCCGACCGGCGGTTGCTGAGCAGGTACAGGGTCTCGGCGCCCATCGCCTGCGCCCGCGCGATGACCGCCGCCAGCAGGAACTCGCCCGCCTTGAGACCGCGCGCCGCCGCCAGCACGCCCATCTTGGTCAGTTCGAAACGACCGTCGCCGGTCTTCTGCAAGGCGCACGCCCCGACGATACCCGCACCGGCCGCCTCGACGAACAGGATCGCACCGCCGGGGTCGACGATGCGCGCGCGCGGATTGTCGAGGACGTCGCGGTCGGTGTCCTCGAGAACGTACATCGCCTCGATCCATTCGGCGTTGATGGCGCGGAACGCGGGGGCGAGGTCGTCGTGGAAATCGCGGATGGTCAGCGCCGGCGGCGCGACGGCGGCTGCTCGGGCGGCAAGCGACGTCTCGGCAAGCCGGGCTTCGATCACCGAGATCTGGTCGAGCAGCGGCCCGTCGAGACCGTCGAGGACCGACGCGACCGCCCCGGCGACCTGGGGCCAGACGGCGAGTTTGGAGCGCAGCAGCGCCGCCTCGCCCGCCGGGGTGAGCGAGATCGTCTTGTGGCGCTGGTCGCGGCCAAGACGACTGACGTCGACAAGGCCGATCACCACGAGGCGCGACACCGCGCGCGTCACCGTCGGCTGGCTCAGCCGCAGCGCCTCGGTCAGTGCGCCGATGGTCTGCGGGCCGTAGCGGTCGAGGGTTGCGAGCAACGGGTACTGACTCGGCTGGACCGGCAGCCCGGCGGTCTCGGCAATGCGTGCGACATCGGCCTGCATCGTCTCGGCGAGCCGCCGCAGACGGCTGCCGAGAAACAGTTCGCCGTGCAGCGTTACGACATCGCCGAGCATCCGAGCCTCGAATATTGCAAGCTATATTGCAAGCAATATTTCTAGACTAGCCGCCGGTCAAGCGTGATCTGATAGTGGCGCGGCGCGGCTGCGGTACGCCTCAGCGTCCGCGCTGGCGCAGCGGGTTGACGACGACGCGCGGGTCGCGCGGCGGACGTCCGCCACCGGTCCCGCCGCCGCTGTTGCGCCCGCGACCGCCGCCGGCACCGCCGGCACCGGCCCGACGGCCCGCCATCGATTGCGGATGACGCTCCTCGCGCACCGGCTGCGGCGATGCGCGCTCGACCTTGGCGGCTGCCGAGACGAGGGCGCGGAAGTCCTGCGGCAGTGGCAAGCGGGTGATCTCCTGCCGCGTCAGCTTCTCGATGTCCTTGAGGTACGGCTTCTCGTCGTCGGCGCAGAACGCTACCGCCTGCCCCGCCGCGCCGGCGCGCGCGGTGCGGCCGATGCGGTGGACATAGCTCTCGGGGACGTTGGGCAGCTCATAGTTGAAGACGTGGCTGACCGCGTCGATGTCGATGCCGCGCGCCGCGATATCGGTCGCGATCAGCACCTTGACCTTGCCGGCCTTGAAGTCGCTCAGCGCGCGCTCGCGCTGGCCCTGGCTCTTGTTGCCGTGGATCGCGGCGGCGGTGATCCCGGCATTGCCGAGCTGGCGGACGACGCGGTCGGCGCCGTGCTTGGTGCGCGTGAACACCAGGCTGCGCTCGACACCGGGCTTCTTGAGCTCGAGCTGGAGCAGCGCGGGCTTTTCCGACTGGTTGACGAAGATCACCGCCTGATCGACGCGCTCGGCAGTCGTCGCGGCGGGCTTGACCGAGACCTTGGCGGGGTTGGTCAGGAACTTCGCCGCGAGTTCCTCGATGGCGCGCGGCATGGTGGCCGAGAAGAACAGCGTCTGGCGGACCTTCGGGACCATCGTGACGAGGCGCTTCAGCGCGTGGATGAAGCCGAGGTCGAGCATCTGGTCGGCCTCGTCGAGGATCAGCACCTCGACGGTGCGCAGCGTGATCGCGCCGCGGTCGATGAGGTCGATCAGGCGGCCCGGGGTGGCGACGAGAACGTCGACGCCCTGCGCCATCGCGCGCTCCTGGCGGTTGATCGGGACGCCGCCGAACACCGTCTCGACGCGCAGCTTCATGAACTTGCCGTAAGCCTGAAAGCTCTCGGCGATCTGCGACGCAAGCTCACGCGTCGGCGCGAGGACGAGGCAGCGGACGTGGCCGCGCGACAGGCTGCGCGGTGCGGCGGCGAGGCGGTGCAGCGTCGGCAGCGCGAATGCGGCAGTCTTGCCGGTGCCGGTCTGCGCGATGCCGCAAAGGTCGCGGCCCTGCATGACGATCGGGATCGCCTGGCACTGGATCGGGGTGGGTTCGGTATAGCCCTTGGCGTCGAGCGCGCGGGCGAGGGGGTCGGCAAGGCCGAAATCGGCGAAATAGGTCATGGAAACAAGCTCATTCAGAGCGGTCGCGCGCCTGTCGGTCACGCGAACGCGGGTTCGCTGACGACCCGCGTGATGAGGGTGGCCTTGGGGGCATGCGGCTGAGGAGGGGTCGGGAAGCCGGGCTTCCGATCACGCACCCGTCCTGGCGGGCAATCCCGCTGACGCAGGGGCCATATGGTGCAGTGCGGCGCGCAAGTCAACGCGCTGCGGACTGCGGTCAGTTCGGTCGGGGTGCGCTGCGTTCCGCACCGACGTCGGCGATCGCGCTGTCGATGGCGGCAAGCGCATGGGCACGCGCGCTCTCGCTGAGTTCGGGCGTCGCCGCGACCGAGGCACGCGCCGCGCGCAGCGACATGCGGACCGTATCGTTGAGGCGCGGCGCGCAGGTGACGACAACGCTGTGGCGGCCGCCTTCGTCGCGGCGAAGCTCGCTGCAGCCCGCTGCCGCAAGCCCGGCATGCGCCGATGCCAGCGACGAGCGGACGAGGCCATCGATGTCGATGTGCGCCAGCGCGGCAGCGGCAGCGCGGCCGGCATGCTCGGCGTGACGGTCGAATTCGCGCATGTCGATCTCGACGCGCCGGGTGTCACGGTCGGCGTCGTGCACGGCGCGCTCGCCGTCACGGCGGGCCTGGTCGCCGTCGCGACGCGCCCGATCGACCGCCCGCGCGGCGCGCTCGCCATCGAGTTCGGCGAAGGCTTCGTCGGGACCGCCCTCGCCGTGACGGACGACGATGCGGTGCCGGGCGTGATGGCGGTAATTGTCTCCATCGTGAATGACGACGATCCTGCGCATATCGCCCGCGGCGGCGGGGGGCGCGAGCGGTGCCAGCGGGGCGACCGGCGGCGTCGGCGCGGTCGACACCGGGGGTACTGGCGGCACCGGCGGCACCGGCGCTGCAACCCCGCCGGTCGCGGTCAGCAGCAACCCGCCGCCGACCGCTGCGGCGGCAAATACGACCCCAGCGCCGCGGCGCAGCGCGTTCATCGGACGGTCCTTCATCATCGCGATCCTCTGTTTGAGTTGCGTCTTGTGGTTGAGCGCGCAGACGGCGGCAGGCGTCCGGCCGCACGCCGACTTGAGCACCGCCAGCCCGTAGGACTGGCGCTCGGTCGCCTGCGCGCCGCGCAGCACGGTGGCGTCGCAGGCGAGTTCCTGATCGGTGCGGAAGGCGCGGTAGGCGCGGTGCGCGAGCGGGTTCCACCAGTGCAGCGCGACCACCGCCAGCCCCGCGAGGTTCGCCGCGATATCGAGCCGGTCGTGATGCGCGCCCTCGTGGAGCAGCGCCAGCCGACGCTCGGCGGGCGAGTAGCGCGCCGTGAAGTTGACGGGCAGGAAAATGC
>JBBQVB010000131.1:0-6433 GCA_038211965.1 Sphingomonadales bacterium
GCGCTCGCCAAGACCGTCGCGCTGGTCTGGCGGCAGGAGACGCAGGCCGAGCAGTGGCGCGAGATCGGCAAGCTCGGGGCCGACCTCCACGCCGCGATCGCGACGATGGCCGAGCATCTCGCGGGCGTCGGCAAGAACCTCGGCCAGGCGGTCAACGGCTACAACGCCTTCATCGCGTCGCTCGAACGCAATGTGCTGCCCAAGGCGCGGCGGTTCACTGACCTCGGCGTCGACGAGGGCAAGAAACCGGTGCCGATGCTGGCGCTGGTCGACACCGTCACCGCCGCCGCCAACGCCCCCGAACTGCGCCTTGCTGCGCCGCAGGGCGTGGCTGCCGAGTAGGCGTCGGGGATATTTCTGGCGCGCGTGCTTGACGTTGACGACGCTTTCGTCACCGTCCGCGCAAATCCCCGATACATCCACTCCGGCGCTAGCTGGCTGCCCGCGCCTGGTTCAGCACTTCGTAGAGCAGCACCGCGCACGCCACCGCGACGTTGAGGCTGTCCGCCCGCCCGCGCATCGGCAGCTTAACCAGCGCGTCGCACTGCGCGGCATAGGCGGGCGGCAGGCCCGACTGCTCGTTGCCCATGAACACGAAGGTCGGCGGGGCGTAGCGCACCGCCTGATAATCGACCGCCGTCTCGAGCGACGCGCCGACGAGCATCCCCGGCCCGGCGCGCAGCCAGTCGAAGAACGCGGGTCCGTCGCTCTGCACGACGGCGCAGGTAAACAGCGCGCCCATCGAGGCGCGCACCGCCTCGACGCTGAACGGGTCGCAGCTGTCGTCGAGGAGGATCAGCCCGCCCGCGCCGACCGCGTCGCAGGTCCGCAGCATCGTGCCGAGATTGCCGGGGTCCTTGAGCCCCTCCACGACGACCCAAAGCGGCGCGGTCCCCCGGTCGAGATCGTCGAGCGCCGTGGGATGCAGGGGAAACACGCCGAGCACGGCCTGGGGATTGTCCTTGCCCGTCAGCTTGTGGAGGATGTCGGGCGTCGTCGCGATTGCTGTCCCACCCGCACCCTCGACGATATCGACGAGGCGGGCGACCAGCGGATGCTCGCCCGCCGCACCCGCGAACACCAGTATCCGCGGCAACTGGCCCGCCTCGACCGCCTCGGTGCAGATGCGCAAGCCTTCGGCGAGGAACAGTCCCTCGGCGCGGCGATATTTCTTGTCGCGCAGCTTGCCGATGCGCTTGATCGTCGGGTTCGAGTGCGAGGTGATGCGCTCGACCAACTCAGATCACCGGGATCTTGTAGTGGTGCCACATGAACACCGCGAGCGCGCCGCGATGCGGTCGCCAGGCTTCCGCGAGGTCGCGCGTGCGCTTCTCGGTCGGGCGCGCGTCGAGGCCGAGGATGCGGCCGAGTTCGATCTGCACCGCAAGGTCGCCCGCCGGCCAGATGTCGGGGCGGCCTTCGGCGAACAGCAGGTAGATTTCGGCCGACCAGCGTCCGATACCCTTGACCGCGACCAGCGCGGCGGTCGCCTCCTCGTCGTCCGCGGGCAACGCATCGAAATTCAGCGCGCCGCTCGCGACATGGCTCGCGAGGCTCTGGATATAGCCCGCCTTCTGGCCCGACAGGCCGGCCGAGCGCAGCGTCTCGACGGGCAGCGCGGCGATGTGCGCCATGTCGCCGGTATCGCCGACGATCTCGCCGAACTTGCGCCAGATGCTGTCGGCGGCCTTGAACGACACCTGCTGCCCGACGATCGTGCGCATCAACGTCGTCGCGCCGCGCTGACTGACGCGCGGCTCGGGATAGCCGGCGCGCGCCAACGCCGCGGCGACCTTGGGCTCGAATGCCGCGACGTGATCGATGCCCGACTTGAGGGCTGCGGCGCTGAGGCCCATGCGGGTTCCGGTTGCGGCTGACGAAGCGCCCGCTATTAGGCGCGAACCTTCCCCAAGCCAACGCCCGGAGCCACGATGCCCAAACTGACCGTCACCGACCGCGCCGGCAAGGCGCACGACCTCGACGGCGAGGCCGGGCTGTCGGTCATGGAGATCATCCGCGACAACGGCTTCGACGAATTGCTCGCGCTGTGTGGCGGATCGTGCAGCTGCGCCACCTGCCACGTCCATGTCGCGCCCGATTGGCTGGCGCGCGTCGGTAAGCCGGGTGCCGACGAGGACGATCTGCTCGACAGTTCGGACCATCGCACGGCCAGTTCGCGCCTGTCGTGCCAGATCGCCTTTACCGCCGCACTCGACGGGCTGGCGGTGACGATCGCGCCCGAAGACTGAGCGCGCCGCCTTGCCGTGGCCCCATTCGGGGCCTAACGCGCCGTCTATGCCCTTTTCAGAAACGCACCCCGCGCTTGCCGGCGCGCTCGCCGCGCGTGGCTATGACGCGCCCACCCCCGTCCAGGCCGCCGTCCTTGCCGCCGATCCCAACCGCGATCTCATCGTCTCGGCGCAGACCGGCAGCGGCAAGACCGTGGCCTATGGTTTCGCGCTGGCGACGCCGCTGCTCGGCGAGGCCGAACGCTTCGGGCGCGCCGCCGCACCGCTCGCGCTGATCATCGCGCCGACGCGCGAACTCGCGCTGCAGGTGGCGCGCGAGCTCGAATGGCTGTTCGCTGGCGCGGGCGGGGTCGTCGCGACCTGCGTCGGCGGCATGAATGTCCGCGAGGAAAGCCGCACGCTGAGCCGCGGCGCGCATATTGTCGTCGGCACGCCGGGGCGCCTGCGCGACCACCTCGAGCGCGGCAACCTCGCCACCGTCGATCTGCGCGCCGTCGTCCTCGACGAGGCCGACGAGATGCTCGACCTCGGCTTCCGCGACGACCTCGAGGAAATCCTCGATCAGGTCCCGACCGAGCGCCGGACGCTGTTGTTCTCCGCGACGCTGCCCAAGCCGATCCAGGCGCTCGCCAAGCGCTATCAGCGCAACGCCGAACGCTTGCAGGTCGGCAGCGCCGCCGAAGCGCATGGCGACATCGACTACCGTGCGGTGCGCGTCGCCCCGAACGACCTCGAAGCCGCCGTCGTCAACGTGCTGCGCTTCCACGAGGCGGGCGCGGCGATGGTCTTCGCCGCGACCCGCGAAGGCGTCCGCCGCCTCCACGCCAGCCTCGCCGAGCGCGGTTTCGCCGCCGTCGCACTGTCGGGCGAACTCAGCCAGTCCGAGCGTACGCACGCGTTGCAGGCGCTCCGCGACCGTCGCGCGCGGGTCTGCGTCGCCACCGACGTCGCGGCGCGCGGCCTCGACCTCCCCGACCTCGGGTTGGTGGTCCACGCCGAACTGCCGCACGATGCCGAAGTCCTCCAGCACCGCTCGGGCCGCACCGGCCGCGCGGGCAAGAAGGGCGTCTGCGTCATCCTTGTCCCCTACCCCAAGCGCCGCCGCGCCGAGGGCATGCTGCGCGAGGCCAATATCCGCGCGACGTGGGAGGACGTGCCGAGCGCCGCCAAGATCGCCGAGCGCGACGAGGCGCGGCTGATGGACGAGATCGGCGACACGGGCGACGACACCGCCGCCGCCGAGGCGCTGCTCGCGACCAAGGACGCAGTCAGCGTCGCCGCCGCGCTGCTCCGCCTTCACCGCGCGCGCCTGCCCGCGCCCGAGGACCTCAGCGACAGCGGCCAGCCCGACCAGCGTGCCGAAACCGGGCCGCGGCAGGGCTTCGAGGATGCGGTGTGGTTCCGCGTCAATACGGGGCGGGTCAACAATGCCGACCCGCGTTGGCTGCTGCCGTACCTTTGCCGTCGCGGCCACCTGACGCGCAAGGACATCGGCGCAATCCGCATCTTCGACCGCGAGACGCGCTTCGAGATTCCGCGCGATCTGGCGACGCGCTTCGTGGCGGCGTTGAAGCGCACCGACGACGGCGATCCGAGCGTCATCATCGAGTCCGCCGGCGACCGTCCGGAGCCCGCGCGCCGTCCGCCGTCCCCGCGCCGGGGACCGCCGCCGCGCCGCTAGCGCCGTCCGCGCGCCTGCGTCGCGAGCCCCAGCAGCAGCTGCGTCGCCAGCACGTCGCCCGCGCCGCCGCTGCGCTTGATCGCGCGTTCGGTGGCGAGCAGGCGCGCGAGCGCGCTCCGAATCATCGGTGTCCGCCACGTCACCAGCGCGGCGGCGGTTGCATCGTACTGGGTGTAGTGGATCGGCGGACGCGCGCTTTTGACGATGCTCTCGGGGCTCGCTCCGCCATCGACCGCCGCGCGCAGGTCGAGGAGCTGCCAGAAGCGCCTTGCAACCTGACGGAGGATGGCGATCCCCGTGCCGCTGCCGAAGTGCGTCAGCGCAACATCGACGGCGGCGACGTTGCCGTTGCTCACCAGCCCACCGATGGCGAGGAAATCGGCATCATTGAAGTCCGCACCGATCGCCGCCAGGTCGCCGAGATCGAAACTGAGCGGCGCCGCTGGCGTCGCGTCGAGATACAGCGCGAGCTTCTCCAGTTCGCGGCGCAGTACCAGCCGGTCGCCGCCGCACGCCTCGAACAGCGCGCGCGCCGCGCCGCGTGCGGGGGTCAGCCCGACGTCGCGCGCGATTTCCTCGACGGCGGCAGCGGCATCGCGGGCCTGCGGTGGATAGCTGACGTGCGCGAGGCATGCGGGGTCGGTCTCGACGCGCGCCAGCAGCTTCGAACCCTTCTTGAGGTTGCCCGCGACGACGATGACGGGATTGCCGCCGGGTGCGCCGTCGAGCAGCGCCGCGACCGCCGCCAGCGCATCCTCGTCGGCCCCGTCGACGCGCACCAGCGTGCGGTCGCCGAACATCGAGACGTTGGCGGCGGCGGCGGCGAGGCGCGCCGGGTCCTTGGTCAGCTCGTTCGCGGGGATGACGTCGACCGACAGGGGATTGCCGGCATCGTCGAACTGGCGCGCGAACCGGTCGGCGAGATCGCGTGACGCCGAGTCGTCGGCCCCGTAGAGGAGCACGAGGCGAATTTTCGGGTCGAGCTTCGCCGCCGCCGCGACGATGGCTGGTCGGTCGACCTTCACGGGGTGGGGCGTGGCGGTCCGGCGGGGTAGAGCTTGCCCGCCCGCGCCACCTCGGCGATGCGCGCCGCGATCTGCCGCGCGACCTCGGCCGCCAGCCGGTCGAGCGCGGTCGTCTCGGCCGCGACCACCGCATAATCCGAGCTGACGCGGTCGATGCCCGCGTCGGACCCCGCCGTCGCATCGAGCAGCACCGCGCCAGTGGCGACCGCGACGACGCGGTAGCGCGCGCGCAACGTCCGCCGCTCGCGCGCGATCGAATTGTCGCCGCGCACGCCGAAGCCGATGATCTGGTCGTCGAGCTCGACTTCGAGCCGCAGATGCGGCGTCGCGACGGGCTCGCCCATCCGCTGCATCAGCGCGTTGCGGACGAGATAGCCCGCACGGTCGGGGATCGGCGCGATAATGATATCGGCCTGCGCCGCCGCGACGGGGCCGCTGCCGCCGCCCGAATAAACGGGCTGCAGGCCGCAAGCGGCAAGCGCGAGGAGGAGGGCGAGGGAAGAGAGGCGAGGCCAGCCAGCCATCATGCTACCAGATTGACCAGCCGGTCGGGCACCACGATCACCTTGCGCGGCACCTTCCCGTCGAGCGCCCGGCGCACCTTGTCGAGGTCGAGTACCAGCGCCTCGACCGCCTCGCGCGCCAGCCCCTTGGGGGCGGTCAGCGTGTCCTTGAGCTTGCCGTTGACCTGGACCGCGATGGTCACCGAATCGTCGATCAGCAGCGCCGGATCGGCGACCGGCCACGCCGCATCGGCGATCATGCCGGTTTCACCCGTCCGCGCCCAGCACTCCTCGGCGAGATGCGGCATCATCGGCGACAACAGCAGCAGGAAGGTCCGGATTGCTTGCGTTTTCGCGGCGCTCACCGGCGCGCGTTCGAGCCAGTTCGCCAGTTCGTACAACCGCGCGACCGCCTTGTTGAAGTGCAGTGCGGCAAGATCGTCGGTGACCGCCGCGACCGCCTTCGCCGCCGCGCGCGCTATGCCCTCGTCTTCGCCCTCGGTCGCTGGCGGCAACAGGCTCAGCTTCCACACACGCTGCACGAAGCGCCACGCCCCCTCGATGCCCGCCTCCGACCACGCCAGGTCGCGCTCGGGGGGCGAGTCCGAAAGCATGAACCAGCGCACCGCATCGGCGCCGTAGCGTGCGATCATCGCGTCGGGGTCGACGACGTTCTTCTTCGACTTCGACATTTTCTCGATGCGCCCCGGCGTCACCGGCTCGCCCGTCGCGATCACTGCCAGCCCGTCGGGGCCGATCGCGACTTCCTCGGGCGCGAGCCAGCGCCCGTCGGCACCACGATACGTCTCGTGCGTCACCATCCCCTGCGTGAACAGCCCCGCGAAGGGCTCGGTCGTGCCGATGCGCCCGATGCGGTGCAGCGCGCGCGTCCAGAAGCGCGCGTAGAGCAGGTGCAGGATCGCATGTTCGACGCCGCCGATATATTGCGCCACCGGCAACCACGCATCGGCTGCG
>JBBQVB010000132.1:0-6391 GCA_038211965.1 Sphingomonadales bacterium
CGGCATAAAGATCCATGCAGCCGCCGGCGCTCGTCGAACCCGCGATGACGAGGAAGATCGTGCAGTCGCGGTCCTTCAGCATGTCATTGTAGATGCCGGTCGCGCGCGCGAGGTCGCGCGACGTGAAGCTCATCCCCGCCATACCGTCGATGATCGGGCGCGCGTCGAAGCTGGTGATGTCGATATGCTTGACCGTCGTGCTGAGCAGCTCGGCCTTACGGGTGTCGTTGATCGTCGCGTCGGTCATGGGTGTTCTCCAGTCTGAACTGGCTCGGCACCGGAGTGCCGCCCGCGGCTGGGGTGTCCAGCGCCGAACGGGTCAAACTTATCGTCATGCTGGCGCAGGCCAGCACCCAGCGGTCGGGCGCGCGGGAACGCTGGGTGCTGGCCGACGCCAGCATGACGGCAACGTTAGCGCTTTACGCGCCGGATCGGGGTAACGACCTCGCGTGTCGGTTCGGTGACAACGTACGCACTGTCCATCGGTTCGTCGGTGGCAATCACCGTCTCGCCGGCACCGAAGCCATTGAAGCCCGTCCGCATCGCGCAGCCGTAGGCACCGAGCATCCCGATCTCGAGATAGTCGCCTGCCTGCACGTCGGCCGGCAGCATGAACGGCCCACGCATGAAATCCATGTCGTCGCACGTCGGACCGTAGAAGCTGTACGCCACGTCCTTGGCGCGCGACGCTGGTTCGCGCAGCAGCTCGACCGGAAAGCGCCAGTCGACGTGCGCCGCATCGAACAGCGCGCCATAGGCCCCGTCGTTGATGAACAGCGTGTCGCCGCGGCGCTTTTCGACGCGCACCAGCAGGCTGGCGTATTCGGCACACAGCGCGCGGCCCGGCTCGCACCACAGCTCGGCGCTGTAGCTGACGGGCAGGTCCTCGAAGGCGCGGTGGATGACCTCGAAATAACGGTCGAGGCCGCCCGGCTCCATGCCCGGATAGATCGACGGAAAGCCGCCGCCGACATCGACGACATCGACGGTGACGCCTGCCGCGACGATCGCCGCACGCACCAGCGCCATGGCTTCGCTGTAGGCCGACGGGCTCATCGCCTGACTGCCGACGTGAAAGCAGATGCCAAGCGCGTCCGCCGCCTGGCGAGCCGCCATCAGCACGGGGGCAGCTTCGTCGACCCCGACGCCGAATTTCGACGCGAGGCTGAGCTTCGAATGCGCCGACGAGACGCGAAGCCGCACGCACAGCGTCAGGTCGGTCGCCGCCTCACCATCGATCGACGTCGCCTCGACGATCTTCTCAAGCTCCTCGAGTGAATCGAGGCTGAAGGTCCGCACGCCGTGCACATGGTACGCCTCGGCGACCGATTCCATCGGCTTGACCGGGTGCATGAAGCACAGGGTCGCCTCAGGCAGCAGGCCGCGCACGAGGCGCACCTCGACAATCGACGCGACATCGTACGTCTTGATACCGCTGTCCCACAGGATGCGGATGAGGTCGGGCGACGGGTTCGCCTTGACCGCATACATCGACGTACCCGGAAACTTCTGCGCGAAGTACCGGGCCGCGCGGGAAGCGGCGTGGGGGCGAACGAGGGTAACGGGTTGCGACGGACGCGTGTCGCGGGCTACCCCCAGCGCGTTATATGGCCTGTGCAATTCAAGGGACCTCCGGGGCGTGGTTCGCAGCGAACTTGCTGCAATAAACTGCCTTGCGGTTGGAAGTCCCATGGGGCAGCGGAGGGCGTAAGTAGGGATGCGGACCCCCCCTGTAAAGCGGTTTTTTCGTCGCGCGTTTTTTGCAGTTTTGCTTTGGCCGAACAGAAGGTTAGCCTGTGCCCGAAAATGCCCATTTTAGAACGGTTTCCAAGTCGGATATCGACGATGCCAGCGCGCGCATCCGGGGCCACGCGGTGCGCACGCCGCTGCTGCGCTCGGACACGCTCGATGCCGTGACCGGCGGAAAATTGTGGCTCAAGCCCGAATGTCTGCAGCGCACAGGGTCGTTCAAGTTTCGCGGCGCGTACAACCGGCTCGCGGCGCTGAACGGCGACGAACGCCGTGCTGGCGTGGTGGCGTTCAGCAGCGGCAACCACGCGCAAGGGGTGGCGCTGGCGGCGCGACTGCTCGGCGTCCCGGCCACCATTGTGATGCCGCACGACGCGCCGGTGGTAAAGGTCGACGCGACGCGCGGCTATGGGGCCGAGGTCGTCTTCTACGACCGCTATACCGAGAAGCGCGACGTCATCGCGGCGGCGATCGCGGCGGAGCGCGGCGCGACGGTCGTGCCGAGCTTCGACGATCCGTACATCGTCGCGGGGCAGGGAACGGCGGGGCTGGAGATCGCCGAGGACCTGGCCGGGATGGGTGTCGCCGCCGACCTCGTGCTGGTCTGCTGCGGCGGCGGCGGGCTGGCGGGCGGTATTGCGCTGGGCAGCGGACTGCCGGTGGTGACGGTCGAGCCGGAGGGCTACGACGATGTCGCGCGCAGCCTCGCGGCGGGGACGATCCTGCCCGTCGACAACCCCGGTACAACGCTCTGCGACGCGCTGCAGACGCTGGTGACGTGCCCGCTGACCTTCGGTATCCTGCGGGACCACGACGTGACAGGCGTGGCGGTCAGTGACGCGGCGGCGATGCGCGCGGTGGGCTTCGCCTTTCGCGAGTTGAAGCTCGTCCTAGAACCCGGCGGCGCGGTGGCGCTTGCGGCGGCGCTGGAGGGGGGCGTCGATCTGCGCGGGCGGACGGCGGCGGTCGTGCTGTCGGGGGGCAATGTCGGGGCGGAGGTATTTGCGCGGTGCCTTGCCGCCGAGGCTTGACCCGGGTTTAGACGGCCTAACCTGCCGCCGATGCGACCTACGAATTTTTCGGGGTAGGCGCAGCGATGCGGCTAACCTAGGCCCGATGCCATGAGTATCGCGAACGACGGTCCCTGAGCGCTTACGGAAAAAGAAAAGCAGACCCTTCGCCTGATCGTGCGCGGGCATGACGCGAAATCGGTCGCGCGCAGCCTCGGCCTGTCGGTTCACACGATCAACGAGCGGCTGCGCGAGGCGCGTCGCAAGATGGCGGTATCGAGCAGCCGCGAGGCCGCGCGTCTGCTGCTCGAGGTCGAGGGCGATCCGAGCGCATCGACCCCCCAATCGTTCGGGGACGCAGAAATCAGGGCAGACGAGCGCGTGCCGGGGGCAGATCACGGAGACGCGCCGATCCGGCGTGCGGAGCAGGCGTACCCCCTCTCCCGAATGATCATAGGAGCCTTTGTCATGACTCTCGCGCTCGGCCTTCTCGCCCTTCTCGCAGTCTCCGATGCCGGACCAGGCGGTGCGCCGCCGCCGGTAGTTGCCAGCGAGACGGTCAATCCGGAACTTGTCGAGGTCGCGCGCCAATGGCTCGGTCTCGTCGATCAGAGCCGCTGGGACGAGAGCTATCGGGCGACCGCACCTGCCTTCCGCAAGCTGAATACGGTGCAGGTCTGGGCCGCCGCGTCGGAACGCGTGCGCGTGCCGCTGGGCGCGGTGCAGTCGCGCGTTTTCCTGAGCCAGGAGAATCTGCCCGCGCCGCCGGCGGGCTATGAGGTGGTGAAGTTCCGCACCAGCTTCGCGAACAAGGCCGATGCCACGGAAACCGTGACCCTCGATCACGAAGGGGGCAGCTGGCGGGTCGTCGGGGTGACGATCGGCTGAGCCTGGGGTCTTATACCAGCGCCGCGTCGCCGCCGGGTGTCGCGAAGCGATGCCCGGCGGGCACGTCATCGACCGGCGCGCTCGCCTCGCCGAACCACGCCGCGACCTTCGCCTTCGCCGCGCCGTCGAGGTGCAGCCCCGCCTTCGTGCGTCGCCACAGGACGTCGTCGGCGGTCGTCGCCCATTCCCGCGCGCGGAAATAGTCCAACTCCGCCTCGAAGATGCCGCCATAGTTCTCGCCCAGCCCCGTCGTCAGCAGCGGGGCCGCCGCCGTGCCGAGCGTGCGCGCCAGACGGCGGATGAGCTTGGGATCATAGTCGTGATGCGCGACGGTCAGGCTCTCGACCCAGCGCGCGAAGGCGGCCTGGCCGTTCTCGCCGGGCAAGCGCGGCACGTCGCCACCGGGGAGCGGCTCGGTCGCGGTCCAGCGTCTGGTCTTCGGCGCGACGAGCTTCATCACGGCCTCGGCAAGCACGCGGTAGGTGGTAATCTTGCCGCCGACGACGGTGACCGCGTTGACCCCGGCGTGCTCGACCAGCCGATAGTCGCGGCTGGTCTCGCGGTCGCCCTTGCCGGCTTCGAGGATGAGCGGCCGCACACCGGCGAAGCGGTGGACGATGTCGGCGGGGCTGAGCGGATGCGCCAGATAGCGGTTGACCGCGCCGAGCAGATATTCGGTTTCGGCGTCGGTGATGTGCGCCGCTTCGGGGGTCTCGACATCGCGCTCGGTGGTGCCGATCAACGAGAAATCGCGCTCGTAGGGGATGCAGAAGACGATGCGCCCATCGGGCTGCTGGAGCATGAAGGCGTCGCGGCCGAGGTGGACGCGCTTCGTGACGAGGTGCGAGCCTTGGACGAGGCGCAGCGCGGGGGCGTCGTTGCGCCCCATGACGCTGCGCGCGACGCTTTCCGCCCAAGGCCCGGCGGCGTTGACGAGCGTCGTCGCGGCGAGCGTCCGGCCGTCGTCGAGGGTCACCTGCCAGTGCGTGCCGTCGTGGTGCGCGCGGATGACGCGGGTGCGAGGCCAGATCGTCGCCCCACGGTTCGCCGCGTCGCGGGCGTTGGCGATAACGAGGCGCGCATCGTCGACCCAGCCGTCCCAATAGCGGAAGGCGTCGCGGTAGCGGGCATTGAGCGCGCGCCCCGCGCGGTCCTGGCGGAGGTCGATCTTCGCCGACCCCGGCACCACGTTGCGCCGCGCCAGATGATCGTAGAGGAACAGCCCGGCGCGCAGCATCCACTCGGGCCGCTCGCCCGACGCGGGGAGCACGAAGCTCTGCGGCCAGCTGATGTGCGGTGCGATGTCGAGCAGGACTTCGCGCTCGGCCAATGCCTTGCGGACGAGCCCGAAGGCGTAGAATTCGAGGTAGCGCAGCCCGCCGTGGATGAGCTTGGTCGAGGCGCTCGAGGTCGCGCCGCCGAGGTCGCCCGCCTCGACCAAGGCCACCGACAGCCCGCGCCCCGCCGCGTCGCGCGCGATCCCCGCGCCGTTGATGCCGCCGCCGATGATGAGCAGGTCATGGATCACGCGCGCTTCACTAGGGGGCGGCAGGGGGTTAGGAAAGTGCGGTGAACAGTCCCCCCGGCAGCATTCCCGATCTCATCCTCGTGCTCGACGAGGGCACGACCTCGACGCGCGCGATCGTGTTTACCATCGACGGCAAGATTGTCGTGCAGGCGGCGCGGCCGCTGACGCAGCATTACCCGCAGCCGGGGTGGGTCGAGCACGATGCCGCCGAGATCTGGGAGCTCAGCCGCGCGGTGCTGGAGGAAGCGGCGGGTGCGGCGGGGATCGACCGGATCGCGTGCATCGGCCTTACCAACCAGCGCGAGACCGTGGTGCTCTGGGACCGGCGGACTGGCGAGCCGCTCGCCCCGGCGATCGTCTGGCAGGACCGGCGGACGGCGGACCTGTGCGCAGCGCTGCGCGAGGGCGACCACGAGGCGGCGGTGCAGGCGACGACCGGGTTGCTCCTCGACCCGTATTTCTCGGGGACCAAGATCGCGTGGGCGCTCGACCAGTGGCCGCAGGTGCGCGCAGCGGCGGACGCCGGCACGCTGGCGCTCGGCACGGTCGATGCGTACCTGCTGTTCCGCCTGACCGGAGGCGCGGTCCACGCCACCGACGCGACCAATGCGGCGCGGACGCTGCTGATGGACCTCGCGACCTGCGAATGGGACGCAGCGATGATCGACTTGCTCGGCGTACCGCGCGCCGCGCTGCCGACGATCACCGACTGCGCCGGAGCGCTCGGCTCGGCAACGCTGCTCGGGCGAGATATCCCGATTACGGGCTGCGCGGGCGACCAGCAGGCGGCAGCGATCGGGCAGGCGTGCCTAACGCCCGGCATGGTCAAGGCGACCTACGGCACCGGCTGCTTCGTCCTCGCGCATGCCGGACCCAAGCCGCCGGTCTCGACGCACCGCCTGCTGTCGACCGTCGCGTGGCGGCTCGGGGGCGTTGCCACCTATGCGCTCGAGGGCAGTATTTTCACCGCCGGTGCGGCGGTCCAGTGGCTGCGCGACGGGCTGGGCGTCATCGAGGCGTCGCCCGAGACCGAGGCGTTGGCGCGCGCGGTGCCCGACAGCGGCGGCGTCGTGTTCGTCCCCGCACTCGCAGGCATGGGCGCGCCGCACTGGCGTCCCGAAGCGCGCGGCCTCCTCACCGGGCTGAGCGCGGGCACGACGCGCGCCCATGTCGCGCGCGCGACGCTCGAGGCGATGGGCCACCAGACCGCCGACCT
>JBBQVB010000133.1:0-6333 GCA_038211965.1 Sphingomonadales bacterium
CAGGCTGTCACCGTACGACCTTGTCCTCACGGCGCGCTAGTTCCCTGCGCGCCCATGCCGTCGTCGTCGTCGGCGTCACGGGTTAGCGCACCCTTTACCACCGCTGAGCGCTATCCAAAGGCGTCGCACTCATGGAGCGTACCTAACCGATACGGTGATATTTGTCAAGCGCGTATGCGATGGCGTAAGAGGCTGGGGCAGCCGATGGAGACCCGACGATGCCGCCGCTCGTTCCGCCGTTCAAGTAAGGCTCCGGGCACCGCCCGGTCGCCGTGAGCAACCCGTATTTCGATATCGCCTTCACCCCCGAGGTGCTGGCGCTGCAGGCCGCGCACGGCAGCCGCGATGCCTATGCGCGCGCCGACGCGCGACCCGGCGGCAATGCTCTACTGGGTGACGCCGAACGCGCCTTCATCGCCGAGCGCGACGGCTTTTACGTCGCCAGCGTCTCGGCCACGGGCTGGCCGTATATGCAATTCCGCGGCGGCCCGCCGGGGTTCGCGCGGACCCCCGACGCCGCGACGATCGCCTGGGCCGATTTCCGCGGCAACCAGCAGTTCGTCACGAGCGGCAACGTCGCCACCGACGACCGCGTGTCGCTGTTCTTCATGGACTATCCGGGGCGGCGCCGCCTCAAGGTCTTCGGCCATCTCGGCTTCCGTCCCGCGTCGGACGATCCCGCGCTTGCCGCCGCGCTCGCCGTGCCGGGCTATCCGGCGCGCGTCGATCGCATCGCGTGGCTCAGCGTCGCGGCGTGGGACCGCAACTGCCCGCAGCATATCCCGCAACGCCTGACGCGCGCCGAGTGGGAAGCCCTTGGCTAGCTTCAGCCGATCTCGAAGGTCATCGTCACGGTGACGGTCAGCGCGATCTCGCCGGGGATGACCGGCGTGTCGGCCTCGGCCTTCATCGCCATCGCGCGCATCATCGGGCGCGGCGGCTGGGGCTCGTTGCCGCCCGACTCGGCGATCGTCAGGATGCGCTTGAGGCTCACCCCTGCCGCCTTGGCGTAGAGCGCCGCACGCGCCCGCGCCGTCGCGACCGCCGCGACGCGCGCCTCGTCGAGCGCGGCGTCGCTATCGTCGACGCGGAAGCTCGGTCCGTTGATCTGGTTCGCGCCGACGCCGACGAGCGTGTCGATCAGCCGCCCCGCGTCGGCGAGCTTGCGAACGCGCAGCGAGACGGTGTTCGACGCCTGATAGCCGGTCAGCACCGGAGCCTGGTTCTGGGTGTATTTATACTGCGGCTGGAGGCTGATCCCCGCCGTCTGAATATCGCGCTCGGCGATCCCCGCTTTGCGGACGGCGGCGACGACGGCGCTCATTGCACGCGCATTGTCGGCCAGCGCGCCCGATGCGGTCGGTGCACTGGTGACGACGCCCCCCGACAGGTCGGCGACATCGGGGGCGCGCAGCGAACGACCCTCGGCCGTGACGGTGAGCGTCGCGGGCGGCGGCGGCGCGAGCTGCGCATTCGCGGCACTCGCCGCAGCGATTGCGGCAATGGCAACGGCAATGTTCGGCAAGCTCATCGGGTGGCTCCTGTCGGGCGAGCAGTGTCGCCGCAGCGGCATTGCCGTGCGCTGAATGACCGCGCAACGAAAAGCGGCGGGGGTTTCCCCCCGCGGCCGACCGAACTCAAATCCCGACGATCAGATCGTCCGACCGCGATTGAGCAGCCGATAGAGCGCCAGCAGAATAACCGCCCCGACGACCGACCAGATCAGCCCGGCGCCTTCACCGTCGTGATAATAGCCGAGCTGCCGCCCGATGAAGGTCATCAGCAGTGCGCCTGCGATACCGATGAGCATCGTCACGAAAATCCCGCCCGGATCGCGACCCGGCATGATCCACTTCGCCAACGCACCCGCGATCAATCCGATGATCGCTGCCCAGAGCCAACCTAGCATGTCTTTTCCCCTATGATGGACGTGGCGGGTAAACCCGCGCACCGCCTGCGCGTTCCGTCACGCACCAAGCAATCCTACGCCACGGAGGAGGGCGCGTCGATACGGCAGGCCAACGACCGTATCTGCGTCAGCCCCGGCGCACCCTTGCCGGTGCCGCAGCCTCGGCGACTTGATCGCCCGCCGTCATCGCGCCTGCGGAGCGCAAACCCCTCAGCTTTGCCATTTCGGCCCGGAAGCGCCCGAGATCGTCGCCGCCGAGTTGGGTGCCGCCGAGGAACTTGAGCGTCATCGGGTTGACCGGGGCGCCCTTCAGCCAAACCTCGTAGTGGAGGTGCGGCCCGGTCGACAGGCCGGTCGACCCCGACCAGCCGATCACCTGGCCCTGCGTCACAGTCTGGCCGTTCTTGACCGCGAACTTCGACAGATGCGCGTAGGCGGTGCTCAGCGTACCGTTATGCTTGACCATGACATAGTTGCCGTGGCCGCCGTGCCAGCCAGCAAAACCGATCGTGCCGCCCGCCGCCGCCATCACCGGCGAGCCGCTCGCGACGCCGAAATCGACGCCCTGATGCAGGCGAGAATAGTTGAGGATCGGGTGGAAGCGCATGCCGAATTCGGAGGTCAGATGCGCGCCGTCCACGGGGGTCCGCATCAGCCCCTTGCGTGCGCTCTCGCCGCTGGCGCGGAAGAACTGCGGCTTGCCGGCATACGTCCAGCGCATCAATTCGGTGCCGCCGAGCGCGGCATAGAGCAGCCCGCCGGTTTCGGTCTCGCCGGTCGCGGCGCGGCGGTGCTCGAGGATAAGGTCGAAACGGTCGCGCTTGCCGACGCCGTGCTGGAAGTCGACGGCGTAGCCGAGCTGCTGGATCGCCTCGGCGGCAATCTTCGCGGGCACCCCGGCGGCGCGCGCCGACGCGGCGAGGCTCCTGCCGACGCTGCCGCTGATGCGCAGCGGGGTGTTGTCGACCGCTATCGGCACGCGCTTCAAGGCCAGCGCGCCGTCGTCGCCGCGCGCCACTTCGAGGCGCAGGTCGAACGCGGCGCGGAACGCCAATGCGTCGAGCGGGCGGGGGACGGCCTTCGATTCGCGGCGGCCGAGAACGATGTCGAGATCGCTATCGTCGGCAACGCGGGCGCGAACCTGCGGTCCGACGAGACGCGCGACCTGGTTGGCGTCGTCCTTGCCGACCCCGGCACGCCTGAGCGCGCCTTCGAGGCTGTCGCTGCGGCGGAAGGCAGCGGTCAGTTCGATGCGCGGGCGTTCGGGGGCCTCCGCAAGCGCCTCGACGGCGCGCGTCGGCGCCGTCACGCGGCCCGTTGCCGCGCCGCGCGCCAAAGGCGCCAGTGCATCGGGACGCGCATCGTCGGCCTGAGCGGGGGTCAGCGGCGCGCGCACGGGGTCGGGCAGGCGGGTAACGTGCAGGCCCGCAACCAGCGTCGCTGCAACCAGCGCGCCCAGTGTGGCAAAACCGCGCCACCAGTCGCGCGAGCCGATCCGGTCGCCGAGATCGGGACACCACTCGGTCGTCGCGAGGCGGTCGGCCAGACCGCTACGGTGAAAACGCGCGACGAGAGCGGGCAGGGGACGCGCGACATCGCGCACCGCAACGATCCCGAACCCCTGAAAGAAACCATCGTCGGCGAGTGCTGCGTCGCTCCCGCGTCCACCCGGTTGAAACAAGACCTTGCCCCCTTGGTCGCACCGTCATTCGCGCGTTTATCCGTCGCGTCGTCACCGTTCCAAGTCAATCGCGCGGACCACGGTGTTTCAACCGGTTGCGACGAAGTGCCGTCTTTGAACGGTCACTTGAATCGTCCGATGCTTCGTGTCACGTTGTTGCAAGCCCAGACGTTTCACAGGAACCGATGAGCAGAGCGAGTGTCCCCGCGTTGCCGGACTTGTACCCGGCCCCCGCCGCCCCCAGTTGGGCTGCATGAGCGGTTTGCTCCGTCCTTCCGCCACCCTGCCCGTTACCGCTGTCCTCGGCCCGACCAACACCGGCAAGACCCACCTCGCCGTCGAGCGCATGTGCGGCCATGTCTCGGGGATGATCGGCTTTCCGCTGCGCCTGCTGGCGCGCGAGGTTTACGACAAGGTCGTCGCGATCAAGGGCGCCGCGCAGGTCGCGCTGATCACCGGCGAGGAAAAGATCCTCCCCGCCACCGCGCGCTATTTCCTGTGCACGGCGGAATCGATGCCCGGCGACCGCGAGGTGGCGTTCGTCGCGCTCGACGAGGGGCAGGTCGGCGCCGACCCCGAGCGCGGGCACGTCTTCACCGACCGGATGCTCCACGCGCGCGGCTATGCCGAGACGATGATCCTCGGCTCCGAGACGCTGCGCCCGCTGATCCGCCGCCTGCTCCCCGACGCCGAGATCGTCACCCGCCCGCGCTTCTCGACGCTGGCCTACGCGCCGCCCAAGAAGCTCAGCCGCCTGCCCAAGCGCACCGCGATCGTCGCGTTCACGGCGGCCGAGGTCTATGCGCTCGCCGAGATGCTGCGGCGGCACAAGGGCGGCGCGGCGGTGGTGATGGGCGGCCTCAGCCCCCGCACGCGCAACGCGCAGGTCGCGATGTACCAGTCGGGGGAGGTGGATTATCTCGTCGCTACCGATGCCATCGGCATGGGCCTCAACATGGATATCGCGCACGTTGCCTTTGCGTCGCTGCACAAGTTCGACGGGCGGCGGCACCGGCGGCTGACGGTCAGCGAAATGGCGCAGATCGCGGGCCGCGCCGGACGCCACCAGCGCGACGGGACGTTCGGCGTCGTCCAGCTTGGCCAGGACGCCGCGCAGACCTTCGAACCCGAGGAAATCGAGGCGATCGAGGCGCACCGCTTCCCGCCGCTGACGCAGCTGGTGTGGCGCAATGCGGGACTGGAATTTCAGACCCTGCTGCGCCTGATTGCCAGCCTGGAAGAATTGCCCAAGGCGCGCGAACTGGTGCGCGCCGACGATGCCATCGACTCCGCGGTGTTGAAGCGGTTGGCGGGCGAACCGTGGGTGATGGAGCGTGCGCACGGCCACGCGCGGTTGAAGCGCCTGTGGGCGGCTTGCCAGCTCCCCGACTATCGCAAGACCGGCCCCGAGCAGCACGCGCGCCTCGTCGGGCGGGTGTTCCGCCATTTGAGCGAGGGCGACGGCACGCTGCCGGCTGCGTGGATCGCCAGCGAGGTCGCCGCGCTCGACAATGTCGCGGGGGATATCGCGACGCTGTCGGGGCGCATTTCGGCGGCGCGGACGTGGACCTATGCGGCGCATCGTCCCGGCTGGCTCGCCGACTCCGCCGAGTGGTCGGCGCGCACGCGCGCACTCGAGGATCGGCTGTCCGACGCGCTCCACCTGCGGCTGACGCAGCGCTTTGTCGACCGGCGCACGGCGGTACTGCTCAAGGACCTCAAGGTGCGCGGCGGCGAGCAGCGCGTCGCGGTCGACGCCGACGGCACGCTCAGCGTCGAGGGCGAGGCGATCGGCACGCTCGACGGCTTCCGCTTCACCGCCGACCCGACGGCGCGCGCGGGCGAGCGCAAGCTACTGCTGGCCGCCGCCGAGCGCCATCTGCCGCGCGAACTGGCGCGCCGCGCGGTCGCGCTCGCCGAGTCGGAGGACGATGCCTTCGCGCTGGCATTCGACGGCGGGATGCCGCCGCGCATCCTGTGGAACGGTGCAAAGATCGCCAAGCTGCGGCCGGGGCGCGATGCGCTCCACCCGCGCATCGACCTCGACCGCGCGTTGGAGGCGATCCCGACGCCCGAGCGCGCGCGCGTCGTCGGGCGGCTCGCGGCGTGGTTCGAGGTGGCGCGCGACCGCGTCCTCAGCCCGCTGATCCGCGTCGCGCGGCTGACGCCGTCGCTGTCGCCCGCCGCGCGCGGTCTGATCGTCCGCCTCGTCGAGAACATGGGCTGCATGGCGCGCGCCGACGTCCGCGCACAGGTCGAGGCGCTGACCCGCGCCGACCGCAGCGCGCTGCTCAAGGCGGGGGTACGGCTTGGCGTCGTCCACCTCTATGTCGCCGACCTGCTGCGCCCCGAGGCAACGCGCTGGCGTCTGGCGCTGTGGGGGGTCGCGGCGGTCGCCGATGACCTGCCGCCGCCGCCGCTGGCGGGGCGCGTCACGATCGACGTCGAGGGCGCGGTACCGCCTGCCTTCTACGGCGTCGCGGGCTTCTGGATCGTCGGCGCCCAGGCGGTGCGCGTCGACATGGTCGACCGCCTCGCGCGCGCCATGCACGGTGTCCGCGCCGGACGTGCGCCCTTCGTCCCCGATGCCAATTGGGTCGCCAGCGTCGGCATGAGCCACGACGGTTTTGCGCGGCTGATGCGCGCGCTCGGCTACCGCCCGCGCCTCGTCGACGGCGCGGCGGCGTTCGCGTGGGGCGGGGTCAAGCCCGAGCGTGAGGTTGCGTCCAACGTGTCCCCCTCC
>JBBQVB010000134.1:0-6317 GCA_038211965.1 Sphingomonadales bacterium
CTTTGACGGGCGCGCCTCCGCCATCGCCAGCGCGTCGGCAAGGATGTTCCGGGCGATCGGGCTGGGCAAGGTGCTCGACGAGCACGGCGGGGCGATCGGCGGCATCCGCGTCACCGACGGCCTGTCGCCGCTGCACCTCCACTTCGACGCAAGCGAGGCGGATGCGGGGCCGCTCGGCTACATGGTCGAGAACCGGCTGCTGCGCGTTGCGCTGCTCGACGCCGGACGCGCGGCGGCGGGCATCGGCCTGCACGCGCCGGCGCGCGCGGCGGGCATAGCGCGGGGCGACAACGGCGTGACGGTGACGCTCGGCGACGGGACGGTGTTGACCGCGCCGCTACTGATCGCCGCCGATGGGCGCAAGTCGGTGCTGCGTGAGGACGCGGGCATCCGCAGCAGCCGCTGGACCTATCCTAACGTCGCGCTGGTGACGATGATCGCGCACACGAACGACCACGGCGGCATCGCGGCCGAACTATTCTACCCCTCGGGGCCGTTCGCGGTGTTGCCGATGCAGGACCGCCACCGGTCGGCGATCGTCTGGACGGTCGATGCCGTCGACGCACCGGGAATGCTCAAGCTCGGGCCGCGCGGCCTCGCTGCGGAACTCGCGACGCGCACCGGCGGCTATCTCGGCGAGATCGAGGTCATCGCGCCGGTCGCGTCGTATCCGCTGTCGTTCCATCACGCCGAGAGCTACGTCGCCGACCGCCTCGCGCTGATCGGCGACGCCGCGCATGGCATCCACCCGATCGCGGGACAGGGTCTTAACATGGGGCTGCGCGATGTCGCAGCGCTGACGGAGGTGCTCGTCGACGGCGTGCGGCTCGGCATGGACCTCGGCGCACCCGCGCTGCTCGAGCGCTACGACCGCTGGCGGCGCGTCGACAATATGGCGGTGGCGGCGGCGACCGACACGCTCAACCGCCTGTTCGCGGTGCGTGGGCGTGGTGCGGCGGCGGTGCGGCGGCTGGGGCTGGCGGGGGTGCAGCGACTCGCGCCGCTCAAGCGCCGCTTCATGGCCGAGGCGCGCGGCGAGACCGGCGACCGCCCGCGGCTGTTGCAGGGCGAACTCGTCTGAACGACGCTTGACGCAAACGTCACCCTTGCCCAACGATAGCGGCATGAGTGAACCCATTGCCAAGCCCGACATCCGCGCCCCGCTGGCCGACTTCCACGGTGTGGTACCGCCTGCCCCGATATGGTTCGAAACGGCGGTTGCCGACCTGCCCGAGGTCGGCCGCGTCGAGGTCCTCGGTGCGGGTATCGAGACGTTATCCTGGGGGCAGCGTGGGCTGCCGGGGCTGCTGCTGCTCCACGGCAACGGCGCGCACGCCGGTTGGTGGCGCTTCATCGCGCCGTTCTTTGCCGCCGAGTACCGCGTCACCGCGCTGTCGTGGTCGGGGATGGGCGGCTCGGGCCACCGCGAGAAATACGACGTGCGGAGCTTCGTGCGAGAAATGCTCGCCTGTAGCGAGGCGACCGGCCTGTTCGACGCGGGACCGCCACTCGTCGTCACGCACAGCTTCGGCGGCTTCCCGATGATGGCGGCAGCGACTGCCTTCGGCGACCGCCTGCGCGGTGCGGTGATCGTCGACACCCCCTTCCGCGGCGTCGGCGAAGAGGGCGGACGGCCGCCCAACATGACACAGCGCCCACATCGTATTTACCCGACGCTGACCGAGGCGCTCGCGCGCTTCCGCTTCGCCCCGGCGCAGGGCTGCGAGAACCCGTATATCGCCGACCGCATCGCGCGCGACTCGCTCAAGGAGGTCGACGGCGGCTGGACGTGGCGCTTCGATCCGTTCCTGTGGAGCCGCTTCGAAGTCGGCGACGCGCGCGAACTGCTGCGCGCGCCGGGCTGCCCCGTCGCGCTGATCTGGGGCGAGCAGTCGCTGCTGATGCAGCCCGACCGTGTCGCGGCGATGCGCGCCATGCTGCCCGCCGGGTCGCCCGCCATCGGTATTCCGGGGGCCGAGCATCACGTCATGGTCGATCAGCCGCTCGCCTTCGTCACCGCGCTGCGCGGGCTGTTTGCGGGGTGGCCGGGGTAGTGGAGGCCGACCCGCGCCTTTACGACGCCGCGCCGCCGCCGCCGGTTCGCTGGCCCGGCGACAAGACCTGCGCCGTCTGGGTCGCCCCCAACCTCGAATATTACGAGCTCGACCCGCCCGCGCATCCGCAGCGCAAGAGCTGGACCAAGCCCCACCCGGATGTCGTCGGCTACAGCCACCGCGACCATGCCAACCGCGTCGGCCACTGGCGCATGGCCGACGTCATGACCCGCCACGGCTTTCCGGGATCGGTCAGCCTGTCGGTGGCGCTGTGCGACCATATCCCCGACGTCGTCGAGGACGCCCGCCAACGCGGCTGGGAGTTCTTCAGCCACGGCATCTACAACACACGCTACGCCTACGGCATGGACGAGGACCAGGAACGCGCCATCGTCGCCGACTCGATCCGCACCGTCGAAGCCGCGACCGGCCAGCGCATCCGGGGGTGGCTCGCGCCGGCGCTGACGCACACACCGCGCACCTTCGACCTGATCGCCGAGATGGGCCTCGACTATACCTGCGACCTCTATCACGATGACCGGCTGACGGCGGTGCGCACGGCGACGGGCAGACTGACGGCAATCCCCTACAGCCTCGAAGTCAACGATCACTACGGCTTCTTCGTCTACAACATGAGCCCGCGCGCGTACGCCGACACGCTGATCCGCCAGTTCGACCGGCTGGCGCGCGAGGGCGCGGGTCCCGGCGGCGGCACGGTCATGTGCATCCCGCTGCACAGCTATCTGATCGGCCAGCCGCACCGCATCGGCGCATTCGAGCGCGTTCTGGAGCACATCGCCGCCGACGGCCGCGCGTGGATCGCGCGGGCGGGCGAGATCGTCGACGCGTGGCGGGAGGGGCAGGCGTGAGCGCGGCAAACCCGGCTTGGGCCGCCGTGATCACGGCCTTGGCGAGCCTGCTGTGGCCGCTGCTCGCAATCGCTGCGGTGATCGCCTTGCGTGGCCCCGTCCGCGCCATCGTCGCCTCGGTCGGTAGCCGGGGCGGCGGCGTCAAGCTCGGTGGCTTCGAGGTCACGGTCGTCGAGGCGGCGGAGCAGCAACAGGTGCTGATCGCCGACCTGCAACTGCAACTTGGCAAGCTCCAGCAGCGGCTCGAGAAATTAGACAAGGAGGCGGGTTCGACGGGCGCAATACCAACGCCCCCGCAGCCCGCTCCCGTCCTGCCGAAGCCTGACCCCTTCGACACAATCCTCGGTTCCGCCGTCCCTCTGTCTCCGTCGGCGCCCATACCCACCCGCGGCGCGGGCAAGGCCGCGCTGGCGACGCGGCTTCCCGAACGGCTCGACGATCTGCGCCTGCTCTGGCTCGAGCAGCGCCCCGAGCGGAACGCCGCGTTACAGGAGGCGCTCGAAGGGCGCGGCGCGCGCATCGTCAACGTGTCGTCGCTTGCAGCGGCGCTCGACGCGCTGGCGCGACAGGATTATTCGGCGGTCGTCGCGGGCATGTCGTTTGGCGGCGATGCAGCGGCGGGCATCGATCTCGTCAAGCGGGTACGCGAGCAGCATCCGATCAACCCCGTGCTGATCTATTGCATGGGTCGCGAGCGGGTGCGTTACGGGCTCGAAGCGCTGTCGGCGGGGGCGGCCTACGTCACCAGCTCGCCAACCGAACTGCTGCGTCGCTTGAGCGAGCTGGTCGGATGAGCCTCGATCCCGCCTATCTCGACTACTCGCGCCGCCGCCGGGGCATGGACCACGATCTCTACCCGTGGTCGGCGCTGCCCGCGCGGGCACCGATCCGCTGGCCGGGCGGCGCTCCGGTCGCGGTGGTTATCGTCGTCAGCCTCGAATGGTTCCCACTGACCCCGAACGACACGCCGTTTCGTGCGCCGGGGCATATGGTGACGCCCTACCCCGACTATCGCCACTATACCGCGCGCGACTATGGCACGCGCCAGGGGATGCCGCGCCTGCTCGATGCGTTCGCTGCCATCGGGGCGAAGGTCTCGGTCGCCTGCAACGCCGCCGCCGCCGAGCGCAACCCGGCGCTGGTCGCGCGCATCCTCGCCGACGGCCACGAGATCGTCGCGCACTCGACCGACATGAACGGCACCATCGCCACCGGCCTGCCCGAGGCCGACGAGCGCGCGCTGATCACGGGCGCGCGTGACCGACTGACGGCAGCAACGGGCGTGACCCCGACGGGCTGGCTGAGCCTCGCGCGCTCGCAGTCGTGGAATACCCCGCGACAGCTGCACGAAGCCGGCTTCACGACGATGTACGACTGGGTCAACGACGAGCTGCCCTACCGCTTCGGCGACCTCGTCAACCTGCCGCTCAACCACGAACTCAGCGACCGCCAGGTCATCAGCGTCCAGCAGCAGAGCGCCGACAGCTATGTCGAACAGCTCCTCGACGCCTACGACTGGCTGGCGGGCGAGGCGCAGGCGAGCGGCGGCGGGCGGATGCTGCCGATCCACCTGACGCCGTACATCGTCGGGCTGCCGTATCGCATCGACGCTCTCGAACGCCTGCTGGGCAGCCTCAAGGCGCGCGGCGCGTGGTTCGCGCGCGGCGACGCGGTGGTCGCGGCGAGCGGGGTCTGAGCCTCATGCCCGCGGGTGGGCGTTGCGGTATACGTCGAGCAGCTGCGCCGCATCGACCGCGGTGTAGATCTGCGTCGACGACAGGCTGGCATGGCCGAGCAGCGCCTGGATCGAGCGCAAGTCCGCGCCGCGCGCCAGCAGGTGCGTCGCGAAGCTGTGGCGCAGCGCGTGCGGGGTCGCGGTCGCGGGGAGCCCCAGCGCGGTCCGCGCCCCCGCCATCGCGCGGCGCACGAGCTCGGGCTGGAGCGGTCCGCCTTTGGCACCGCGGAAGATCGACTCGGTCGCCGCGACGGGCCACGGCGACAGCGCGAGATACGCGCCGACCGCATCGCGCACGGCGGGGAGCAGCGGCACCACCCGCGTCTTGGCGCGCTTGCCGGTAACGGTCAGCGTCTCGCCGAGCGGCAGGTCGCTGCCCTCCAGCCCGAGCGCTTCCGAAATCCGCAGGCCCGCGCCGTAGCAAAGCAGCAACACCGCGGTATCGCGCGCCGCAATCCACGGCTGCGCAGCCGCATCGCCTGCGCCCTCGGCGAGGTCGCGGGCGGCTTGCGGCGACACCGGGCGCGGCACGCGGCGCGGCACCTTGGGCGACTTGAGCCCAGCCAGCGCGGCGCGCCTCAGCCCGTGCGTCCGCGCGCCCCAGGCGAAGAAGGTCCGCAGCGCCGACACCTCACGCGCCACCGAGGCGTTGACAAGGCCCTCGCCGCGCCGGTGCGCGAGATAGGCGCGGATGTCGGCAAGGCTCAGGGCGTTCAGCACCCTCGCATCGACCGGCCCGCCGTGGCTGTGCGCGATGAACGCGACGAAGCTGTGGAGCGTAGCCGCATAGGCGCGCACGGTGTGCGGCGACCGGCGGCGCGCATCGGCAAGGCTCGCGAGCCATTCGACGACGAGCTGCGTGGCGGGGTGGCCGCCGCTCTCCACCATTGACCTCACACGATCGTCTGCCCCGTCTTCGCCCAGTCCTCGGCGAACATCGCCAGCCCCTTGTCGGTCAGCGGGTGGTTCGCCAGCGCGCGGATCACCCCCGGTGGCATCGTCGCGACGTCGGCCCCGAGCTTCGCCGCCTGCAATACATGCACCGGGTGGCGCACGCTGGCGACTAAGATCTCGGTGTCGAAGTCGTAATTGTCGTAGATCGTCCGGATGTCCTCGATCAGCAGCATGCCGTCCTGCCCGATGTCGTCCAATCGCCCGACGAACGGCGAAATGAACGCCGCTCCCGCCTTCGCCGCCAGCAGCGCCTGCGCCGCCGAGAAGCACAAGGTGACGTTGACCATCACGCCGTCGTCGGCGAGCTTTCGGCACGCCGTCAGCCCGTCGAGCGTCAGCGGCAGCTTGATGCAAATGTTGTCGCCCAAGGCCTGCAGCACCTCCGCCTCGCGCAGCATCTCGGTCGTCGTGCTCGCGACGACCTCGGCGGACACCGGGCCGCGCACCAGCCCCGCGATCTCGCGGATGACTTCGAGAAACTGCCGGCCCGATTTATGGATCAGGCTGGGGTTGGTGGTGACGCCGTCGAGCAGCCCGGTCGCGGCGAGGCTGGCGATCTCGTGCGTGTCAGCGGTATCGACGAAGAATTTCATGGGCGGCCTTTCGCGGCGGGGATGCGCCGATCCCATAGCCCACTCCGCGCCGGAACCGCACCCCCCGTGAAACACCCACACCGAAACAGCGTCGGCGCCGTCGGGGCGGCCT
>JBBQVB010000135.1:0-6291 GCA_038211965.1 Sphingomonadales bacterium
CCCTACCGTCCGCGCCATTGTGCTGAGCGGCAACGGCCCGAGCTTTTGTGCCGGGGCCGATGCGGCGTGGATGCGCGCCTCCGCTGAACTCTCGGAGGCCGACAACTGCGCCGACGCGCTGCGCCTGTCGGACATGCTCGACGCCATCGACACCTGCGCCAAGCCGGTGATCGCAGTGGCGCATGGCTTCGTCTTCGGCGGGGGCGTCGGGTTGATCGCTTGCGCCGACCTTGTCGTCGTTCGCTCGGCGGTGAAATTCCGCCTGTCGGAGGTGCGCCTCGGCCTGACCCCCGCGACGATCTCGCCATTCGTCCTCGCCAAGATCGGCGCGAGCGCGGCGCGGCGGTACTTCCTCACCGCCGAGGATTTCGGGGCCGACGAGGCCGTCGCAATGGGCCTCGCCCACGTCCACACCGATGATCACGAGGCGCAGATTGCGCTGTGGCTCGCCGACCTCGCGCAGGGCGCGCCGGGAGCCATCGCCGACGCCAAGGCGCTCATCCGCGCCGTTGCCGGTCGTCCGGTCGCTCCAGAACTCCGCGCCGATACCGCCGCGCGCATCGCCGCGCGCCGCGCCTCGGACGAGGGTCGCGAGGGGCTTGCGGCTTTCATCGAGCGCCGCAAGCCGGGGTGGGCGGCGTGACGCCCCTAGCTTCCGAAGCCGCGCCGCGCCATTAAGCGGCGCATGAAGAAACTCCTCATCGCCAATCGCGGCGAGATCGCGCGGCGGATCATCCGCACCGCGCATTTCATGGGTATCGAGACCGTCGCGGTCTACTCGGACGCCGATGCGCTTGCGCCGCACGTCCGCGAGGCGACCCAAGCCGTGCGCATCGGTCCGGCCGCGGCGGCCGAGAGCTATCTCGACCCCGCGAAGCTGCTCGATGCGGCGGCGCGCACCGGGGCGGATGCGGTCCACCCCGGCTATGGCTTCCTGTCGGAAAACGCAGGCTTCGCGCAGGCCGTTCTCGACGCCGGGCTGATTTGGGTCGGGCCGCCGGTCACGGCGATGCAGGTCATGGGCCTCAAGGACTCGGCAAAGGCGGCGATGAAGAAGGCGGGCGTGCCCATCACGCCGGGCTATCAGGGCAGCGACCAGAGCCTCGTCCGCCTCGAGCGCGCGGCGCAGCAGATCGGGTATCCGCTGCTGATCAAGGCGGTGGCTGGCGGCGGCGGCAAGGGCATGCGCTCGGTTCCCGACGCGGTGTCGTTCGCCGAGAATTTGCTGAGCTGCCAACGCGAGGGGGCGAAGGCGTTCGGCAACGTCGGCGTCATGCTGGAGAAACTGATCGCGCGCCCGCGCCATGTCGAGGTGCAGGTGTTCGCCGACCGTGCGGGCAACGTCGTCCATCTGTGGGAGCGCGACTGCTCGCTCCAGCGCCGCCACCAGAAGGTCATCGAGGAAGCCCCTGCCCCGGGCCTCAGCGACCGGCTGCGCCACACGCTCGGCATCGCAGCAGTGACGGCGGCGACGGCGATCGCCTACGAAGGCGCGGGCACCGTCGAGTTCATCCTCGACCTCGACGCGGTCGACACGCACGGCGACCCGGCGTTCTACTTCATGGAGATGAACACGCGTCTTCAGGTAGAACATCCGGTGACCGAGGCGATCACCGGGTTCGATCTCGTCGAGTGGCAGTTGCGCATCGCGCGCGGTGAGATGCTGCCGGTCCACCAGGACGCGGTGCCGCTTAACGGCCACGCCGTCGAGGCGCGGCTCTACGCCGAGGACGCCGACGCGGGGTTCCTGCCTGCCACCGGCACGCTGACACGGCTGCGCCTCCCGAGTGGAGCGGGCACGCGGATCGACAGCGGCGTCGAGACGGGCAGCGAGATCACCGTCAACTACGACCCAATGATCGCCAAGGTCATCGCCTACGGCCCGACGCGCACCGGCGCGATCGACGGCCTCGTCGCCGCGCTCGACGGGTGTGTCGTCGAGGGGGTCAAGTCGAACCGGGCCTTCCTTGCGCGGCTGGTCGGGCATCCGGCGTTCCGCAGTGGCGAGATCGATACCGGATTCATCGCGCGGCATGCCGACGCGCTTGCGCCGCACGACGCGGTGTCGGAGCAGGCGGTCGCCGTTGCTGCGCTTGCCCTGTCTTCACGAGCCGTGGCAGGAGCGGAAGGTGTCTTCGCCCGCCTCGGTGGCTTCCGCATCAACCTGACCGCCGAGCGCGGCCTCGACCTCTACGTTGGCGTTACCCGCCACGCGCTGATGCTGTCCGCGGACGGTGCACGGACACGCATCGCGGGCCTTGCCGCGCCGCTGAGCGCGCAGGGCCGCTGGACCGACGACATCACCTACGAGGCCGACCTCGACGGCAACCTCGTTTATGCCGTCGTGCTGATTGCCGGCGATAGGGTCGAAGTGCGACTCGACGGCCAGGTTGCGCAACTGTCGACCCGCCCTGCCGCTGCCGATGCCAGGGGCCTCGCCAGCGATGCACGCGTCGTTGCGCCGATGCCCGGTCGCGTCCTCGCGCTCGACGTAAAGGCCGGACAAACGGTGGCAGTCGGCGATCGGCTGCTCGTTCTCGAAGCCATGAAGATGGAACACCGGCTGGTTGCCAAGCTCGCTGGCACCGTCGCGGCGGTCCACGTCGGCGAGGGCGATCAGGTGGCGGACGGCACGCTGCTGGTGGAAATCGAGATCGCCTGACGCCGATGCCTCGGCGCGGTCTCGGGCATCGCGAGCATCGCGATCAACCCGACGACGACGCTGCCCGCCATATACCAGGCAGGAGCAAGCGGGTTGTCGGTGACGCCGATCAGCCAAGTCACGACGAACTGCGTCGAGCCACCGAACAGCGATATTGCCACTGCGTAAATCAGCGCCAGCGACCCCGAGCGTGCTGCGCGCGGCAAGGCCTCGCTGATCGCGACGAGAACGACCGACGTCGCAGTGCAACTGGCGACCGCGAGCACGGCGGTGGCGCCGAAGAGCACTGCGCCGCTGCGAAATTGCGCGAGGCACCAGAATGCCGGGAACACGGCGGCCAGCAGGAACGTCCACGGCACGATCATCACCCGGCGACGTCCGAAGCGATCCGACAGCATGCCGCCCGCAACGTCGGCGCCCGCGCTGAACAGGCCGAGCACCGCCGTAGCACCGAACGCCAACGTCGTGTGCATCCCGAGCGTCGTCCCGGCATAGGTCGTCATGTAGTCTAGGACGTAGTTGACCGTAGTCGCGGCGGCTAGGAGGGCGATGCCAAGCAGCGCGATGCGCCTGACACCGATGTGCGCGACCGGCGCATCGGAAGTCGGCAGGTGGAGCGTCTCGACCAGCCCGCGCCGCAACACGAAGCCGAACGGCAGGATCGCGACACCGATGCCGAATGCGATCCGCCAACCCCAGGCATCGAGCTGTGCCGCGCCGAGGAGGCTGCTCAGCGTGACACCGATCAGTCCTGCCGCGAGCACCGCCAGATCGGCGCTCATCGACCATAGCGAAACGTAGAATCCTCGGCGCAGCGGCGGCGCGGCCTCGACCAGATAGGCAGCGCTCGGCCCGACCTCGCCACCGAGCGCGAAGCCTTGCAGCAGGCGAAAACCGACGACGAGTACCGGTGCCAGCGGGCCGACCTGTGCATAGGACGGCGTGCAGGCGATCCCGGCCATCGCGATGCCGATCAAGCCGAACGACAGCAGCATCATCGGCTTTCGCCCGACGCGGTCGGCAAGACGTCCAATGACCAACGCACCGAGCGGGCGGGTCAGGAATCCCGCGCCGAAGGTCGCGAGGCTGGCGAGCAGGCTCGCCGCGGGTGTCTCCGCCGGAAAGAAGGTCCGCCCGATCTGTGCGGCGAAGAAGGCGTAAGTCACGAAATCATAGAATTCGAGCGCGTTGCCCGCGACGACGGCAGCAATCTGGCGGCGCGGCAGCGTTATCGTCATGCCGCTTCGCACCCGCCCAACCCCGCCTTCTCGCGAATGAAGCGTGCGAGACAACTGACGTCAAGCGCTGCCGCCGGGTGGCTGAATGGCGTGAAAGCGGCTAGAACGACTGCATCTCCTCCCGGCCAAGGTACGCGATGACCCTCTCCTCCCTCCGCTTCGACCACGGCGACACGATCGACATGCTACGCGAGAGCGTCCGCGCCTTCGCGGCGGCCGAGATCGCGCCGCGCGCCGCCGAGATCGACGCGACCAACACTTTCCCGCGCGACCTGTGGAGCAAGCTCGGCGACCTCGGGCTGCATGGGATTACCGTTCCCGAGGCTGATGGCGGGGCTGGGCTGGGCTATCTCGCGCACGTCGTCGCGGTCGAAGAAATCTCGCGCGCCTCGGCCAGCGTCGGCCTGAGCTATGGTGCGCACTCGAACCTGTGCATCAATCAGATCGCGCGCTGGGGCACGGCGGCGCAGAAGGCGAAATATCTCCCCGGCCTGATCAGCGGCGAGCATGTCGGCAGCCTCGCGATGTCCGAAGCCGGATCGGGGTCCGACGTCGTCTCGATGCGCCTCAAGGCCGAGCGCAAGGGCAACGACGCGTTCGTCCTCAACGGCTCGAAATTCTGGATCACCAACGGGCCGCACGCCGAGACGCTCGTGGTCTATGGCAAGACCGACCCCGCAGCCGGGCCCAAAGGCATCACCGCCTTCCTCGTCGAGCGTGGCATGCCGGGCTTTTCGACCGCGCCGAAGCTCGACAAGCTCGGAATGCGTGGTTCGGACACCTGCGAGCTCGTATTCGAGGATTGCGAGGTGCCCGCCGATAACGTGCTCGGCGAGGTGGGGCGCGGCGTGCAGGTGCTGATGTCGGGCCTCGACTACGAGCGCGTCGTGCTGGCGGGCGGGCCGCTTGGCATCATGGCGGCGTGCCTCGACGCGGTCGTCCCCTACGTCCACGAGCGCAAGCAGTTCGGCCAGCCGATCGGCGAGTTCCAGCTGATGCAGGGCAAGCTCGCCGACATGTACGTCGCGGCGTCGACCGCGCGCGCCTATGTCTATGCCGTCGCGCAGGCGTGCGACCGCGGCGAGACGGCGCGCAAGGACGCGGCGGGATGCATCCTCTACGCCGCCGAGAAGGCGACGTGGATGGCGCTCGAAGCGATTCAGGCGCTGGGCGGCAACGGCTATACCAGCGACTATCCGACGGGCCGCCTGCTGCGCGATGCCAAGCTGTACGAGATCGGTGCTGGAACGAGCGAAATCCGTCGCTTCCTGATCGGCCGCGAGATGTTCGCCGAGAGTGCGTGATAGTCGTTCGCAACAGGAACCCGACGCGGTGCCATCGCTTTGAAGCGCCGCAACCTCGACGGGAGTTCACGACATGGCGACGGCTTACAAATCGGCTTCGAATGACAACAGCGGCGTTCTGATCGCGGGTGCGGCGGGCTTCGGCCTTGGCCTGCTGGCGAGCGTCGGGCGCAAGGCGGCGGTGCAGGCTGTGACCTACGCGGCGGGCGACTGGTTCGAGGGGCTCAAGGCCGAGCACAAAATGGCCGGGGGCATCATCGAACTGATGGAAAAGACCACCGAGATCGACGTCAAGAAGCGCGGGGTTCTGCTGTTCCAGCTTCAGCACGCGCTCGGCAAGCATGCCGTGCAGGAAGAAGACATCATCTATTGTGCGCTGCGGGCGCAAGGCAAGATCGTCGATGCCGACGAACTGAGCCACGAGCACGCCGCCGAGGTAAAGCAGGGGCTCTACGATCTCGAGCAGATCGACAAGGCGTCGCCTGCGTGGCTCGAGCGTGTCCGCGAACTCAAGGCCGACATCGAGGCGCACGTCCGCAAGGAAGAGGACGAAATCTACCCCGCATTGCGCGCCAGCCTGAGCGACGAGGAGAACCGCAAGCTCACCAACCGGATGAACCGCGAGGGGTTCAAGGTCGCGTAACGGATTTCCCCTCCCCTCTCGGCGCTTCGCCGAGAGGGGAGAACGAAGATATCAGGGTCGATACTCCCGCTCGACATGCCCGGCGAGCGTCACCGCGTCGAACCAGACCGGCTTCCACTGCTCACGCGTGAACAGCGCCGCTTGATCGGCATAATGTTTCGATTCGGGGCGGGTCGTTGCCGCCCCCCATGGCTGGATGCTGCGGCTGTGGACCTGCCCGTCGGGTCCCCATTCGATCAACATGATGAAACTGTCGCCGTTGTAGCCGATACCGACACCATCCTCGCGATGGAAATAAATCGCGCGCAGCGCATCGGGGCCGCCGTACACCGGCACATCCGCCTTGCCATGGCGATCGCGCAGCAGCACGCCGAGCGGGGGATCGAGGCGCGCGAAATTTTCGCGTAGGTAGGCGATATCCTTGGGCAAGGTCGTCGCGGCGTC
>JBBQVB010000136.1:0-6196 GCA_038211965.1 Sphingomonadales bacterium
GAGGCCGAGAGCCAGTTCTTCCTGACCACCGCCAGCGGCAAGCCGGTTTCACTCGTCGTGCTCGGCCGTCCGGGCCAGGCGCGGACGCTGAGCCTCGCGCTCGGCGACGTCATCGACGACGCGGCGGTGGGGGTGAAGCGCGATACGCTGCTGTGGTACCGGCTGGCGTGCTTCCTGCCGCGCACCTTGCCGCCCGGCCTCGGGGCGGCCGACCGCGCTGCACTCGCATCGGACTATGCTTTCGTGCTGGCGACGCTGGGGGCGTGCGAGCGCCACCTCTGACGCCGGGCTAGAACGATGCCAGCTCGACACCGACCGCCGCGCAGTCGGGATAGATGTCGGGCTTGCGCGTAGAGACGCGGAGCGCGGTCACCCCGCGTCGCGCCGCGACCATGACGTAGATCTCGTGTGCGACGGTTTCCTGCAGGTTGAAGCGCCGTCCCGTTGTCAGGGCGAGGATCGCGGTGCGCAGTCGGTCGTAATCCCACGCCCTCGCGATGCTGTCGCAATCGGGGAAATTCGCCGCATCGAGCCAGACCTCGACGTTGACGCGCAGCCGCTGCGGTGTGCCGATCTCGAAATCGTGGAAACCGATGTCGCAGGGAAAGTCGAAATCCTCGAGCACGATCTTGCGCGTTCGCGGGCGGAGCGCGTCGGGGACAAGGCCGTCGAGCCCCGTGAAAGCCTGTACCGCCTGCATCATCTATCCACCATGAACGCCACGTCGCGCGGCAGGCCCATCAACCGCTGGCCGCCGTCGAGCGTCAGCGTCTGGGCGTTGAACGTGGGCGTGGCAAGGATGAAGCGCAGCGCCCCGACGATCTCGTCGACCTCGACGCCGCGCCCGAGCGGATTGAGAATATGCGCCGCCTCGAAGTTCTCGCGCGACTGCGGCCCGCTGACCATCGTCACGGCGGGCGCGATGGCGTTGACGCGCAGCCGCGGCGCATAGGCGCGCGCCGCCATCTCGGTGAGCCCGGCAAGGCCGATCTTCGACAGTGTGTAGCTGAAATAATCGGGGTTGAGCGCGGCGAGCTTGGCATCGAGGAGGTTGACGACGCACGCCGTGTCACCGTCGGGCACGGCGGCGGCGAAGGCACGCGTCAGCAGCGCCGGCGCGCGCAGATTGACGTCGAGGTGTGCTGCCCAGCCCTCTGGCGTGAAGTCGTCGATCGTGTCGTAATCGAAGCGCGACGCCGAATTGACGAGGAGGCCGAGCGGCGGTGCGCCCCTGGCAGCGGCCAGGATCGTCGCGGCGGCGTCCGCGTCGGCGAGGTCGGCGGCGACGACGCGAGCGCTGTGCCCCGCCGCCCCAAGCTCCGCCGCCAGCGCGTCGGCGTCGGCGCGCGAGTTGTGGCAGTGGATGACGACGAACCACCCGTCGGCGGCGAGCGCGCGCACCAGCGCGGCACCGATGCGCTTTGCACCGCCGGTGACGATTGCGGTGCGGGGGCCGATGTCGGGCATGACGCGCGGGTTAGCGGGCTGGTCGGACGGGGACAAGCGAGGTGCGACGATGAAGCGCGCGACCGGGCGCCGTCATGCGGCACGCGCCAGCACGACGGGGGAGACGCGCACCCGCTGCCCAAAAAACCGGCACACCAAGCGCCGACACCATCGCACCCCACGCATCCCCCCACCGTCCGCACGTCGCCCACGCACTTATCCCCAGTCGCCGTGGATAAGCTGCGCCGCGCCTTGAGCCGCTTACCCACCGCGCCTAACTTGGCAGGGCGATGGCGCAACCTCCCCTCCCCGACCGATTTTCGGAAAGCGCGGCGACCTTCACGGTGCGCGGCGGTGCCGTTGCACCCGACCTTGAGACCGGCGTCGCGGCGATCCGCAACGTCCTGCGTACGCTGCCGCAGCGCCCCGGCGTCTACCGCATGCTCGATGACGGCGGCGCGGTCCTGTACGTCGGCAAGGCGCGCAGTCTAAAGGCGAGGGTGACCAACTACACCCAGGTGACGCGCCTGCCGCGCCGCCTGCAGCGCATGGTGGCGCAGACGCGCGCCATGACGATCGTCACGACGAACAGCGAGTCCGAGGCGCTGCTACTGGAGGCGCAGCTGATCAAGCGCTTCCGCCCCGCCTACAACGTCCTGCTGCGCGACGACAAAAGCTTCCCGTTTATCTTCTTGCGCGAGGATCACGCCTTCCCGCGCATCGCCAAGCATCGCGGCGCGCGCGTCGGCAAGGGGGTGTTCTATGGGCCCTTCGCCAGCGCCGGGGCGGTCAATGTCACACTCAATGCGTTGCAGAAGGTGTTCCTGCTAAGGTCCTGCTCGGACAGCTTCTTCGCCAACCGCTCGCGCCCCTGCCTGCTCCACCAGATCCGCCGCTGCTCGGCTCCGTGCACCGGGCGAATCGAGGATGCCGCCTATGCCGAGCTCGTCGACGACGCCAAGGCCTTCTTGTCGGGCAAATCGCAAGAGACCCAGCGCAAGCTCGGCGCGGCGATGGAGGCGGCGGCGGGCGCTATGGACTTCGAACAGGCCCCGGTGTTCCGCGACCGCATGCGCGCGCAGACCTTCATCCAGGGCAGTCAGGCCATCAACGCCGGCGACGACGCGCGCGATGCCGACATCGTCGCGCTCGCCTGCCAGGCGGGCGTCATGTGCATCCAGATGTTCTTCATCCGCGGCGGTCAAAACTGGGGCCATCGCAGCTTCTTCCCCGCCCATACCGCCGACGTGCCCGAGGACGAGGTGCTGACCAGCTTCCTTGCGCAATTCTACGAGGATGTCCCGGCGCCGCGCGAGATCCTCATCGACCGCACCCTCGACGAGATGGCGCTGGTCGCCGATGCGCTGTCCGAGCGCGCCGGCAAGCGCGTCGCGCTGCGCCACGCCCAGCGCGGCCCGGCGCGTCAGCTGGTGGCGCAGGCCAAGCGCAACGCCGAGGAGGCGCTCGACCGGCGGCTGGCGGAATCGACGACGCAGGGCGTGCTGATGCGCGAACTCGCCGAGCTGTTCGACCTTGCCGAAACGCCGCAACGAATCGAGGTCTACGACAACAGCCACATCATGGGGACCAACGCACTCGGCGCGATGATCGTCGCGGGGCCGGAGGGGTTCCGCAAGAACCAGTACCGCAAGTTCAACATGACCGACGCGCAGGTCGGCGGGAAGGGGATCACGCCGGGCGACGACTTCGGCATGATGAAGGCGATGCTGGCACGCCGCTTCGCCCGCCTCGAACGCGAGGACCCTGATCGGACGGGCGGCGAATGGCCCGACCTGCTGCTCATCGACGGTGGCAAGGGGCAGTTGTCCGCCGTTCTTGAGGTGATGGGCGAACTCGGCGCGCACAACATTTGTGTGGTGGGCGTCGCCAAAGGCCCCGACCGCAATGCCGGACGCGAGACCTTTCATCTGCCTTCGGGGCGCGAGCTGACGCTGCCGCCGAACAGTCCCGTGCTGTTCTTCCTCCAGCGCCTGCGCGACGAGGCGCACCGCTTCGCCATCGGTGCGCACCGGGCCAAGCGGTCGAAGGCGATCGTCGCCAACCCGCTCGACGATGTTCCCGGCATCGGTCCGGCGCGCAAACGTGCGCTGCTGATGCACTTCGGTACCTCGCGCGCGGTCCGCGGTGCAACGCTGGAGGACCTCGAACGCGCCCCGGGTATCTCCAAGCTGATGGCCGCGAGCATCCACGGCCACTTCCACCCACGCGGGTGAGGGGTTAGGGTCGGGACATGGCCAGCCAAGCGCGCCTTCCGGATGAAGTCGACTACGACGCCGATCTGGCAGGCTGGGCCTATGCCCAAGCCGATTTGCTGCGCGCCTTGCGACCGGCGGGAATCGACTGGGCCAACATCGCCGAGGAGCTGAAGGATCTGGGCAATTCGCAGTTCAAGGCATTCAGTAGCGCGCTGGCGATCATCATCCATCACATGCTGAAATGGGACATGCAGCCTGAGCGGCGCGGCAATAGCTGGGCGCGCTCGATCCGAAATCATCGCAACGAGGCGAAATACGATCTGCGCACGAATCCCAGCTTCAAATCGCGGATCGACGAAGCCCTCGACATGGCGTGGCAGCGCGGCGTCAGCGACGCCTCCGGCGAAATGGATATTCCGCTCCGCCAGATGCCGGAGACCAACCCCTACACCTGGGACGACATCATGAACCGCCCATTTGACTGGCCCGAGGACAACGCATGACGCTGACCCTCTACACCGCCGCTACGCCGAACGGTTACAAGGTCTCGGTCGCGCTCGAGGAGATGGGCCTCGACTATGCCGTCCGCAAGATCGACCTGATGGCGGGCGAGCAGAAGCAGCAGTGGTTCGTCGACCTCTGCCCCAACGGGCGCATCCCCGCCCTCACCGACGGTGACTTCGCGATCTTCGAGAGCGGCGCGATCCTCGTCTACCTCGCCGAGAAGACCGGCCAGTTCATGCCGAGCGACGTCCACGGTCGAAGCCGGGTCATGCAGTGGCTGATGTTCCAGATGGGCGGCGTCGGTCCGATGATGGGGCAGGCCAATGTCTTTTTCCGCTATTTCCCCGAGAAGATTCCGGCCGCGATTGCACGCTATCAGGGCGAGGGACGTCGGCTGTTCACCGTCCTCGATACGCAACTCGGCAAGACCGAGTATCTCGCAGGCAGCGACTACAGCATCGCCGATATGGCGAACTGGTGCTGGACGCGTACCGCGAGCTGGTCGGGGATCGACACCGAGGGTCTGCCCAACCTGACCCGCTGGCACGAGGCAATCGCGGCGCGACCCGCGGCGCAACGCGGTATTACGGTCCCCGAAGACGCCAGCGCGCGGCTGAAGACCGATGGTGACAGTAAGAAGTTTGCCGAAAACGCTCGCAAGATGGTCGAGATGGGCAATCCAGCCACCCGACTATAGCCATGCCGTCGGGCGCACGCTAACGGCCCCGCAACTTTCGGGGGACGGACATGCACGATTATCCATTCGCAGTCGGCGCGCTCGTCGCGTCGCTGGCGATCTATGCCTGGGCCATCATCTTGGTCGGGCAGGCGCGGACCAAACACAACGTCGCTGCGCCTGCCGTGACCGGCGATCCGTCATTCGAGCGTGCCTTTCGCGCGCAGCAGAACAGCGTCGAGCAGATGGTGTTCTTCCTGCCGTTGCTGGCGCTTGCGGCGCACGTCTGGGGCGACACGGTCGCCGGGATCTACGGCGCGATCTGGTGCCTCGGGCGCCTTCTCTACATCGTCACCTACTCGCGCGGTGCCAACCGCAGCGTCGGCTTCATGCTGTCGGGCGGATTGTCGGCGGCCATGCTGATCGGGATCGTGGTGTCGTTCGCGCTGCGACATCTCGGCCTTGTCTGAGCGACGGGTAGGGCTGCGCTAAATCCCCCGGAACGTCGCGAAATCGCCCAGCGGCGCGCGGCGGGGCACCAGTGCATTGGCCTTGTCGCCCGTGTCCTTCCAGCCGATCGCCATGCCGGTAAACAGCATCCGGTCCTCGGGAATGCCGACGAACGCGCGGATCGTATCGGGATAGATCGCCCAGCATTCCTGCGGGCACGAATCGAGCCCCTCCTCGCGCAGCAGCAGCATTACCGTCTGCAGATACATACCAATGTCGGACCATTGCGGTGGCCCCATCGTCTTCGCCACCGAACAGAACAGCGCCACCGGCGCGCCGAAGAACTGGAAGTTGCGCGCAAACCACAGCATGCGCGCCAGCTTGTTGTCGCGCGGGATGCCGAGCGCGCCGTACAAATCCTCGCCGACCTCGAAGCGGTAGCGGCTATACGGCTCGGGTAGGATCTTTGGGTAAATGTCGTACTCGGTCGGCTCGCCCTTCGGCAGTTCCTGGATGCGCGCCTGCATCAGGGTTTTCAGCTCGGCGAGCGGCTCCCCCGCGATCACGTCGATGTGCCACGGCTGGAGGTTGCCCCCCGACGGCGCGCGCGCGGCGCGCTCGAGTACCCGACGGATCACCGCGCCATCGACCGGATCCGGCAGGAAACCCCGCACCGACCGCCGCGACGCGACCGCCTCGCTGACCTTCATGCGGCGAGGTTCACGACCTGCGTGAAGCCACCGAAGATCATGCGCTTGCCGTCGAACGGGATCTCGGGCGCGCCGCTCATCCGCTCATCCTCCATCGCCGCCTTCATGCCGGCGTTGCGCGCGTCCTTCGACGGCCATTCGATCCACGCGAAGACGATGCGCTCGCCCGGTTCGGCAGCCACGGCGCGGCGGAA
>JBBQVB010000137.1:0-6166 GCA_038211965.1 Sphingomonadales bacterium
GCACGATATCGACCGTCTGCGATTCAACCGAATGGAGCAAAGTCGTCGCGGCGGTGACGAAGACGATGTTGAACAGGCTGGTGCCGACGACGACGCCTGTCGACATGCCGAGCAGATAGATCATCGCCGGCACCATGATGAAGCCGCCGCCGATGCCCATGATGACGGTCAGGATGCCGACCCCGACCCCCAGTCCGAACGGCGCGAGCGGCGAGATGTACAGCCCCGATTTGTAGAAACGCACCTTCCACGGCAGCGCCGCGATCCACCGGTTGTGCGGATGCCGCCGGTCCGCGACCTTGACGCCCGCGCGGCTGCGCCGGACCGCGCCGACCGCTTCCTTGAGCATCAGCCCGCCGACCGTCCCCAGAAACAGCACGTAGATGATGTTGATCGTGACATCGATCTGGCCGAGCGACTTGAGAAGGGCGAACAGCACCGATCCCAGCCCCGCGCCGACGAGCCCGCCCGCGATCAGCACGCCGCCCATCTTCACGTCGACGCCGCCGCGCCGCCAGTACGCCAGCGCCCCCGACACGCTCGCGCCGGTGATCTGCGTCGCCGAAGACGCCACCGCGATGGCGGGCGGGATACCGTAGAAGATCAGCAGCGGGGTGGTCAGGAACCCGCCGCCGACGCCGAACATCCCAGACAGAAACCCGACCAGCGCGCCCAGCCCGACGATGATGAAGACGTTGACCGACATTTCGGCGATGGGGAGGTAGATCGACACGCCCGCGACGATAGCGAGGGTGAGGGGGGAGCGCGACCCCTCAGGCGGGGGCCAGCTTGCGAACTGAACGCGCGCGCGCGTGGCGTGACAGCGGCGGCCGTCGCGGCTAAACCGGTTCAGGGGAGCCAAGCAGTTGAGCCGTCAGCACATTAACGCCTATCGTGCTCATCTGAGGAAGCTGCACGCCGTCAGCGGCAGTCGCAACGAAGGCGTCGTTAGTGCCGCCTTCGGCAAACTTTCCCTTCTCCCCTCCCTCTTCAGGGAGGGGTCGGGGGTGGGTGCGAGCGCCTTCGCGAGCCTCTTGCTGTCCCGTTGCCCGATGAAGCGCGGCGCTGACGCGCGGGGCGAAGTGCCCCGCACCCACCCCCGGCCCCTCCCTGAAGAGGGAGGGGGGAAGCAAGGGCCTCCCTGAAGCGGGAGGGGGGGAGGCGAGTCAGTCGTCCTCGTCTTCCTTGCCCACCAGATCGAGCGCGCGGGCCTTCATCTGGCGGGTCCGGCACCAGTGGACGAGCGCCTCCTCGCGGCCGTGCGTCACCCACACCTCCGACGGCGCGAGTTCGGCGCAGGTCGTGGTCAATTCGTCCCAATCGGCGTGGTCGGAGATGATCAGCGGGAGTTCGACGAGTTTCTGGACGGCGCGCTGGCGGACGCGCATCCAGCCCGAGGCCATCGCGGTGATCGGCTCGGGCAGGCGGCGGCTCCAGCGGTCGTTGAGCGCCGACGGCGGGGCCATGACGATGCTCCCCTTCAGGTCGGCGGCCTTCATACCCGCTGCGGGACGCAAATCGCCAAGATCGACGCCAAGCGCGCCGTAGAGGTCGCAGAGCCGCTGCAGCGCTCCGTGGATATAGATCGGCGCATCGTGGCCGAGGCCGCGCAGCTCGGCGATGACGCGCTGTGCCTTGCCGAGCGCATAGGCCCCGATCAGCACGCAGCGGTCGGGGTTGGCGGCGAGCGCGGTCAGCGCCTTGGCGGCCTCGCCTGCCGTCGGCGGGTGGCGGAACACCGGCAGGCCGAAGGTCGCTTCGGTAACGAAGATGTCGCACGGCACGGGTTCGAACGCCGCGCAGGTCGGGTCGGTGCGGCGCTTGTAGTCGCCCGACACGACGATGCGCTCGCCCCGGTGCTCGAGGACGATCTGCGCCGAGCCCAGGACGTGGCCGGCCGGAACGAAGCGCACGCCGACGTCGCCGACGCGGACCGTCTCGCCGTACCCGACGCCCTGGCCGCCGAGCTGCTCACCGTAGCGGACGTCCATGATCGCCAGCGTCGCGCGGGTCGCCATGACCTTGCCGTGGCCGCTGCGCGCGTGGTCGGCGTGGCCGTGGGTGACGAGGGCGCGATCCTTGGGCGTCGACGGGTCGATCCAGAAATCGCCGGGGACGACGTGGATGCCCTCGGGGTGCGGGACAAGCCAGGAACCGGGGGCGGGCATGCGAGGGATGTGGGGCGCGCGCCCGGTTTTACGAGGGCGGCCTGGCTCTTCCCCCGAGCCTGCCCCTCCCGGTTCGCCAGTGCGCTCGATCGGGAGGGGAGGGGGAGGTCAGAAGTTGAACCGGCCCGTCACGCCAAAGATGGTGTCGGCTTCGCGCGGGATCAGGTAGCGGTACGAGCCACCCGGCCCGCCGGTCTGTATCGCGGCGGCGAAGCTGTTGCCGAAGACGTTCTTGATATAGCCCGTCAGCTTGAAGCGGTCGTTCTTCTCGATCAGCGAGACCTGCACGTCGGCGAGAACGTACGACGGGATCGTCGTCGCGGTGCGCACCGCCGGATCGGGCGACAACTGCGACAGCTGGTCGTCGGTGACGGTCGCGTTGCCCGCGAACGCGATGTCGACGGGCCCGCCGGTGACGATGCGATAGTCGGCGGTCAGGCTCGCCTTGTTCTTGGGCGCGCTGGTCAGCTGCGTGCCGTTGGGGATGGCCTGGCTGGCGTTGGCACCGGGCGGCAGCAGGAACCGGTCGATGTGCGCGTCGGTATAGGCATAGCCGAAGGTCAGCGTGAAGGCGCGGCTGAAGCGTCCGATGACGTCGATCTCGATGCCGCGCGTCGATACCGTGCCGGCATTGGTCAAGCGCGTCGTCTGCACGCCATTGACGAAATCGGGGTTGTTTGCCTGGAAATTCTTGTACTTGGCGTAGAAACCTGCAAGGTTCACGTTGAGATGGCCGTCGAGCCAAGTATTCTTGAGGCCGACTTCGTAGCTGTCGGCAGTCTCGGCGGCGATGACGTTGGTGTTGATCGTCGCCATATTGTAGAAGACGTTATAGGCGGGACCCTTATAGCCGCGCGCATAGGTCGCGTAGACCATGTTGTCATGCGTCAGATCGAACTGAACCCCGGCGCGGCCCGACAGGTTGTTCTTGGTCGTCGACGCGGTGAATGGGATGCCGTTCGACGGACCGGCGAGGAAGCCGCCCGCCGGGTTGATCGCGCCGTTATTGTAGACACCGGCATCGAAATTGGTGCCGATGCCGGGTCCGGCGAGTGTGGTGCGCCGGATGTGATCGACATCGAGCGTATCGTGGGTATAGCGCAGCCCGCCGATGACGCGCAGCGTTTCGGTGACGTGGAAGGTCGCCTGGCCGAATGCCGACAGGTTTTTGAAGGTCGAGCCGAACACCGCCGTTCCCGTGGGGAAGGTCGACGGCGCCGCCAGCGGGCTGCTGCACGGCGTCAGCGCGGCGGGGGCGGGGGGCGTCAGCGCAGCGCAGACGATGTCGCTGCGCGTGAAGGTCCGGTCCGAGCGCGCGCGCGAGTAATAGCCGCCGATGACGTAGTCGAGCTTCTGCTTGCCAGGCGAGGTCAGGCGGATTTCCTGGCTGAAGGTGTTACCGGTCTGCGGGCCGTCGTCGTGGAGCTGGTTGAAGCCGATATAGGCCTGCGGCAGGAAGTCGCCGTCGCGAATCTCGCGGTTGTCGAAGCGGCGGTAGGCGGTGATCGACGTCAGCGTGCCGATCGCTCCGACGTCGAGGTCGCCCTGCAGCGAGCCGCCGTAACCCTTCTCGATCGTGCGGGTGACGAGGTTCTGCGCGATCTGGCGCGAGTTTACGTCGCGCGGCGTCGGCAGTGCGGTCGCGGTGGCGTTGTTCGGCAGCGTGCCGATGACCTCGGCGCAGCAGTCGTCGTCGTTCTTATGATAGTCGCCGATAATCGTGAAGTTGAGCTTGTCGCTGACCTCGGCGGTAACGAGCCCGCGGATGCCATAATGCTTGTAGCCATTGACCTGGCGCTGAACATTGGGTGCAGCGTTGTAGATATTGCCGTCGTACTGCGAATAAAAACCGGTGAAGCGTCCCTTGACCATCGAGTTGAACGGCACGTCGACGGCGGCGCGCGCGCGATATTCCTTCTTCGAGAAATAGCCGCCCTCGACGAAGCCGCCGAAATCGTCGCCGGGACGCTTCGAGACGATGTTGATGACGCCCGCGCTGGCGTTCTTGCCGAACAACGTTCCCTGCGGGCCGCGCAGCACCTCGAGACGCTCGATATCGACGAGGTCGTTGAACGCCTCGCCGGCGCGGCTCAGCACGACACCGTCGAGTACCGCCGACACCGATGGCTCGGCCGCGATCGAGAAGTTCGCCGTGCCGATCCCGCGCAGGAACAGGAACTGGTTGATCGTCGTCCCCGATTTGCGGAAGTTGAGCGAGGGGACGAGATACTGCGCGTTCTCGATGTTGAGGCCGCCCTGACGTTCGAGCAGTGCTCCCGAGACGACGCTGACCGCCACCGGCACGTCCTGCAGCCGTTCCGAACGCTTCTGCGCGGTGACGATGATCTCGCCGCTGTCGAGATCCGCCCCGTCGGCGGCGGCGACCTGTGGCGCGGTGGCGCCCGGCGCCGGCGTCTGGGCGAAGGCGGCAGCGGCGGTCAGCGCAAGGACCGCAGTCCCGGCAAGCGTCAGCGAACGGATCAAGGTCGTATCCCCCCAAAGATCGGGCTGACGGTCGCGCCGCCGCACTCGTGGGTGTGTCTTAGCGGCGCAGCGCGGTCACGAAAGCGATTTTTGCCCGCTGCAAAGCTCGGCTGCCGGGTGGGACATTTTTGTTACAGGTACGTTGCGACCCACGCCGTCAGCCGTAGCGCCGCAAAAGCCCTGCGAGCTTGCCCTGCACCTTGACGCGCGACGGCAGATAATGCTGCGGACTGTGCATCGCGTTCGCCGGGTCGAGGCGGATCATGCCCTTCTCGTGGCGCAGATATTTGAGCGTCGCCTCGGCATTGTCGACGAGCGCGACGACGATATCGCCGTCGCGCGCGGTCTCGCAGCGCTTTACCAGTGCATAGTCGCCATCGAAAATCCCCGCGTCGATCATCGAATCCCCCGACACTTCGAGGGCGTAGTGGTCGCCCGGTCCGAGCAGCGCGGCAGGCACGCTGAGCGAGCGGTCGCTCTCGAGCGCTTCCATTGGCAGGCCCGCCGCGATGCGCCCGTGCAGCGGCACCTCGATGACGTCGTTGGCGGGCTGCGGCGCGGTCCGGCGCTTCGAGAAATCGGCATGGATGACGCTGCTCTCCGGTGCCGGTGCAGCGGCACGGACTTCGGGCATCTTGAGCACCTCGAGCGCGCGCGCGCGATTGGGCAGGCGGCGGATGAAGGCGCGTTCCTCGAGCGCGTTGATCAGGCGGTGCACCCCGCTCTTGGATTTGAGCGCGAGCGCGTCCTTCATTTCCTCGAACGACGGCGACACGCCGTCCTCGGCGAGCCTCGCGTCGATGAATTTCAGCAGGTCGTGTTGCTTGCGCGTCAGCATTGCTCGCCTCCCATCGGGAACCAATAGGGAACGATTAGGCAACACCCGGAACGAAGTCAAGCGGGTGATAATCGACGACCGCATCCATTTCGACGGCGGGCGTGTGGGGTGCGCGAACGATCAGGGCGTTGCTGTTCGCCAAGGTCTGCAACATGCCGCTGTCTTGCCGTGTGGCGGGGACGACGACGCCGTCTTCGACAACGGCGCGGATATAGTCCTGACGGCCATCGTTGGCAGCGAGCGGCGCGCCGGCACGCGCTTTTGCGACGACCGGAAGCGGCGCGGGATCGCCGCCCATCCGACGCAACAGCGGCAGGACGAACAGGAAAGCGCAGACGAAAGCCGATACCGGATTGCCCGGCAGGCCGACGATCCGCAAGCTCCCGAGCAAGCCGCTCAGCATCGGCTTGCCGGGCCTGAGCGCGACCTTCCAGAAGTCGATATCGGCCCCCATGGCGGCCAGCACGGGGAGGACGAGGTCGTGATCGCCGACCGACGCGCCGCCGATGGTGACCAGCAGGTCGGCGCCGGCGGCCGCGTGCACGGCGCCGTCGAGTGCGTCGCGACGGTCGGGGACGATGCCACCGTCGACGACCTCCGCTCCGGCGCCCGCCAGCAGCGCGGCGAGCATGACGCCGTTCGACGAGACGATCTGGTCGGCTCCGGGACAGCTTCC
>JBBQVB010000138.1:0-6148 GCA_038211965.1 Sphingomonadales bacterium
CGACCTGCTTACGGCATCCACGCCACAATTAACGGCACAGCAACGTCGCAAAATCCCATCAAGTGATTGACCTAATTGATCTTTTCGGAGTCCGGTCCCCTGATTACAAATCAGGTGCTCTACCATCTGAGCTAAGCCGGCAGCGCGTCTGCCATATCCCCGGGCGGACGTGCGTTCAACAGCCGTCGGCGCATTTCGGATCGTCGTTCCAGAAGACGAGGCGTGCGATCAGGCTGCCGGGGTCGCGGCGGGGGTCGGTGAAGCCGCTGACGATGCGGCCGCCTCGCGGCGCGACGATGGTATCGACGACACGCCCGAATGGATCGCGGACGACCGCGAGCGGCTGGCCCTTGACGACGTCGCTGCCCAGCGGCGCAAGACTCGTCGCCCAGCCACCGCGCAGGCTGCTGACGTTGACGAGGTCGTTACCGGTGAACGCCGGCGTCGCGGGCGCGCGGACCTGGCCCGGCAGCATCGCCATCTCGGTCATCAGGTTACGCAGGCCCGCCACTGCGCGCGCGATCGTCGCGGTGTCGAACACCCCCGGCGCGCCAAGCTCGAAGGTGATCGCCGGCACGCCGTCGTTCGTCAGCTCGTTCTCGACGGTGCCCTTCTCGCCCTTGTCGAGCTTGATGACGTCAGGCTGCACCAGCGTCGCCATCGCGCGCGTGCGCGGCGTCGAGGCGAAGGCATAGAGGACATACGCGGTGCCGCGCGACTGGGTGTGCAGATCGACCGCCGCGTCGGCGTTGGGGCGCAAAAGCCGCTTCCACAGCGCGTCCGCATAGACCTCCGCCGCACCGCCGGAGGTCTTGCCCGGCAGGCTGCGATTGAGGTTGGCGAAACCCCGCCCCGCCCCGGTAGCGAACTCGCGCGCGTCCTGGAGCAGCCCCGGCGTATTGAGCCCCGGCACCAACACCAGCGTGCCGCTCAGCCCCGCCGGATCGACCTCGGCAGCGAGCCGATGAATGACCGCGATGCCGTTGAGCTCGTCGCCGTGAATCCCTGCCGTGATCAGCAACCGCGGCCCCGGCTTGGCACCCCGCACGACGACGACGGGGACGTACCAGCCCTGGCCCATGCTGGTGTCGGAAGGGCGGAACCAGAAGCGGTGGACCTGGCCGGAGGCGAGGGTGGCGGCGTCGAGAGTGGCGACGACGGGGGTGCCGTCGATACGGTCGGGGGTTTGCGTGGTGCTCGGGGATGGTGCCGCCGGGAGCGGCGCGGCGGCGCTGCAGAGCATGGCCAGCGAGCCGAGTAGCGCGGCGAGGGCGGATTTATTCATGTCGGACAGTATCGACCAGAAGCGCGGTCGATGGAATATCCGGGACACCCGCAGCGGCGGGCTAAACGCAGCGTCGGCGGCCATCCGGTGCACGATGTCGTCAAAGCTTAGTGCACAAGGGCGGCGCGCCAGCAGCCGTGCAGAAGTCCGGCGGGTGGCGCGAGCTTCGCCAATAGTCGAACAGCCCGATCCGGCGCGCCAGTGCTTCGAACGCCGGGGTCTGCCGGGCGCTGGCGAAGGCGGGCGAGTACAGGCTGCCCAACGAATTGTTATACCCCATGACGTGGAACCGGCGCTCGGCTGCGTCGAGCGCCGCAAGATCACGCCCACTCCATGCGAGCGCCATCACGGTCAGCGCCGACAACGAGGCTGAATCGGCGGCGATCGGCTCGAAAGCGGCGCCGGCGGCGACCGCCGCTGCCCGGTCCCCCGCAGCGAGTGCCGCGACCAGCGGTTCCATCGCGGCGCGAACCCGGTCGTCGGGCACCGTCGGGAGCAACCGGCGCGCCGTTGTCCAATCCTTGCCGGTGATAGCGGCGGTCAACCAGATCCGGTCGATGCGGGCGCGGTCGGGCTTGATGGCGGCATCGTCCTTAAAGACGGGATAGGCCTGCCGATAGCGACCGGCCATGCTCAGCACCTCGGCTCTCGCCATCGTGATGATCGGATTGCCGGGAAGGATGACAAGGTTCCGCTTGTAAGCATCGAGGGCATCGCGCAGGCGGCCGACCGATTCGAGGAAATAGCCCTGTATGTTGGTCTCATCGCCCCAACCCGTCGGGCGCGCCCGCAGCGCGCGTGCAATCATCGCGTCGCGTGACTTGAAGTCGTCAGGTTTGGTCAGGACGGCATGCGTCAGATAGACCATTGAATTGTCCGGATCGAGCTTCGCCGCGATTGCCAATGACTTCAGCGCCTCGGCGCGCAGCCCGTCGGGGTCGCGGCCCCCATTGTGCATGATGTGGTAACCCAGCGCCTGGGCCAGACTGAACTGAGCCGAGACGAAGCGCGGCTCGGCGCGCGTTGTCGATCTAAGCGTGTTGAGTAGCAGGTCTTCGTCCCAGTCGCTCTTGTTGCTGCCTTCGCAATAGCTGGCCCAACCAGCGAGTGCGGCAGCGGGTTTGGGCGCGGGCGGTTCTTCCGCGCCCTCGATGATGCAACGCGCCGCCACCGCCAGTTCCGACCCTATCCCGGACAGGGACGCATTCGCCGCGAAATGGATTTGCGGCGTCCAGATCGGCGCGGCGATGCCCGGTGCGTGTAATTCTGCGTAGAGGACGACGCCGCCCGGCAATCCGGCCAGTCGGCCGGTCAGGCGATAGTTCGAAGCGGCCTCTCGGCCGGCGACCGCACGAAATTTCTCGCGCACGTTGGCGGTGACAATCGCGCTCCGCAGCGTCGCCGCCATGTCCGCCGGAACCCGGGAACTGGCAAAGCTGTCGACCGCGAGTGTCGGGGGCCCCGGCTGCGGGCGATTCCACAAGACGATCAAGGCAAGCAAGCCGACAAGCCCGACTACCCCAGCGGTGAACCAAAGGCGTGACGATTGCCACCGTGGTGAGGCAGCAGTCGGTGCGATCGGCGCAGCCAGTGCAGCGCCCGGGATGTGCGCCGTATCGAAGGCCAGCGGCGGCGGCACCGATGGCTGCACCAGCGCCACGTCGCCGATCAGCCGGTAGCCGACCTTGAGGACGGTCTCGATCTGGAAGCTGCCCCCGGCGCGTTCGTCCGCGAGGCGGCGCAGCCGCGAGATGATGCGGTTGATGCTGTCGTCGCCGACGATGCGGCCCTCCCAGCACTGCCGGACCAGCGCGTCGCGGCTGACGATCGCGCCATTGGCACGCGCCAGCACGACCAGCACCTGCATGACGCGCGGCTGCAGCGTTTCCGCCGATGTCGTCGTTGTCGAGACCTGCCGCAACGCCGGCTCGGCGGTCATCGGCCCGATGCGGAAAGGGGGTGCCGACGCGAGGTCGATCTGGCCGCTGTCCTCCACCGCCGCCCCTCGCCGCCGCGCCACAAAAATGCGACGGCGCTTGCAGGACTGTCAATCGACATCGATCGGGCAATAATCGGCAAGAAATCGGTTCGGCGTCCTGTCGCCGCGCGCCGCCCCGACGCACCACGGTGCCAGCGCCGGACAGCGCTTTCGCAATTCAGCCGCAACCAACAGGGGACAAACCATGACGACCTTCAAAGCCGGTCTGCTCGCCGGGACGCTCGTGCTCGCCGCCACCGGTGTCGGGGCGACGCCGGTGACAGTGACCCGGCACGGCTCGATCTTCTTTCAGTTCGCCCCCGACTTCGACTATAACCCCGACCATCTCACGTCGCTGCTCGACTTCCACGTCGGCGATGCCATCGACCTGACGATCACCTATGACGATTCCGAAGTCGGGCCGCTGGTGCGCGGTATCAATGCCTCGCCGAATCCGTTGTTGACTAACCCGTTCATCACCGGCGTCGCGCTCGGCAACGGCAATCCGGCGAACAGCGTCGTCTTCACGGTCGGCTCGCACACGGTCGGCCTGTCGGACTTCGCCTGTGCGCCCAACCCCGATGCCTGCGAGGCGGAGACCGGCTTTGACTTTCATCTGGGGCCGACCGCGATCTTCTTTCACGGGCAGTTTATCGGCATCGATTCGCTGTTCGGCATCGGCGGCTCGCCGTTCGCTAATGCCAACATCGGGCAGTTCGTGAAATACGCCCTCGTCGACGGCGATCCGACAATTCCTGCCGCGATCGGTGCCCCGCTGCGAACCGACTATGTCTATTTGTCGAGCGCCGGGGTAGCCAACATCGTCTTCCTTGGAAAATTCGACGTCCCCGGCGTCGAGACGGTTCCCGAGCCCGCGACATGGGCGCTGATGATCGCGGGCTTCGGGCTGACCGGCGCGGCGATGCGGCGGCGGCAGATGGCGGCGGTCGACGTCTGAGCGGCGACACCTGGCGGCGACCGGCAAGCGGTCGCCGCCGAACGCGGCGGTCGATGTCGGTCGCCAAGCGTCCCCCTACTCCCCCCGTGCCTTCGCCTCGATGACCAGCGCATGCACCTTGTCCGGTGCCATCAGGTCGCCGAGCGCGGCATAAACCGCGCGCTGGCGGTCGACCCGCGACATCCTTTCGAAGGCGGCGGCGACGACGCGGACGGTGAAGTGACTCTCGCCCGCGCCGCTATGCCCAGCGTGACCGCTGTGATCGTCGCTGTCGTCGACGACCTCGACGCTGTCGGGCGACAGGCCCGCGACGAGACGCCGCTCGATTTCAGCTGCGCGTTCACCCATCGACCGACTCCATTCGTTGCTGCATCCACCTATTTGCAAAGTCTTCCCCGACAAGCGAGTTCCCTTGACCGTCCCGCCCCGTCGCCAGCATCTCCACGGTCGCGTCGACCTTCCGCAAGCGACGCCGTGCGCGCATCCCGGCTGTACCGCGGCGGCCGAGTTCCGCGCGCCTGCGTCGAACCGCGTCGCGGGGCACGTCGGCGGCTGGCAATGGCTGTGCCTCGACCACGTCCGCGCGTTCAACGCGGGCTATAACTTCTTCGACGGCATGTCGCCCGATGCGATTTCGGAGGCGCAGTCGCCGCTCGCGGGCTGGGCGCACGTCGTCCACGACGTCAACGGCTACAAGTTCAACGACCCGATGAACGCGCTGCACGGCAAGTTCGGCGCGGACGCCTTCGCCGGACGGCGGACCAAGGCGGGGACAGTACTCGCCGAGGCCGACCTCAAGGCGCTCAAGGTGCTGGGCCTCGACGCCGACGCCAGCCCGAACGGTATCCGCCGCGCCTACAAGGCGCTGGTGCGACAATTTCACCCCGACACCAACGGCGGCGACCGTAGCCACGAGGCACGGTTGCAGGCGGTGGTGCAAGCCTATACGCACCTCCGGTCCGCCCCGGCCTTCAAGGCCGCCCCCCGACCCGCGCAGGGAGCCTGAAGCTTGACCACCGTCCTCGCCGCCGACAGCGATACCCCCGACACCGACGACCATCACGCCGCCGCGCAGTCCGCGCCCGACCGCCACGTCGACGCGCGCGCCGTTTTCGGCGTCGATGTCGACTTTCCGGTGCCGGCGTTCAGCATCGCCGACGAGCGCGTCCCGGACCTCGACCCGGCCTACGTCTTCGACCCCGACACGACGCTGGCGATCCTTGCGGGCTTCGCCTTCAACCGCCGCGTCATGGTGCAGGGCTTCCACGGCACTGGCAAATCGACGCACATCGAGCAGGTTGCGGCGCGCCTCAACTGGCCGTGCATCCGCATCAACCTCGACAGCCACATCAGCCGCATCGATTTGGTCGGTAAGGACGCGATCGTGCTGCGCGACGGCAAGCAGGTTACCGAGTTCCGCGAGGGGCTGCTGCCGTGGGCGCTGCAGACCCCGACCGCGCTGGTCTTCGACGAGTACGACGCGGGGCGCCCCGACGTGATGTTCGTCATCCAGCGCGTCCTCGAGGTCGAGGGCAAGCTGACGCTGCTCGACCAGAACCGCGTCATCCGCCCGAACCCATGGTTCCGCCTGTTCGCCACCGCGAACACTGTCGGGCTGGGCGATACGACGGGGCTGTATCACGGCACGCAGCAGATCAACCAGGGCCAGATGGACCGCTGGAACGTCGTGACGACGCTGAACTACCTGCCGCAGGCGACCGAGACGCGCATTGTCGCTGCGAAGGCCCCCGAGTTCGACACCGAGGCGGGGCGCAAGCAGGTCGCCAACATGGTCAAGGTCGCCGACATGACGCGCCAGGGCTTCATGAGCGGCGACATCTCGACGGTGATGAGCCCGCGCACGGTGATGACCTGGGCGCAGAACGCGACGATCTTCAAGAACATCGGCTTCGCGTTCCGGCTGAGC
>JBBQVB010000139.1:0-6071 GCA_038211965.1 Sphingomonadales bacterium
CTCGACGCGCTGATCCGCATCAAGGCCGAGGTCGATCCGACGCTGACCTTCCGGCGTTCGTGCCGGGAGGGCATCTGCGGGTCGTGCTCGATGAACATCGACGGCACCAACGCGCTGGCGTGCACGACGGCGATCGAGGACGTGAAGGGCGAAATCCGCATCACGCCGCTGCCGCACATGGAGGTGGTCAAGGACCTCGTTCCCGATTTCAAGCACTTCTACGCGCAATATGCGTCGATCAAGCCGTGGCTGCAGACCGTCACCCCCGCGCCGTCGGGGGCCGAGCGGCTGCAGACCGTCGAGGACCGGTCGAAGGTCGACGGGCTGTACGAGTGCATCCTGTGCGCCTGCTGCTCGACCGCTTGCCCGAGCTATTGGTGGAACAGTGACAAGTTCCTCGGCCCGGCGATCCTGTTGCAGGCCTACCGCTGGCTCGCCGACAGCCGCGACGAGATGACCGGCGAGCGGTTGGACGCGCTCGAGGACCCTTTCCGTCTGTACCGCTGCCACACGATCATGAACTGCGCCAACGTCTGTCCGAAGGGGTTGAACCCGGCGAAGGCGATTGCGGAAATCAAGAAGCTGATGGTCGAGCGCGCCGTCTAAGCGCGGACTCGCGCGGCCCCGGACGGCGGGTGCGTCTCCCACGCAACCCGCCCGACGGCGCGACGTTGCCGCAACGCGTCTTGCCGGCGCCCTGTAATCGTCGTCGCGCCTTGCAACCGCGCCCCATTCCCCGCTAACCCGCTACCCATGCCCCGACACCTGATTACCGATGGCCCCAACGCGGGCTGGTCCAGCTGGCACCGCGATGCCGATGGGCGCTTCCAGTCGATGCTCGGCCACCTGCTGTTCCGCGCCGACGCCGAGGGCAAGGTGCGCTGCCGCATGGACACCGAGCGCAAGCACTCGAACGGCATGGGCTTCTTGCACGGCGGCTTCATCATGTCGTTCATCGACATGGCGATGTTCACGATCATCTACGCGCAGCTCGAGACGTCGTCGGCGGTGACATTATCGTGCGCGACCGATTTCCTCAGTGCGGGCATCGTCGGCGAACCGATCGAGGCGTCGGGCGAGATCCTCAAGGAAACCGGCAAGATGCTGTTCGTGCGCGGCCTCGTCACGCAGGGCGGGCAGAATGTCGCGTCGTTCACCGGCACGATGCGCAAGGTGCCGCGCGCCCCGAGACCGCCAAAGCCCGTCGAGGCAGACGCGGCGGCGTGAAGGCGTACGACCGGCTCGTCGCGTCGGGCGAACTGCGGCGCGACCCCGATCAGGCGGCGGCGGCGGCGCGCCTCGACGCGCTAGCGACTACCCTCGCGGCCCCCGCGCCGGGGCTGCTCGGACGGCTGTTTGGAAAAGCGCCTGTCCCGCCCAAGGGAATCTATCTGTGGGGCGGCGTCGGACGCGGCAAGTCGATGCTGATGGACCTGTTTTTCGCGTCCGCCACCGTGACGCCGAAGCGCCGTGTTCACTTCCACGAGTTCATGCAGGACATGCACGCGGCGATCCATGCGCACCGCGAGGCGAGCCACGACGACCCGATCCCGCCCGTCGCGGCAGCGGTCGCGGGCTCGGCGAGGCTGCTGTGTTTCGACGAAATGCAGGTCCGCGATGTTGCCGACGCGGCGACCCTGTCGCGGCTGTTCACTGCGCTGCTCGACGCCGGCACGACCATCGTGACGACGAGCAACCGGCCACCGTCCGACCTCTACAAGGATGGCCTCAACCGTCAGTTGTTCCTGCCTTTCATCGCGCTGCTCGAAACCCGCCTCGATGTCGTCGGCCTCAACGGCCCGGTCGATTACCGGCTGGCGCGGCTCGGCGGCGGGCCGACGTACTTCACACCCAATGGTCCGGCCGCGACGGCCGCGCTATCGGACGCGTTCTTCCGCCTCACGGACTTTCCGGTCGAGGACCGCGCGCACGTGCCGTCGGAAACGATCCCCGTCGGCGGCGGTCGGACGCTGTTCGTGCCTAAGTCGCTCAAAGGTGTTGCGGTGTTCTCGTTCACCCGCCTGTGCCGCGCGGCGTTGGGGGCGGCAGACTATCTGGCGATTGCGCGGCGCTATCACACCGTGTTTCTGGTCGGGGTGCCGCGCCTGTCGCCCGACCTGCGTAACGAGGCGGCGCGCTTCGTGACGCTGATCGACGCGCTTTACGAGGCCAATGTCAAGCTGTTGATCGCCGCCGACGCGCCGCCCGCTGACCTATACCCCGCGGGCGACGGCAGTTTCGAGTTCGAGCGCACCGCGTCGCGGCTCGCCGAGATGCAGTCGGCGGATTATCTGGCGCGCGGGCACGGGGTGCGCGGTTAAGGCTCGCTTGCACCGTCACGCGACTTGCGCGACAGAGGCGCGGCCAATTTGAGCGGTACGCGAAAGCGGCTCGACACCTGGAGGCCAGCGTTGCGTCGCATCCTGTTCATCGTCATCGCTGCTGGCATCGCGCTGGGCATCGCGGCCTACGCGGTCTATTATTTCACCACCGGGCGCTACATCCAGACGACCGACAACGCCTATGTCGAGGCCGACATCGCGGTCATCGCGCCCAAGGTCGCCGGCTACGTGGCGAGGCTCGACGTCACCGACAATCAGGCGGTCAAGGCGGGCGATGCGCTGCTGACCATCGACGACCGCGATTACCGCGCCGCGCTGGCGCGCGCGTCGGCAGAGGTCGCCCGCCAGCGCGACGCGATCCTGACGGCACGCGCCACCGCGACCGCAGGCAGCTCGCAGGTCGGCGTGGGGGAGGCGACGCTGACCGCGGCGCGCGCCGAGCTGGTTCGCGCGCAGGCCGATGTTGCGCGGTTCAGCACGCTGAGGAAACAGGGCTGGGTGTCGAAGGCGGCGCTCGATGTCCGCGTCGCCGATGCTGCGTCGCGTGCCGCCGCGGTCGCGCAGGCGCAGGCGTCGATCGCCGCGACCCGCTCGTCGGCGCGCGCCATGACGGCGGGCACGGGCGGCGCGCAGGCGAGCCTCAAGGGCGCGCTGGCGACCGAGGAAGCGGCGCGGCTCGACCTCGCGAACACCGTGCTGCGCGCGCCCGTCGACGGGACGGTCGGCAACCGCAGCGTCCGAGTCGGCCAATATCTCCGCACCGGCCAGCAGGCGCTGGCGATCGTGCCGCTCGGCGTGGTTTACGTCGTCGCAAATTTCAAGGAGACGCAGATCGGCGCGATGCGGCCCGGCATGACGGTCAAGCTGCGCGCCGACGCCTACAAGGGCACCGAGATTTCCGGCCGCATCGTCAGCCTGTCGCCCGCCGCCGGCTCGCGCTTCTCGGTGCTGCCGCCCGAGAACGCGACGGGCAATTTCACCAAGATCGTCCAGCGCCTGCCCGTTAAAGTGACGCTCGACCCGCTGCCGCAAGGGGTGCGGCTGGTGCCGGGGATGTCGGTCGAGGCATCGGTGGACGTGCGGGGGGCGCGGTGACGCAAAGCGCACGGCAAGCGCCGCGCACCCACCCCCGGCCCCTCCCTGAAGGAGGGAGGGGAGCAGCAGGAACAAGCGGATCCCCCTCTCTCCTTCAGGGAGGAGTTCGGGTTGGGTGTGTGCGTTTCAGCGCGTCCTCTTTGCGGACGGCCTGAATGGCCACCGCTGCCCCCACCCTTGCGACCCCGACCCCCACCGACGCCGCGCCGGGCTTCCCCCCACTGCCGCAGTTCATCGGCTTCCTGCTGATGGCGTTCGGCATGTTCATGGCGATCCTCGACATCCAGATCGTCAGCGCGTCGCTCGGCCAGATCCAGGCCGGCCTCGCCGCCAGCGCCGACGAGATCAGCTGGGTCCAGACGAGCTACCTCGTCGCAGAGGTCGTGATGATCCCGCTGTCGGGCTTCCTCGCGCGCGCGCTGTCGACGCGCTGGCTGTTCACGCTGTCGGCGGGCGGTTTCACCATCGCCAGCTTCCTGTGCTCGACCGCGAGCAGCATCGACGAGATGATCGTCTATCGCGCGCTCCAGGGTTTCCTCGGCGGCGCGATGATTCCGACGGTCTACGCCGCGTCGTTCGCGATGTTCGGCCGCAAGCGCCAGACCGGCGTCACCGTCGCGGTCAGCCTGATCGTCACGCTCGCGCCGACCATCGGCCCGGCGCTCGGCGGGTGGATGTCGGAGACCTTCAGCTGGCACTGGCTGTTCCTGATCAACCTCGTGCCCGGCATCCTCATCACCTTCGGCGTCTGGGCGCTGGTCGATTTCGACAAGCCCGACCTCAAGCTGCTGCGTCAGGTGGATTTCGGCGGCCTCATCGGCATGGCGCTGTTTCTCGGCGGCCTCGATTTCGTCCTTGAGGAGGGCGCGCGCAACGACTGGTTCGCCGGTCCGACGGTGTTCCGCGTCGCACTCGCAGCGTTGGCAGGGGCAGGGCTGTTCGTCTGGCGGCAGCGCACCGCGCCGGTTCCCATCGTCGACCTGCGCGCTTTCCTCAACCTGAACTTCATGGCCGGGACGATGATGGGTGCGACCTTCGGCATCGGGCTGTACGGCCTCGTGTACCTCTACCCGCTCTATCTCGCGCGCGTCGCGCAGCTGTCGAGCGGCCAGATCGGCGCGATCGTTTTCGTCACCGGGCTGTTCATGGCGGGGTCGGCCCCCATCGTCGGGACGCTGTCGCGCAAGTTCGACCCGCGCGCGGTGCTGACGGCGTGTTTCCTGCTGATGGCGCTGTCGTGCTGGATCAGCCACGACATCGACACCGGGTGGCGCTTCTGGGAGCTGTTCTGGCCGCAGGCGATCCGCGGCGTCGCGCTGATCTGCGGCATCGTGTCGATCAGCGTCACCTCGTTCGCCACGCTGCCGCCCGAACGCCTCAAGGACGCCAGCGGGCTGTTCACGCTGATGCGCAACCTCGGCGGCGCGGTCGGCCTCGCCCTGATCAACACCGTCGTGCTGTGGCGCTACGCGCTGCACTGGGGGCGGCTCGGCGAGCACGTCAATCCAGGCGCGCCGCAGGTCCAGGAGCGCCTCGACGCAATGACCGCGCTGGCGACGACGCGCGGCCTCGCCGACCCGGATGCCGTCGCGATCCGCCAGCTGGCGCGCGAGGTCCAGCAGCAGGCGCTGGTGATGAGCTATGCCGATTGCTTCACGCTCCTGACCGTCCTGTTCCTGATCGCGGCGTGCGTGCCGTTCCTGCTCAAGCGCCCGCCGACGTTCGAGAGTCCGCCGCCCGACGCGCACTAGTTGCGCGGGGTGAGGGAGCGGGCTATCCGCGCCGCGACCCCTCATTGCCCGGAGACGACACATGGCCCGCAACAAGATCGCCCTTATCGGCGCTGGCAACATTGGGGGCACGCTCGCGCACCTCGCCGCGCTGAAGGAACTCGGCGACATCACCCTGTTCGACGTCGTCGAGGGTGTGCCGCAGGGCAAGGCGCTCGACCTCGCCCAGTGCGGGCCGGTCGAGGGCTTCGACGCCGTCCTCAAGGGCACCAACGACTATGCCGACATCGCCGGGGCGGACGTCATCATCGTCACCGCCGGCGTAGCGCGGAAGCCGGGCATGAGCCGCGACGACCTGCTCGGCATCAACCTGAAGGTCATGAAGGCGGTCGGCGAGGGCATCGCCGCCAATGCGCCCGGCGCGTTCGTCATCTGCATCACCAACCCGCTGGACGCGATGGTCTGGGCGCTGCGCGAGTTCTCGGGGCTGCCGCACCACATGGTCGTCGGCATGGCAGGCGTGCTGGATTCGTCGCGCTTCCGCCACTTCCTCGCCGACGAGTTCAAGGTCAGCGTGCAGGACGTGACGGCGTTCGTGCTCGGCGGCCACGGCGACACGATGGTGCCCGTCGTCGAGTATTCGACCGTCGCTGGCATCCCCATCCCCGACCTCATCAAGATGGGCTGGAGCACCAAGGAGCGTATCGACGCGATCGTCGCGCGCACTCGCGCCGGCGGCGGCGAGATCGTCGCGCTCTTGAAGACCGTCAGCGCCTACTACGCTCCCGCGACCAGCGGCATCGCGATGGCCGAAGCCTTCCTCAAGGACCAGAAGCGCGTCATCCCGTGCGCGGTCAACCTGACCGGGCAGTACGGGGTGCATGATTTGTATGTCGGCGTGCCC
>JBBQVB010000140.1:0-6063 GCA_038211965.1 Sphingomonadales bacterium
CGGCTCAACCCGCATGTTGTCGTCGAGACACGCGGCGTGCGGCTCGACGCCGCCAATGCGCACGACCTGCTGGCGGGGCACGGCGTCGTCGCCGACGGTTCGGACAGTTTCGCGACGCGCCTCGCGGTCGCCGATGCCGCCTTCGCGTTGCGTATTCCGCTGGTGTCGGCGGCGGTCGGGCCGTTCGACGGGCAGCTCGCGACCTTCTGCGGATGGGAGATCGACAAGCCGTGCTACCGCTGCCTCGTCGGGCGCCCGAGCGACCGCGCCGGCGATAGCTGCGCCGACGCGGGCGTCCTTGGCGCGCTGACCGGCGTGCTCGGCGCGATGCAGGCGCTCGAGGTGGTGCGCGAGATCGTCGGCTTCGGCACGTCGCTCGCCGGTCGCCTGCTGCTCTACGACGCCCTGGAAGCGCGGATGCGGACACTGACTTTGCGCAAGGACCCTGGCTGCCCGGGCTGCAGCGCCCAGAGCATGTCGTGACCGCGCTCGCGATCATCGTTGCCAGCGCCGACCGCGACCGGGCGCGCACCGCGCTGTCGCTCGCCGCCTGCGCCGCCGCGCTGGGGCGCGGTGTTACCATGCTGTTCGACGGTGCGGGCGTCGCGTGTCTCGCCGACAGTGCCCTTGCCGATGCGCTGGCGACGGCGCGCGAGTTTGGCGTCGCCCTTACCGCCTGTGCGAGTGGTCTCGCCGACACCGGCACACCGCTACCAGCGGGGATCGCGAGCGGCGGCATGATGGCGTTCCTCGCCGCCAATGGTGAAGCACAGCTCGTCACCGTCTGACCCGCCTAACACGCCTTGCCGCGTCGCGCGGTAACGACTAGGCAACGCTCGCCCATGGCCAGTCCCCCGCGTTCCCGCCGCCCCGCCTCCCGCCCCGCCCGTGGCGGCATCGGTGGTTTCTTCGTCGCGCTGCTCAAGATCGGTGCGGGACTGTTCCTCGCGACGATCCTCGCGCTCGGCGTCGCGGTCGCGATTGCGCTCGCCTCGCTGCCGGGGTTCGACGAACTGATGCGCTCGCCGAACGGTCAGTCGGTCGAGGTGCGCGGCAGCGACGGCACCGTGCTCGCGACGCTCGGCCCGAGCTATGGCCAATGGTTGCCCTTCAAGGCGATCCCCAAGACGATGGCCGACGCGATGATCGCGGTCGAGGACCGACGCTTCTACAGCCACCCCGGCATCGACCCCATCGGTATCGCGCGCGCGGGTGTCGCGGTGGCGCGCGCCGGCGGCAGCAAGGTGCAGGGGGCATCGACGATCACCCAGCAGCTGGCACGCAACATCTTCCTGACCTCGTCGAAGGATTATGGGCGCAAGCTGCGCGAGATCGTGCTGGCGCTGGCGATCGAGCGCAAGTTCACCAAGCACGCGATCCTCGAACTCTATCTGAACCGGGTCTATTTCGGCGGCGGCGCCTATGGCATCGACGCGGCGAGCCGAAAGTTCTTCGGCCACAGCGCGCAGACCTTGAGCCTCGAGGAAGCCGCGATCATCGCGGGCCTCGTCAAGGCCCCCAGCCGCTATGCCCCGTCCGCCGATCCGATGCGCGCCAAGGCGCGCGCGGCGGTGGTCATCCAGACGATGGCTGACTCGGGCGCGATCCTGCCCGGCGAGGCGGCAGCAGCGGACTTCGCGTCGCTGCGCTTCGCCAGCCAGCAGCCGCAGTCGGGGGTGCGTTATTTCACCGACTGGGCGCTGGCGCAGGTCGAGTCGCTGACGGACGAGGCGGTCGAGCCGCTGCTCGTCTCGACGACGCTCGATCCATCCGGTCAGCGCGCCGCCGAGGCCGCGCTCGCCGCCGAGACGCCGACAGGCGCGCAGGGTGCGCTGGTCGCGCTGGCGAAGGACGGCGCGGTCAAGGCGATGGTCGGGGGGCGCGACTATGTCGCGTCGAACTACAACCGCGCCGTGACCGCGCGCCGCCAGCCGGGGTCGTCGTGGAAGCTGTTCGACTATGTCGCGGCGTTGGAGGACGGCGTGCTCCCCGACGACCGCGTCGTCGATCAGCCGATCACGATTTCGGGCTGGAGTCCGCGCAATTCGAACGGGCGTTTCCTCGGGCCGATGACGATCACCCAGGCCTTCGCACTGTCGGTCAACACCGTGGCCGCAAGCCTGGCGCAGCGCGTCGGCTTCGACACCGTCGCCGACGTGGCACGGCGCTTCGGCATCACGACGCCCATCGACCGCCGCCCGGCGATGGCGCTGGGGTCGTCCGACGTCACGCTGATCGAGATGACCGGGGCCTATGCGGCGATCGCCAATCAGGGGGCCGAGGTGCGCCCTTACGCGATCACGCGCATCGCCACCGCGTCGGGGCGCGTGCTGTACGAGCGCGAACCCGCGACGCCGCGCGTGCTGGTGCTGCCGTCGGTCGCCGCCAACATGACCAAGCTGATGCAAGCGGCGGTCGAGACCGGCACCGGGCGCGCCGCGCAGATCGGGCGCCCGCTGGCAGGCAAGACGGGGACGACAAGCTCGAACAAGGACGGCTGGTTCCTCGGCTTCACGCCCGAGCTGACGACGGGGGTGTGGATGGGCCGCGACGACGCGAAACCGGTGACCGGACTGCAGGGCGGACGCGCGCCGGCGCGCGCCTTCGCGGCATACATGGCGCGCGCCGTGGGCGGTACGCCGCCGTCGCCGCTGACCACCGAGATCGATCAGGGCGACATGGGCCTCGAACCCGACGACGCGGTGTACGGCCTCGACCCCGGCAACGGCCAGAGCGGCGACAGGCTGGATCCCGCGCCGCCCTTGCCGGCGGAGGGCGACGGCATCGCGCCGCGCCTTGACGACAGGTTTCTCGACGAAGCCCTCAAGGACCCCGCGCCGCGCTGAGCCTTGCGACCGCCCACTGCGCGGCTTCCGCGACGACCGCATCGGCATCGGCTTCCAGCGCCGCGAGGGTGGGCAGCAGCCCCGCATCGCCGCTATTTCCGGCCGCGATGGCGACGTTGCGGACAAAGCGGTTACGCCCGATGCGCTTGATCGGCGACCCCGCGAAGCGTGCGCGGAATGCCGCATCGTCGAGCATCAGCAGATCGCCGAGCAACGGTGCGACGAGATCGGCGCGCGCCGCAAACGCGAGGTCGGCGCTCGCTTGGGCGAAGCGGTTCCACGGGCACACCGCGAGGCAGTCGTCGCAGCCATAGATACGGTTGCCGATGGCGGCGCGGAATTCGACCGGGATGGGTCCCTTGTGCTCGATCGTCAGGTACGAGATGCAACGCCGCGCATCGAGCTGGTAGGGCGCGGGGAAGGCGTCGGTCGGACAGGCACGTTGGCAGCGGTCGCACGACCCGCAGCGGTCGGCGTGCGGCGCGTCGTACGGCAGTTCGGCGGTGGTGTAGAGGCTCCCGAGGAACAGCCACGAGCCCGCCGTACGACTGACGAGGTTGGTGTGCTTGCCCTGCCACCCCAGTCCCGCGGCCTCGGCCAGCGGTTTCTCCATCACCGGCGCGGTGTCGACGAAGACCTTGAGGTCATGGCCCTGCGCCGCCAGCCAGTTGCCGAGCTGTTTCAGCCGCCCCTTGATCGTGTCGTGATAGTCCCTGCCGAGCGCATAGACCGAGACCACCCCCGTGCCCGGCGCGGCGGCATGGCGGAGCGGGTCGAGTGCGGGGGCATAGCTGGTCCCGAGAATGACCACCGAGCGCACCTCGGGCCACAGCGCGGGCGGCGACGCGCGGCGTGTCGCGGTGTCCGCCATCCAGACCATATCGCCGTGACGGCCGTGGTCGAGCCAGTCGCGCAGGCGCGCGGCGGCCAGCGGTGCAGCACTTGCCGGGGCGACGCCGAAGGCGGCGAAGCCGAGGGCTTGGGCGCGGGTTTCGAGCGCGGCGCGGAGGGCTTCCTTCCCCCTCCCCTCCCCGCGAAGCAGAGAGAGGGGAGGGTCGGCGTGGGGTGCTGTCACCGCGAGGTCCGCGTCTCGCGGTTGCACACCCCACCCCAACTCTCCCCAGTTTCGGTTCGCGAAGGCTCACCGGGGGGGAGGGGGAAACTAGAAATCCAGCTTGTCATAGTGCGCGGGCGGCGGCAGCCCCTCCATCCGCTCGGCGAGCAGCGGCCGGAACGTCGGGCGCGATTTGAGCGTCGCGTACCAGTTGCGCGATTCCTCGTGGCCCTCCCAGTCGAGGCCGCCGAGATAATCCGCCACCGACAGCTGCGCCGCCGCTGCGATATCGGCCAGGCCGAAGGTCGCCCCCGACACCCAGCGCCGGTGTTCGAGCAGGTAATCGAGATAGTCGAGGTGCGTCTCCCCGGCGCGCTGCGCCGCGCGGATCGTCGCGGCATCGGGGCTGCCGCGCGTCACGACGCGCTTCCACATCCGTTCGGCAAGCAGCGGCACGACGACCTCTGAATAGAATTTCTGGTCGAACCACGCCGCGACACGGCGGCACTCGGCGCGCTCGGCCGCGCCCGCGCCGAGCAAAGGGGTCTTTTCGACCGTCTCCTCGAGATATTCGGCGATCGCACTCGAATCGATCAGCGTCCGCGGGCCGTCGGTAAGCACCGGAGTCTGTCCGGCGGGATTGAGCAGCAGGAACGCGTCGCGCCGCTCCCACGGATGCTCGCGCACGAGTTCGAGCGCGACGCCCTTCTCGGCGCACTGAAAGCGGATCTTGCGGCTGAACGGGCACAGCGTGTGTTGGTGGAGTTGCCACATAGGCGCGGCACAGTAGCGGCGTGCGGGGACGGGGCAAAGCTTTCTTCCCTGCCGCGCTTTCTGCCGTCATGCTCGCGCGAAATCTAGACCTTCCCCAACCGCAACACTTCCGCCTCGAGCGCGTGGATCTTCATCGCCTGCTGGACGATGATGTCTTGCAACGCCGCCTTCTGCGCCGCGAAGTCGTCGGGCGTCGCGACGGCGGCAGGAGTGACCACCGTCGCCTCCACCGTCTCCGCCTGCTTGAACAGCCCGCTCGCACGTGCGCGCTCGATCAACGTCGCCGAGTTCGCCGCAAGCTGTACCAGCACCTCCGCCAGCCCATCGTTCTTGCCTGCCATGTGTATTACTCCGCTGCTACAGCAGCCGATATAAGGTCATCGAGCGGATATGCCAGCCGCGTCAGCATTTCTTTCGGACACACCTGCCAGAAGCGCAGCCGCGTCCGCTCCCAGTCGGCGACGATCTCGGCGGCCCATTTCGAGCCCGTTTCGGCGACGTGCGTCTCGACGAGGCCGCGCAGCACAGATTCCCAATGCGCCGACGCGAGCCGCCCGATGACGATCGACTCGGGGTTGATCCGCCGGGCGAAATCGCCACTCTCGTCGTAGACGAACGCCATGCCGCCGGTCATGCCCGCGCCGAAGTTGTCGCCGGTCTCGCCGAGGATCACTGCGATGCCGCCCGTCATGTATTCGCAGCCGTTCGCACCGCAGCCCTCGACGACGACCGTCGCGCCCGAGTTGCGCACCGCGAAGCGTTCGCCCGCCTGTCCCGCCGCGAACAGCCGCCCCGACGTGGCGCCATACAGCACGGTGTTGCCGATGATCGTATTGTCCTGGCTTGCCAGCCGCGACGACACCATGGGGCGCACGACTATCGTCGCGCCGCTCAGCCCCTTGCCGACATAATCGTTGGCCTCGCCGAACACCTCGAGCTTGACCCCCTGCACCGCGAACGCGCCGAGGCTCTGCCCCGCCGAGCCGCGCAGGCGGATGTGGATATGCCCCGCCTGCAGTCCTGCCATCCCGAACTGCCGCGTGATCGCCGACGACAGCCGCGTCCCGACCGCGCGGTGGGTGTTGCGGACGGTATAGGTCAGCTGCATCTTCTCGCCGCGCTCGAACAGATGCGCGGCGTCGATCAGCATCTGCGCGTCGAGGCTGTCGGGCACCTCGTTGCGGTGCGTCGCAATCGAGAAACGCCGCGCGGTGTCGGGCGCGTCGACCTTGGCGAGGATCGGGTTCAGATCGAGGTCGTCGAGATGCTCGGCCCCGCGGCTGACCTGGCGGAGCAGTTCGGTGCGCCCGATGACCTCGTCGAGGCTGCGCACGCCGAGGCGCGCGAGGATGTCGCGGACTTCCTCGGCGATGAAGCTCATCAAGTTGA
>JBBQVB010000141.1:0-6053 GCA_038211965.1 Sphingomonadales bacterium
CGCCGCAATCGCCGCCGCGACGACGCCTGTCGGACTGCCGTGCCGCCCGTGGCGCTTGTTCGACCCGAGCGCAATCAGGAGATTTGCCGCCATTGCCCCGTCCGCTTACAGGCTGCCGCAATGGACACCAACCACGCTGCCGATGCGCCCGCTGCCGCCACCGTCGACGTCCATGATCCGATGGCGTGTCCTGCCCCCGCCGACCCGCCGCGCGACTGTCCACGCTGCCCGCGCCTCGTCGACTACCGCCTCGCTAACCGCGCGGCGCATCCCGACTGGTGGAACGCCCCCGTACCGGGCTGGGGCGACCCGCAGGCCTGGCTGTGCATCGTCGGCCTCGCCCCGGGCGTGACGGGTGCCAACCGCACCGGGCGACCGTTTACCGGCGACCATGCCGGCGTGCTGCTCTACGCGACGCTGGCGAAGTTCGGCTTGTCGGAGGGCGACTACGCCGCCGATCCCAGTGACGGGCTGCGCCTGACCGGCGCATTCATCTCGAACGCGGCGCGCTGCGTACCGCCGCAGAACCGTCCGACGCCCGAGGAGGTGCGCACCTGCCGTCCCTTCCTCGAAGCCCAGCTTGCCAGCCTGCCGAAGCTGCGTGTCGTCCTCGCGCTCGGCCAGATCGCGCATCAGTCGGCGGTCAAGGCGCTCGGCGGCAAACTCCCCAAACACCCGTTCGCGCACGGCGCCGTGCACCGCCTGCACACCGGCCCGACGCTGATCGACAGCTTTCACTGCTCGCGTCTCAACACCAACACCGGGCGCCTGACGCCGGAAATGTTCGAGGCGGCCTTTGCCAGTGCCGTTGCGGCACGCTAGAGGGAGGTCGTGACGGCGTCGGCACTCGTAACGAAACGCATTGCGGCGGGCGACCGGTGCCTCGATCTCGACGTACTGCGGGGTCTGGCGATCCTGCTCATCCTGTTGATGAATGTGCCGCACATGGCGGTCTTTGCCACGACCCCCGACTGGCTCGACCCGCGCGTGCCGAGCTGGACCGCCGCCGACCGTATCGCGTGGTGGATCGTACATTTCCTCGACGGCACGCAGCGCGGCCTGCTCGAGCTGCTGTTCGGCGCGGGCATCGTCATCATGACGGGCGTCGGGGTCGCGACCACCGACCGGGCGGCAGTTCAGCGGCTCCACCTGCGCCGCAATCTGTGGCTCGCCGCATTCGGGGTGTTCCAGAGCGTCGTGCTGCTCTGGGTCGGCGATATCCTCCTCAGCTACAGCGTCGCGGCTCTGCTGGTCTTTCCCTTCCGCGCCCTCGCACCGCGGCGCCTGCTCAGCTTCGGCATCGTGCTGATCGTCATCGGTCAAGCGGCCTACCTTCCCGAATATCTGCACGCCCGCCAGGTCACCGTGGCGGCAGCCGCCGGCGATGAGGCAGCGCGCGCCGAATGGCAGGCGCGCGACGCCAAGCGCATCCCCGATGCACGCCTCGCCGCCGTCGAGCGCGCGGCGCGCACCGGGACACTGTCGGACTATGCGCCGTTCATGCGCACCCAGTGGGTAGAGGTGCAATTCAAGGCGCCCGGCCTGTTCTACCTCAACGTCTTCGAGGCGTTTGCGACGATGCTGATCGGCATGGCGCTGTGGCGGTGGCGGGTACTGGGCGGCGGTGCGAGCGCGGCGACCTATCGCGCGATGGTGCTCGGCGGCTATGGCCTGGGTGTCGCGTTGCGCGTGTGGTCGGGCAGCGACGCGCTGCGCTTCGATGCCGGCGCGCATTCGGGCGACATCACCGGCGATCTCAGCCGCCTTGCGATGGTCGTCGGCCATGTCGGCGCGATCAGCCTCGCCCTCCGCAGCGGCGCGGGTCGTTGGATCCTGCAGCCATTCGTCGCGACCGGCCGCATGCCGCTGACCACCTATCTCGGAGCGAACATTCTCGCGGGTTTCGTCTTCGCTGGATTCGGATTGGGCTTGTGGAACCGATACGGTTATGCAGGCTTCGAAAGCATCGCCGTAGCGATCATCGTCGTCCAGCTTGCCGGCGCCAATCTGTGGCTCCGCTTCTTCGCCAGCGGGCCGCTCGAGTGGCTGTGGAAGAGTCTCGCATACGCGCGGCCCCAGGCCTTTCGCCTGCACGGCGCGGCGCTCCGCACGGCGATCACGTCGTAGTCAGCAGTGCCAAGGCATCGCGCCGTTCGGGCTGATAGCGGTTCTTGACGAGGTTGCCGAGGCCGAGCGCGCTGACATAATTCTCGCGCCGGTCGTAGAGCGCATTGATCAGCGCGCGGTCGTAACCGGGATCGGTAATGGGCACGCGCTCACGCAACGCCCCGACGGTCGCAACGATCAGCTGCGCCGCGTGGCCGTGTTGCACCGCCATCGACCAGATCGCGTCGCACGGTGCCGCGCCGCGTTCGCTGACGTCGACGCGGGTCAGCCGCCGCACCGCCGAGACCACGGCATCGAAGTGGGTCCGCTTGATGAAATTATGCTGGGCCTGGAAAAAGGCTTCGGGGGCCTCGGCAGCGATCTGCTTCCACGCCGCCTCGAACTTGCCCGCGCGCGTCGGGTCGGCGTGTGCGAAGCGGTCGGCCCATTGCGCGCCCTCGAATCGCAAGAACGCCAGCACCTGCTGCCCACCCTGAACCGTCGAGGCGAGCTGGTACGCTCCGTACGACTTGCCGCCGGGGTCCGCCCGCCCGCCGCCCATCAGCCCGGTCGAAACGACGGCACACGCCTTCGCTTCCTGACCGGGTTTGAACCCGGTCTCGTATTTCATCGACAGGTCGCCAAGGCGGTGGGGCATCGCTGGTCTCCGCAGAGGTTGGCACGCAGCGCTATCTAACCGTTCTGGTACGAATTGTCAAGTGTCTTGACTGAGTCGCCCGTAAAGCTCGGGCCGTCGGTCGCGGAAGAAACCGAAGCTGGCGCGATTGGCGCGGACCTCGTCGAGATCGAAAGTCGCGACGACATGACCGCTATCGTCGGTCCCCAGTTCCTGCACGATGTCGCCACGCTGGTCGGCGATGAAGCTGTTACCGTAAAAGCGCTGGTCTTCCTCTGTGCCGGTGCGGTTCGCAGCGACCACCGGCACGACGTTCTACACGGCATGACCCACCATCGCGCGGATCCACATGCGGCGCGTGTCGAGGTTGGGCTCGGCAGGCTCGGAACCGATCGCGGTCGGGTAGAACAGGATTTCGGCCCCCATGAGCATCATCGCGCGCGCGCTCTCGGGGAACCACTGGTCCCAGCAAATGCCGACACCGATCCGCCCGTGGCGCGTGTCCCAGACCTTGAACCCCGTATTGCCGGGGCGGAAGTAGAATTTCTCCTCGTACCCCGGCCCGTCGGGAATATGGCTCTTGCGGTACACGCCCATCACCGCGCCGCGGTCGTCGATCATTGCCAGGCTGTTGTAATAATGCGGCCCGTCGCGTTCGAAAAAGCTGGCCGGGATGTAGGTGCCGGTGTCGCGCGCCACCGCCTGCATCGCTTCGATTGCCGGGTGCGCGTCGGCCGGAAAGGCGCGGGCGAAGAACCGGTCGTGTTCGTGGCGGCAGAAATAATAGCCCTGGAACAGTTCGGGCGGCAGGATGACCTGCGCACCCGCCGTCGCCGCGCCGCGCACCGCCGCCACCGTCGCCGCGATATCGGCGTCCATGTCGTCGGTGAAGGCGAGTTGCAGGGCGGCGACGGTGATGGTCATGCGCCCTTCTACCGCGCTCGCGCTACAGCGTCACCCCGAAGCGCGTCAGCGCCGCCGCCATCCCGAGATAGAGCACCACGGTCAGCGCACAGCTGCCGAGCAGCGCCGGCCAGAAGCCCACCCCGGCACGCAGCAGCGCCGGGATGACGAGGAACATCGGAAGCGACGGCAGCACATACCAGAAGGTCGCGCCCGCGTGCGTCGCGAGCCGCTCGACATCGTGGGTATCGCGCCACAGCCAGATCATGCCAAGGATCGAGACGATCGGCAGCGACGCGACCAGCGCGCCCGCCGCCGGGCTGCGCCGCGCCGTCTCCGACACCGTCGCGACGATCAGCCCCGACAGCAGCGCCTTGATCAGCCCGTACAGCATCAGCGCGCGCTCGTCGCCGCGCGAATCTCGAGCGGCAGGCCGAGCTTGCGGAGCTGCGGCTCGACTGCCGCGCGGTCGCCGACGACCACCCACGTGATCGGCAGGCTGGCGAGCGGTGCACTCGCGGCATTGACCGTTTCGGGGGTCATCGCGCGGTAGCGGTCGGACAGGCGCGTGTAGAAATCGTCGGCGCGCCCGAGCAGCGCATTGCGTTCGAGCGCCGCAAGGACCGAACCGCCGCCCTCGAAGTCGCCGGGCAGCGAGCGCACGCTGTTGTTGACCGCCTTGGCCAGTTCGGTCGCGTCGACCGGCTGCGTCCGCAGCGTCGCAAGGTCGGCGGTCAGCGCGGCGATACTGTCGCCCGTCCGGTCGGTCTGCACCGGCGCAATGACCTGGAACGACAGTTGCTCGCGCCCGTCGGTGATCGCGGTACCGACGCCGTAGGCCCAGCCCTTGGCCTCGCGGATGTCCATGTTGAGCCGCGACGTCGACAGCCCGCCCGCGATGTCGTTGCCAACGCGCAGCGCCAGCACGTCGTCGAGACCGCGCTGCGGCAGCACGACGCCGCCCCGGATGAACGACTGGGGCGAACCGGGGCGGTCGATCAGGACGATACGCGACCCCGTCGGCGGCGTCGCGGCGACGAAGGTCTTGACCGCACGCGGTAGCGCGGGCGCGCGCCAGTCGCCGAAGCGCGCTTCGAGCAGCGGCACGAGTTCGGCGAGCGTGGTGTCGCCGACAACGAAGATTTCACCGGTATCGGGACGGATCGTACGGTCGTGCGCGACCACCAGATCGGCACGCGTGATTGCCTTGAGGCCTTCGGGGGTGCCCGAGCCGCGCGTCGCATAGGGGTGGTTCGGCCCGTAGATCAGCCCCGGCAGCGTGCGCCGCGCGATCGAACCCGGATCGGTCAGCTCCGACGCGATGCCCGCCAGCGACTGACCGCGCACACGCTCGATCTCGGCGGGCGGGAAGTCGGGGTGGCGGACCAGTCTGGCAAACAGGTCGAGCGACGCCGCCAGATTGGGCTTGAGCGCGTCGAGCGTCAGCTTGGTCCGGTCGAGCCCTGCCGATGCACCGAGACTTGCGCCCAGCCGCTCCTTTGCCTCGGCGATCTGCGGCCCCGTCAGCCCGCCGGCGCCCTCGTCGAGAAGGCCGAGCATCAGCGCGGTCAGGCCTGGCTTCGCAGTCCCGTCGAGCAGCGTCGCGTCGGCGGCCAGCCCCGCGTCGAACGACATCAGCAGGCGGACAACGGGAATTGTCGTCCGCCGCGCCAGCGTCACCTTGAGACCGTTCGATAGTGTCGCGCGCTCGACCGCCGGGAACACCAGATCGGGCAAGCCCGGAACCACGGGGAGTACCGACCGGTCGACCCCCTTTGGCGCACCGGCAACGGCGACGCGCACCGGCGGCGCGGTCTCACCCTGGGGCGCATCCTCGGGACCCGCGACCGCCCGCGCCACGTCGCGCGCCTCGCGCGTCCCCGGCACGACGGTGATCCGATGATCGCCCCTCGCCAGCCAGGCTTTCGCCGCGAGCCCCACGGCGGACGCTGTCGCCTCGGCGTAGCGGGCCAGTTCGATGCGGTAGTAATCGGCGTCGCTCGCGTAGACTGCCCCTTCGGCGAGGCTCGTCGCCTTGCCGCCGAACCCGCCGACCGCCTCGAGCCCGCGGATCGTCCCGGCGACGTTGCGTGTTGCGACGCGTGCCACTTCCTCCTCCGTCGGGCCTTCCTTGAGGAATTGCGCGAACAGCGCGTCGACCCGCGCCTCGACCACGGCGGGATCGACACCCGGCGCGACATCGACATCGAACTGCGCCCAGCTCGCCTTCTCGAACGCCTGCACCCCGCCGCTGACGCCAACCGCGAGGCGCTTGTCGCGGACGAGGTCCTGATAGAGCCGCGAGGTCGGGCCGCCCGCCAGGACGGTCGCGGCGATATCGACCAGCGGGACCGCTGCGTCGGTCCGGCCGGGCAGCGCGTAGGCACGGATCAGGCGCGGATTGGCA
>JBBQVB010000142.1:0-6043 GCA_038211965.1 Sphingomonadales bacterium
GCAAAGAAGATCAGCGCCAGCGCGCCGACGACGCGCTCGCCCGCGAACAACGGCACGGCGATCGAAGAGGTCTTGCCCGGTGTCGCGTTGAAGGCGTTGCGCGCCTGCGTCGCATAGCCCTGCGCGCGGATCGCCGCCAGCATTGCGTCGTTCGACGTCAGCAACAGCGCCATGCGCTCGGCGGGACCGTCGAGCTTGCGCATCCCCGCGAGGATGCCGGCACGTTCTTCGGCGTCGCAGAACGCCAGATACGCCTTGCCCGACGCGCATTCGACGAGCGGCAGGGTGTAGCCCGGCGCGTAATTGTGCAGCGTCAGCGAGGTCTGCTGGTGGGTCGAATCGCGCACCATCATCAGTGGCCCGACGCGCGTCGCGATGCTGATCGGCCACGCCAGTTCGCGGCACAAGGCGACGATGTGCGGACGCGCGGCGGTGACGAGGCCGTCCTGCTCCTGATAGCCCATCGACAGCGTGCGAACGAGCGCCGTGCTGCGATAGCGTTTGCGGGCCGGTTCGCGCTCGATCATGCCCTCGTCGATCAGCGTCTCGACGATCCGGCACGCGGTCGGGTAGGGAATGTGCGCGCCACGACAGATCTCCATCATGGTGATCGAGCCGCCGCGATTGATCGCCTGCAGCACCGCCAGTCCGCGGCTGATCGAGCGCACCGTGTTGCTGCGATCGATCGCCGGTGTGTCAGGAGTCTGGCTGTCGATCATGGCCCCCGCCCATCTATCCGTCACGCGGGCAGACTAGCCCTTGTCAAGCCGTTGTCAAAAGCGGCGTGATTAGGATTGGGCACGCATACGAGGGAGGCTGTATGGAACGCCGCGACTTTCTGATCGCCGGGGGCGCGCTCGCGGCTGCGGGTGGCCTTGCCGCGCCGGCCCGCGGGGCTCCGATGAAGGCCGAAACGGGCAATGGTCTCAAGGGCGGCTTTCTCGACCTGACCACGCCGCCGGGCAACCGCGAGGGCTGGGCGCGGCTGCTCGGCAACACCGATTGCAAGTCAACCAAATATGGTTGGGCGCAGGGCGTCGTGAAGGGCGTGCGCCCGGGCGAAGCGGTGCGCGACCTTGTCGGCTTCACGATGATGTCGTGCGCGCGCCTGCTGCCGCACGAGAGCGGCACCGGCTACCGCAAGATCCTGCGCGAAATCGGCCTCTACACCGACCTCAAGTCGGGCGAGATCATCGAGGAGTACCGCAACCCGTACCTCGACGAGACGGTCAGGGTGGTGCCGATCACCAACGACCCGTTCAATCACACGATCACCGACTTCTTCGCCGATCCGCCGAGCTATGGGGGCATCAACCGCGCCGCGCCGCCCCCCAAGCGCCCGCTGCAGCTCGACTGGACGCGGCGCGGGAGCACGCTCAACCTCTACAGCAGCATCAACCTGTTCTATCCGTCGTCGCTGCCGCCTGCCAAATGGCCGCGCGAGAACGCCAACCCGTTCAATCAGGTGACCGAGACTTTCCTCTACCAGATCGACTGGGCGGCGATGCAGGACAAGCGCCGAACCTCGGTCGAGTACGGCGGCACCTGGTCGCGCGTCACGCCGTGGCTGCCGTGGCTGCTGATGGGGCCGACACCGGGCCACGCCGAATATGCGACCTTCATGGGGGCGTACGACGATATCAATCGTATCGACCGGCGGACGCTCGACTATGTCGCCAAGCATCATCCGAAATATCTGAAGGCTCCGGAGAAATGGGAGGAGCCGTCGCTGTCGAGCCTCGAATGGTATGCACGCACCGAAAAGCCCGCACCGGTTCCGGCGGGCCAGCCGGTGCCGCGCGCGCCCGATCCGGAACTCCCCGCGTGGTTCAAGGCAATGCAGGCGAAGGCACCCGCCTGACACTTCCCGAATCGAATTGACGCATCCGCCGCGATCCAGTAATGGCCCGCTTCCGCTCGCGGGCCGGGTTCGCTTGGCCCCTTGCGCGGAACACATGAACGACAGGCTGTGCCGCGCGCGTCGGGCTCTCTGCGGAGATGTTGACGTGCTTATGCCGTGAGGGCGGGACGAGTCTGGAAGTAGGCGTGGCAACGCGCCGAATAGCCAAGGTGACGCGACAGAATGCCAACGATCAATCAGCTGATCCGCAAGGGTCGCGAGCCCCAGAAGGCGCGCAACAAAGTCCCCGCGATGGAGGCCTGCCCCCAGAAGCGCGGCGTCTGCACGCGCGTCTACACGACGACCCCGAAGAAGCCGAACTCGGCGCTGCGCAAGGTTGCGAAGCTGCGCCTGACCAACGGTTTCGAGGTTATCGGCTACATCCCCGGCGAGAAGCACAATCTCCAGGAGCATTCGGTCGTCATGATCCGCGGCGGTCGCGTCAAGGATCTTCCCGGCGTGCGCTATCACATCATTCGCGGTCAGCTCGACACCCAGGGCGTCAAGGATCGCAAGCAGTCGCGTTCGAAGTACGGCGCGAAGCGGCCGAAGTAAGGATCAGCAGATGGCCCGTCGTCGTCGCCCGGAGAAGCGCGAAATTCTCCCCGATCCCCGCTTCGGGGATGTCATCCTTTCCAAGTTCATGAATCTCGTGATGTACGAGGGCAAGAAGTCGGTCGCCGAGTCGATCGTCTACTCGGCGCTCGAAACCGTCGAGAGCAAGACCCGTCGTGATCCGATCGGCGTCTTCCACGATGCGCTGGCGAACGTTCGCCCGGGCATCGAGGTGCGCTCGCGGCGCGTCGGCGGCGCGACCTATCAGGTCCCCGTCGAGGTGCGGCCCGAGCGTTCGCAGGCGCTGGCGATCCGCTGGCTGATCGGCGCGGCGCGCAACCGCTCCGAGCACACGATGGCGCAGCGCCTTTCGGGCGAGCTCGTCGATGCCGCGAACAACCGTGGCACGGCCGTCAAGAAGCGCGAAGATTCGCATCGCATGGCCGAAGCCAACCGCGCCTTCTCGCACTACCGCTGGTAGGCGCGAGGGCGAGATTCGTATGACGTCCGCCGACCTGATTGTCGACGATACACGTCGTCCGGATCTTGAGTTGGACCTGTTGGCAGCCGAGGCGCGCTGTGGAACCATCGCATCGGTGGTCACCGACGGCTTGGTCTCGATACTGTTCTCGCACTAGTTCCGCCGCCCCGTTCGAACCAAAGTATTAGGACGTCCGTCATGGCCCGCAGCAACCCGCTCAGCATGTACCGCAACATCGGTATCATGGCGCATATCGACGCCGGCAAAACCACGACGACCGAGCGCATCCTCTATTACACCGGCAAGTCCTACAAGATCGGCGAGGTCCACGAGGGTACCGCGACGATGGACTGGATGGAGCAGGAGCAGGAGCGCGGCATCACCATCACGTCCGCCGCGACGACGTGCTTCTGGAACGACCACCGCATCAACATCATCGACACGCCCGGCCACGTCGACTTCACCATCGAGGTCGAGCGCAGCCTGCGCGTCCTCGACGGCGCCGTCGCATGCTTCGATGGCGTCGCGGGCGTCGAGCCGCAGTCGGAGACCGTCTGGCGCCAGGCCGACAAGTACAAAGTGCCGCGCATGTGCTTTGTCAACAAGCTCGACCGCACCGGCGCGAACTTCGACCGCTGCGTCCAGATGATCAAGGACCGCCTCGGTGCGCGTCCCGCCGTGCTGTACCTGCCGATCGGCCTCGAAGGCGACTTCATCGGCCTCGTCGACCTCGTCGAGAATCGTGCCATCGTCTGGCTCGAGGAGTCGCTCGGCGCCAAGTTCGAGTACAAGGATATCCCCGACAACCTCAAGGATGCCGCCGCCGCCGCGCGCGCCGAGCTGATCGAGCTCGCCGTCGAGCAGGACGACGATCTGATGACGGCGTACCTCGAGGGCACCGAGCCGACGACCGCCGAACTCAAGGCCCTGATCCGCAAGGGTACGCTGGCGTTCGCCTTCGTGCCGGTGCTGTGCGGCTCGGCGTTCAAGAACAAGGGCGTGCAGCCGCTGCTCGACGCGGTCGTCGACTATCTGCCGTCGCCGCTCGACATTCCGCCGATGCACGGCATCAACATGAAGGACGAGGACGAGATTCGCGAGGCGTCGGACGACGCCCCGTTCTCGGCGCTGGCGTTCAAGATCATGACCGATCCGTTCGTCGGCACGCTGACCTTCGCGCGCATCTATTCGGGCAAGCTCGAAGCCGCGACGACGGTGCTCAACTCGGTCAAGGACAAGCGCGAGAAGATCGGCCGCATGTTGCTGATGCACGCCAACAACCGTGAGGACATCAAGGAAGCCTTTGCCGGCGACATCGTCGCGCTGGTCGGCCTCAAGGATGTGACGACCGGCGATACGCTGTGCGCGCCGCTCAAGCCGATCATCCTCGAGCGCATGGAATTCCCCGACCCCGTCATCGAGGTCGCGGTCGAGCCCAAGACCAAGGCCGACCAGGAAAAGATGGGCATCGCGCTCAATCGTCTCGCGCAAGAGGATCCGTCGTTCCGCGTCACCAGCGATCAGGAGAGCGGGCAAACCATTATCAAGGGCATGGGCGAGCTCCACTTGGAAATCCTCGTCGACCGCATGCGCCGCGAGTTCAAGGTCGAGGCCAACGTCGGCGCGCCGCAGGTGGCGTACCGCGAGAGCCTCGCGCGCAAGGTCGACGTCGACTACACGCACAAGAAGCAGTCGGGCGGCTCGGGCCAGTTCGGGCGCATCAAGTTCTCGGTCGAACCCGGCGAGCGTGGATCGGGTGTCGTCTTCCTCGACGAGGTCAAGGGCGGCAATATCCCCAAGGAATATATCCCGTCGGTCGAGAAGGGTATCCGCGAAGTCGCGGCGTCGGGCAGCCTGATCGGCTTCCCGATCATCGACTTCACCGCAACGCTGTACGACGGCGCGTACCACGACGTCGACTCGTCGGCGTTGGCGTTCGAAATCACCGGTCGCGGCGGCATGCGCGAGGCCGCCACCAAGGCCGGCATCAAGCTGCTCGAGCCGGTGATGAAGGTCGAGGTCGTGACGCCCGAGGACTTCATGGGCGACGTGATCGGCGACCTGAACAGCCGTCGTGGCCAGATCCAGGGCACCGACAGCCGCGGCAATGCGCAGGTCATCGAGGCGATGGTGCCGCTGGCGAACATGTTCGGCTACGTCAACAACCTCCGTTCGATGTCGCAGGGCCGCGCGCAGTACAGCATGCAGTTCAGCCACTATGAGGAAGTGCCCTCGAATGTGGCTGAGGAAATCAAGCTCAAGATGGCCTGATTTCGCATCGCGGCTTTACATTTCAGCCGAGCTTAACTAACCGCCGCGCCTTCACGCGAAGCGCGACAAGATTCGACGAAGGAAGAAGACTCATGGGTAAGGCAAAATTCGTTCGCGACAAGCCGCATTGCAACATCGGCACCATCGGTCACGTCGACCATGGCAAGACGTCGCTGACCGCCGCGATCACCAAGGTGCTCGCCGAGACCGGCGGCGCGACGTTCACGTCGTACGCCGACATCGACAAGGCTCCCGAGGAGCGTGAGCGCGGCATCACGATCCCGACCGCGCACGTCGAGTACGAGACCGCCAACCGCCACTACGCCCACGTCGATTGCCCGGGCCACGCCGACTACGTGAAGAACATGATCACCGGCGCGGCGCAGATGGACGGCGCGATCCTTGTCGTTTCGGCAACCGACGGCCCGATGCCGCAGACGCGCGAGCACATCCTGCTCGCCAAGCAGGTCGGCGTGCCGTCGATGGTCGTCTTCATGAACAAGGTCGACCTCGTTGACGATGCCGAGATCCTCGAGCTCGTCGAGATGGAAATCCGCGAACTACTGTCGAAGTATGACTTCCCTGGCGACGACATTCCGATCACGCAGGGGTCGGCGGTTTGTGCCCTCGACAACAAGCGTCCCGAGATCGGCCATGATGCGGTCATCGCGCTGATGAAGACCGTCGACGAGTATATCCCGCAGCCGGCGCGTCCGCTCGACCGTCCGTTCCTGATGCCGATCGAGGACGTGTTCTCGATCTCGGGTCGCGGCACCGTCGTCACGGGCCGCGTCGAGAGCGGCATCGTCAAGGTCGGCGAGGAAGTCGAGATCGTC
>JBBQVB010000143.1:0-6002 GCA_038211965.1 Sphingomonadales bacterium
CTCGATCAGGTTGAGATACGAGATCGACACACCGAGATCGGCGGCCATGCGCGTCTGGGTCAGGCCCTGCGCGGTTCTCAGGCGGCGCAGGCGGGCCCCGGCGAAGAGTTTACGGTCGGGGGTCGGCATTGGTATCGGACCAGCCTTTTCTCGTCATGATGACAGTCCAGTGAAGATTTTTACAATCCTACAAACTCAACACCCCATCTCTACACACTTCGACACGATTTCGACAACACCCGCGATTGACCCGCAGGCAAGCCGCCGCCAAACCCGCCGTCATCGATTTGGGGGAGGATCGGCGGGAGCGGCGAAAACGCCCCCCGCCGCATCATATAGTCGAAGGGCGCGTTCACCATGTCGTATCAGCAGCACATCGCCACCGTCGGCGAGCTCATCGCCGCGAAATCGGGGACCTGGGACGGCATCAGCGCCGAGGCCGTGGCGCGCATGCGGCTGCAGAACCGCTTCCGCACCGGCCTCGACATCGCGCGCTACACCGCGAAGATCATGCGCGCCGACATGGCGGCGTACGATGCCGATCCGGCGAACTACACCCAGTCGCTCGGCTGCTGGCACGGCTTCATCGGCCAGCAGAAGCTGATCTCGATCAAGAAGCATTTCGGCACGACCAAGGGCCGCTACCTCTATTTGTCGGGCTGGATGGTCGCGGCGCTGCGTTCGGAGTTCGGGCCGCTGCCCGACCAGTCGATGCACGAGAAGACCAGCGTTCCGGCGCTGATCGAGGAGCTCTACACCTTCCTGCGCCAGGCCGACGCGCGCGAGCTCGGCATGATGTTCCGCGACCTCGACGCGGCGCGCGCCGCGGGCAACGATATCGAGGAAAAGCGGCTGCTCAACGCCGTCGAGAATTACCAGACGCACGTCGTGCCGGTCATCGCCGATATCGACGCCGGTTTCGGCAATGCCGAGGCGACCTACCTGCTCGCCAAGAAGATGATCGAGGCAGGGGCGTGCGCGCTGCAGATCGAAAACCAGGTGTCGGACGAGAAGCAGTGCGGCCATCAAGACGGCAAGGTGACCGTCCCGCACGAGGACTTCCTCGCCAAGGTCCGCGCCTGCCGCTACGCCTTCCTCGAGCTCGGCATCGACGACGGCATCGTCGTGACGCGCACCGATTCGCTCGGTGCGGGGCTGACCAAGCAGATCGCGGTCAGCCACGCCCCCGGCGATATCGGCGACCAGTACAACAGCTTCCTCGACTGCGAGGAGATCGACCCCGCGACCGCGAAGAACGGCGACGTTATCCTCAATCGCGACGGCAAGCTGCTGCGTCCGAAGCGCCTGCCGTCGAACCTGTTCCAGTTCCGCGAGGGCACCGGCGCCGATCGCTGCGTCCTCGACTGCATCAATTCGCTGCAGAACGGTGCCGACCTGCTGTGGATCGAGACCGAGAAGCCGCATATCGAACAGATCGCGTCGATGGTCGACCGCATCCGCGCCGTCGTTCCCGATGCCAAGCTCGTCTACAACAACTCGCCGTCGTTCAACTGGACGCTCAACTTCCGCCAGCAGGTTTATGACGCGTGGGTTGCGGCGGGAACCGACGTCAGCGCCTACGACCGCGCGCGATTGATGAGCGTCGACTACGATGCGACCGAACTGGGCATCGAGGCCGACGAACGCATCCGCACCTTCCAGTCTGACGCCGCGAAGCGCGCGGGGATCTTCCACCACCTGATCACGTTGCCGACCTATCACACTGCGGCGCTGTCGACTGACAATCTGGCGCGCGAGTATTTCGGCGCGGCGGGGATGCTGGGGTACGTCAAGAACGTCCAGCGCGCCGAAATCCGCCAGGGCATCGCCTGCGTCAAGCACCAGAACATGTCGGGCAGCGATCTAGGCGACGATCACAAGGAATATTTCGCCGGCGAGGCCGCGCTGAAGGCCGGCGGCGCGCACAACACGATGAATCAGTTCGCGGCGTAATTCTTCCCACTCCCCTCCCGGTAAGCCTTCGCGAACCGAGAGAGGGGAGGGAGAAGAAAGGTCAGCCTTCCATCGTCACCAGGAACCGCGCGCCCGGCATTGCGTCCTCGATCACGACGGTCGCCCCTACCTGCCGCGTCAAGGCGCGAACGATCTTCATGCCCAGCCCCGTCGCGTTCGACAGGCTGAACCCGGCGGGCAGCCCGACGCCGTCGTCGGCGACGGTGACCCGCAGGCCCTCGTCAGTCCGGCGCAACGAAACGCAGACCTGCCCTGCCACGTCGCCGGGGAAGGCATATTTGAATGCATTGGTCAGCAACTCGCTGACCACTAGCGCCAGCGGTACCGCCTGCGTCAGCGGCAGCACCATGTCCTCGTCAGCGTCGAAGTCGAGCGTGATCCGGCCCGCATCGTGCGCCGCGACGTTCTCGTTGGCCAGTTCGCGCAGGTAGGCGACGAGGTCGACGCGGTCGTGCTGGCTCGTCGAGTAGAGGCGCTCGTGCATCGACGCGACGACCGCGACACGCCCGCGCGCTTCGAGCAGGCTGCCGCGCAGCACCGGCTCCTTCGCCTGCGCCGCCTGCAGCGAAAGCAGCGCGGTGACCAGCTGGAGGCTGTTCTTGACGCGGTGGTTGACCTCGTGGAGCAGCACGTCCTTGGTCTCGAGCGCCTGCGCCAGCGCCGCCTCGGCGGACTTGCGCGCGGTGATGTCGAGGCTGGCGATCGAGATGCGCGGGCGACCCGACAGCCCGCGCGGCATCGGCGTCAGCGTCGCGGTGAACCAGCGCCGCTGCCCATCCGGGGCATTGAACGGATATTCGGTCGTCGTCGGACGCGCCGCCTGCGCCGCGGCGTGCATCGCGGGGAGCATCGAGCGGGGCAGCTTGCCATCGGACAGGCTTCTCGCGCTGCGCCCGGCGACCTCTTCGGCCCCCCAGAAACGCGACATTCGGCGATTGGCGAGGAGAAAGGTGAAATCGTCATCGTCGAGATCGAGCACCGCAACGTAGATGCCCGCCGTTTCGAAGAACGCCTCGAGTGCCGCCTTCGACTCGCCGAGGCGCGTCGCGAGCGCAACCTCGCCGCTCAAGTCGGTGTTGATGCCATACCAGCGCGTCACTCGCCCGGCGTTGTCGCGGACCGGCTCGACGCGCGTCAAGAAGGGGCGAAAGTTGCCATCGGCGGCGCGCAGCGGTAAGGTCATTTCGAAGCGTTCGCCGCGTGCCACGGCATCGGTCCAGCGCGCCATCACCTCGTCGAGTTTCGCCGGATCGTGAACCGACTGCCAGCCCCAGCCGGTCATCTCGGCAGGGGTCGTGCCGGTGTACTCGTACCAGCGGCGGTTATACCAAAAGATATAGCCGTCGCCGTTCGCCATCCAGCACAGCACCGGAAGTTGATCGGCCATCAGGCGGAAATCGCGCGCCGCGCCGCTGCCGTCGCCGAAACTGCCTTCGGTATGGCTCGGGAGACCCTCGCCCGGGGCAGCAGGCGTGACGGCGTCGGAAACTTGCATTGCCGACTGTCATAAGCCGCCCCGCGACACAATGCCAAGCACCTGCCTTCGACAAGCGCCGGAACACGCGCTATCCATCGCACATGGCCCGTTCCGACCCCGAACCGACACCCCGCCCGCGCCGCGTCACGCGCCGTCGCTTCCTCGTCGGCGGTGGCGTCGGGATCGGTCTCGTCGTGGGTTACGCGGTCTGGCCGCGCAGCCGCGCGCTCAACTGGACGGCAGCCGCCGACGAGACGCGTATCAACGGCTTCCTCAAGATCGGCAGCGACGGGCGCATCATCGTCGCGGTCCCGCAGGCCGAGATGGGCCAGGGGGTCTATACCTCGCTGCCGCAGATCGTCGCCGACGAACTCGGGGCCGACTGGGCGACGGTCGGGGTCGAGCCTGCGCCGCTGCATCCGGTCTATGCCAACAAGGGCATGGCGCTCGACATGGCGGCGGCAATGCCTGCCGCGATGCGCGGCGTCGGGACGTGGGCGGTGCAGACGCTCGCCGAGCGCTTCGACGTCCAGATGACCGGCGGCAGCACGTCGGTGCGCGGCTTCCACGACACGCTTCGGCTGGCCGGCGCAAGCGCGCGCGAGATGTTGTGCATGGCGGCGGCAAAGGACTGGGGCGTCGATGCGCGCGCGTGCGACACGCGCGGCGGCTTCGTGATCTACAAGAACCGGCAGGCGAAATTCGCCGACCTCGCCGCGAAGGCAGCGGCGTTCGACGCACCGTCGTCGCCAACGCTGCGGCCGGTGAACTCGCGGACACTGATGGGTCGCTCGCCTCAGCGCCTCGATATTCCGTCGAAGGTCGACGGCACGGCGCGCTTCGGTCTCGACGTGCGCCTGCCGGGCATGAAATACGCGGCGGTGCGCTCGGGCCCAGTCGGCGATCCGGCGCTGCGCTCGGCAACCGCACCGGCGGGGGTGCGGATCGTCAAGGGGCCGACGTGGGTCGCGTGCGTCGCCGATGGCTTCTACGCGGCGAAGACCGCGCTGGAACAGGTCAAGACGAGTTTTGCAACGCGCGCCAAACCGGCCGGGCCGTGGATCGAGCCGGCGCTGAAGGCGGCCCTGGCGGCGCCCGCCATCGTCGTCGCCGAGCATGGCGACCACACCGCGCTGACCGGCGCTGGCGTGATTACCGCCGACTATAGCGTGCCCTTCGCGGCGCACGCGTGCATGGAGCCGATGAACGCCACCGCGCGCATCGAGGGCGGCACGGCCGAGATCTGGGCGCCGACACAGTCGATCACGCTGGTCACCTGGGCGGTTGCCAAGGCGCTCGGGATTGCGGAGACGGCGGTGACGGTCCACCCGACGCTGCTCGGCGGCGGTTTCGGGCGCAAGGCCGAGAGCGACGTCTGCGTGCAGGCGGCGTTGATCGCGCGCGCGGTCAAGGCCCCCGTCCAACTGATCTGGACGCGCGAGGAAGATTTCGCGCAGGACCGCTTCCGCCCCGCCGCCGCAGCGCGGATGCGCGGCGTACTGGGGGCCGACAAGCACCTTGCGGCGTGGGGCAGCCGCGTCGCCATCGACGACACCGGCGCAAGCTTCATGACGCGCAACATCCCCGCGATGGGAGGCAAGCCCAAGGCGGGCGCGCAGGCCGTCGACGGGACGCAGGCGCTGCCTTACGCGATCCCCGGCTTCGTGGCGGAACATGCGCTGGTCGAGACGCATGTCCCGCTCGGCTTCTGGCGCTCGGTCGGGCACAGCTTCTCGGGGTTTTTCGTCGAGAGTTTCGTCGACGAACTGGCGCATGCAGCGGGCAGCGATCCCGGTGCGTTCCGGCTCGCACTGCTCAAGGACAGCCCGCGCCACGCCGCCGTGCTGCGCGCCGTGCTGGCGGCGAGCGGACCGCTCGGTCAGGTCGAGCCGGGGACAGGTCGCGGCGTCGCCATGGTCGAGAGCTTCGGCAGCGTCGTCGCCGAAGTTGCCGAAGTCACGATAGTCAAGGGTGTGCCGAAGGTGACGCGGGTCTGGGCAGCGATCGATTGCGGCCCCGTCGTCAATCCCGGCATCGTCCGCGCGCAGCTCGAAAGCGCGATCATCTACGGGCTGAGTGCGGCATGCAAGGGCCGCATCACCTTTAGGGAAGGCGTTGCCGAGCAGGGTAATTTCGACAGCTATCCGCTGCCGACGCTCGCCGAGACGCCCGAGATCGCCTGTATCCTGATGCCGAGCGATGCGCCGCTCGGCGGGGTGGGCGAGCCCGGCACGCCGCCCATCGCGGCAGCGGTGGGCAACGCGATCTTCGCGGCGACCGGCCTGCGGCTGCGCGACCTGCCGTTCGCGCACCGGGCGTGAACGTGGCAGCAATTTCTTCCCCCCTCCCTCTTCCGGGTGGGGTCGGGGGTGGGTGCGAGCCTTTCGGCGAGCCCTTGTCTTTCTCCTACGGAGCAGGCGCTGGCGCCCGCGCGGCGAAGCGCCGCGCACCCAACCCCAACCCCTCCCTGAAGAGGGAGGGGGGCAGGTGAGTTTCCCCCCCGACCACCCCGCCGTTCGCCACGGCAACACCGGTCTCCTTCTCGTCAACC
>JBBQVB010000144.1:0-5965 GCA_038211965.1 Sphingomonadales bacterium
CCAATGCCGCCGCGCTGCGAATTGACGATCACGAGCGGGAGTTCGGTGATGACGGCGAGGCCGATCGCCTCGGTCTTGAGCGCGATCCCCGGGCCCGACGAGGAAGTTACCCCAAGCTGTCCGGCATAGCTCGCCCCGATCGCCGAACAGATCGCGGCGATCTCATCCTCGGCCTGGAAGGTGGTGACGCCGAACTCCTTCAACCGCGCCAGATTGTGCTGGATCGGCGAGGCCGGCGTGATCGGGTACGAGCCGAAGAACATCTCGAGCCCCGCGAGCTTCGCCCCCGCGACGAGGCCCAGCGCCAGCGACTCACCGCCGGTGACGGTGCGGTAATAGCCGGGCTCGGCAACCGCCGCGTCGACGTGATACTGCTTGAGCGGCCCGCCGATCTCCGCCGTCTCGCCGTAGGCGTGACCGGCGTTGAGCGCGGCGGCATTGGCCTGCGCGAGCACCGGGTTCTTCGAGAATTTGGTGGCCAGCCAGTCGATCAACGGCTTGCGGTCACGGTCGAACATCCACAGCGCGAGGCCGAGCGTCCACATGTTCTTGCAGCGCAGCGCCTCCTTGTTGCCCAGCCCGAAAGGCTTGACCGCCATCAGCGTCTGCGCGCTGATATCGAAGGCGAGGATCTGCCATTTGGCGAGGCTACCGTCCTCGAGCGGATTGACCGCGTAGCCCGCCTTGGCGAGGTTGCGCGGCCCGAACTCGCCGGTGTCGATGATCGCCAGTCCGCCCTGCTTGAGCGCGCCGATGTTGGTCTTGAGCGCTGCCGGGTTCATCGCGACGAGCACGTCGGGTTCGTCGCCCGCGGTCTCGATGTCGACCGACCCAAAGTTGATCTGGAACGCCGACACGCCGAAGGTCGTCCCCTGCGGCGCGCGGATTTCGGCGGGAAAGTCGGGAAATGTCGCGAAATCGTTGCCGCTGAGCGCCGACGACAGCGTGAACTGCCCCCCCGTCAGCTGCATTCCGTCGCCACTGTCGCCTGCGAAGCGGACCACCACCGCCTCGGCCTCGGCGGGTTTGTCATTCTGGTGATCGAAAACGTCGCTGAACGCCGTTGCCATGCGTACATCCCAAGGAGCTTTGTTGGCGGCAGCTTTACGCCCCCGTCAACTGGCGGGCAAAGTAGTTTTTATGACAGCGTGCCATAGCGCGCGGCGGCCGCGGCCATCGCGACGATGCTGCGAGCATGGCGCGCCGCGACTTCGGCCTTGTCGGCGCCGTAGCCGCCGCCCGGCGTCGATGCGACCGCGATGCCGCGCGCGCGGCACTGCTCGATGACATAGGCGTCGCGGCGCGCGAGACCCGCGTCGGTCAGCGCCAGCCGTCCGAGCCGGTCGTCGGCGTGCGGGTCGACGCCTGCCTGATACAGCACGAGCTGCGGCGCGTGCGCGTCGAGCAGCTTGGGCAGCTCGTCCGCCAGCACGCCGAGATACGCGTCATCCCCCATCCCGTCGGGCAGTTCGACATCGCGCGTCGAGTGCGCCTTGCGAACGGGGAAGTTCTTCGCGGCGTGCATCGAGAAGGTCAGCGCGCGCGGCTCGTGCGCAAAGATTTCTGCCGTTCCGTCGCCCTGATGGACATCGAGGTCGACGATCAGCAGCCGCGCGACGCTGCCGTCGGCGAGCAGGCGCGCCCCCGCGACGCCGAGATCGTTGAACACGCAATAGCCCGCGCCTCCCGACGGCAGCGCGTGGTGACTGCCGCCGGCGCTGTTCGCCGCATAGCCGTGCCGGAGCGCGAGATGCGCCGCGAGCCACGTCCCCCCGCTGACCAGCCGCGAGCGCCGCGCGATGCGCCGGGTGACCGGATAGCCGATGCGCCGCTCGACCGCGGGGTCGAGCGTGCCGTCGAACACGGCGGCGACATAGGCGGGGTCGTGCACCGCCGAAATCCAGTCGAGCGGCACGGCGTCGGGAGTGCGCAAAACGAAGTCCGCTGCCAACTCGCCGAGCGCCCGCATCAGCAGACCGTACTTGTCCATCGGGAAACTATGCCCCGGCGGCAGCGGTGCGACGTAATCGGGGTGGTGGACGAGGGCGAAGGTCACGCCGTCGAGCTATGGCGGTACGGTGCGTGCAGCAAGCGACGCGATGCCGCTGGCGGCCCGGGCCGACGAGAATGGCGGCGGGCCGGAACCCGCCGCCATCGTCGCGCGGTTGCCGACGCCGGTCTCAGGCCGTGATGGCGCTGCGGCGACGCATGCCGGTGCCGACGAGACCGAAGCCGGCGATCAGCATCGCCCACGTCGCGGGCTCGGGGACCGCGCCGCCGATCGATCCCGGCAGGACCTGAACGTAATCGACGTCGAAGCCCGGCGAACCACCGAAATTGTCCAGCCCGACGATCTTGATCGCGACGACGGGACTCGCGAACCCGATGCTGGCGAGATCGAAGGCCGTCGAGGCACTGTCGAGCGCGACGCCGAGGAAGACAAAGTTGATGTAGTCCGACGACACGAACACATTGGCGCGCTCGCCGCTCGCACCAACTTCGCCGATGAAGATGTCGTTGCCGACACCGTCGATCACGGTTTCATCGGTGAAGCCGACGGTGACATAGCTGCCGGTCGGCAACGACAGGAAATCGGCGACGGGGGCGGTCGGGCCGAGCACCACGGAGGTCGATACCGACACCGGGAAGCTGCCGGGGAAAGTGCCGCCGTACGGACCCGGCATCGGACCCTGGCCCGAGTCGAAAAAGGCAAGGACGGTGTCGGCATAGCCCACGACGGCGTGCGCCGGGGCGGTCGCGGCGAGCAGCGCTGCTCCCAGCAATGAGAAAATGGTGGTTTTCATGGCAATTTCCCCATCGTGATGTTGCACACACCGAACGCCGTCAATCGATATGCAAGGATTGTGCCATTAACCATATCGAAACAAATTCAGTCAGTTACCGAAACGATAATTTACGAAGTGTAAAGATTTCCGACACATTTTCGGCAAGGGCGGTGCCTCGTCCTACGCAGCCGCGCGCGCCAACCACGCCGAAACGCTCGACTTCAAGATGCTGGCCGAAACCAACGCGTCGCAAATCGTCCGACTGACCGGCACGCTCGAAGCCATCGAGGCCGAAATCGCACAGCAGTCGCGCGCAATCCTCAGCGTCCAAACCATCCTCAAGGAGGTCGGGTGAAATGACGCCCCACGGAATGTCCCGCGCCCCGGACGTGTCGCCGCTGCGCCTCAATATCCTGCGCGCCTATTACGCGCTCATCGGCGGGGGGACCGCGATGGTGTTCTGGCCGGATCTCGTCAGCCATACGCCCGAGTGGGCCTGGCAATGGGCGCGCAGTTCAGTCTGCTCGCCGCGCTGTCGCCTTTCGCGCTGCTGGGGCTGCGCTACCCGCTCAGGCTGCTGCCCATCGTCCTCTACGAATTCGGCTGGAAACTGTTATGGTTCGGCTTCGTGGCCGCACCGCTCTACGCTGACGGTCGGATGACCGAGGGGGCGTGGAGCAATGCCCTTGCCTGTTTCGTCGCGGTAGTCCTGACGCCGATTGTCGTGCCGTGGCGCTACGTCTGGTCAAGTTATGTCGCGGCGCCGGTGGAGCGCTGGCGCGCGCGCCCAGCAAACGCTTGATATTTTCGAGGGCTTACGCCGGTCGATACTGGTAAAGTGCCCGGTGTCCCCCAACCGCGCCATCCTGTCCGTCGCGCTGCCCGCGATGCTGACCAACGTCGCAATCGCTGCGGTTGGGCTCGCCGATGTCTGGGTGATCGGGCAGCTCGGGCAGGCCGATCTCCAGGCATCGGTCGAAATCGGGGCGAAGCTGTTCTTCTTCGTCGCGGGGCTGAGCGTCTGCCTGCGCTTCGGCACTACCGGGCTGACCGCGCAGGCGGCCGGGCGCGGCGATACGCGCGAGCAGGCGGCGGTGCTGGCGCGTGCGCTGGCCCTGGCGCTGCTGTTCGCCGTCGTGGTCGCGGCGTTGCGCTGGGTCGCCGTTCCGCTCGGCATCGCGGGGCTGGGCGCGACGGGCGACGTCGCGCACGGTGCGAGCGCCTATCTCGCGCTGCGCTGGTGGGCGCTGCCCGCCGCCGTCGTCAACACGACGTTCAGCGGCTGGCTGATCGGGCGGCGGCGCGTGCGCGCGGTGCTGACGGTCGAGATCGGCTATAATCTCCTCCACATCGCGCTGGCGCTGTGGCTCGTCGCAGGACCGGGGTGGAGCGTGCGCGGGGTCGCCGCGGCGAGCCTTGCCGCCGAGTGGCTAAAGCTGGTCGTGCTCGGCGGCATCGTCGCCGCGTCGCCGCCCGCGCGCCTGTTCCGCGCCGTCGTTCGCGACGCCGCGACGTGGACGGCGGCCAAGGTCGCGGCGCTGCTGCGTCTCAACCGCGACCTGTTCCTGCGGACGCTCGTGCTGCTCGGATCGATCATGATCTTCACCCGCGCCGGGGCGGCGCAGGGCAGCGTGATCCTCGCCGCCAACGCCGTGCTGTGGCAACTCTTCCTGATTGCGGGGATGATCCTCGACGGCTTCGAGGCGGCGGCGCAGGTGCTCGGCGGCGAGGCCTATGGCGCGCGCGACGAGACCGCGTTCGCAGGCCTAACCCGCCGCCTGTTCGGCTGGATGGTCGCGACGGCGCTGCTGCTCGGGCTGGTTTTCGCGGGCGGCGGCGACGCCCTGACGGGGCTGTTCAGCCGCGATCCGCGCGTCGTCGCGGCGCTCGGCGACTATCGCGGCTGGCTGGTCGTCCTGCCGCTGCTCGCGTGCGCCAGCTTCGTCTTCGACGGACTGTTCATCGGGGCGAGCTGGACGCGCGCGATGCTGGTCAGCATGGCGTGGTCGTTCGCCGCGTTCGGACTTGCACTGTGGCTGTTGCGCGACTGGGGCAACGACGGGCTGTGGGCGAGCTATGCGCTGACCTTCGTCGTGCGCGCCGGGGTACAGGCGTGGCTGTGGCGCGGCCTGATGGCGCGGAGCTTCGCCTTGCCGGTCGCGCCCGCGCCAGTATGATGGACGCCAACCCTTGGGAGCCCGCGCCATGCCTTTCGTCCGTCCCGACGTCCAAGCCGTCCTGAACATGCTCAACAATGCGCCCGGGCCGCAGATGCACGAGGTGGATCCGACAACCGCGCGCGCGATGATGCGCCAGATGACGCAGCTCACCGAGCGCCCGCGTGGCGAACTGGCGCGCGTCCTCGACCTGACCATCCCGTCGCCGCACGGCCACGCCATCCCCGCGCGTCTGTACGGTGCGGTCGCCGACCCCGCCGCCGGGCCGGTGGTGGCCTTCTACCACGGCGGCGGCTGGGTCATCGGCGATCTGGAAACGCACGATGCGCTGTGCGCCGAGACCGCGCGCGTCCTTGGGCTAACGGTGCTCAGCGTCGACTATCGCCTCGCCCCCGAGCACCCCTTCCCCGCCGCGACCGAGGACTGCCTCGCCGCAACACGCTGGCTCGCGGCCTCGCCCGCCGAGATCGGCCACACGGTCACCGGAATCGTGCCGGCGGGCGACAGCGCGGGCGGCAACCTCGCGGCGGTCATCGCGCAGCAGCTTCACGGCAAGCTGCCGGTGCCGATCCTCGCGCAATGGCTGATCTATCCCGGCACCGACATGACCGCGAACGGCGGGTCGATGGACGAGTTCCGCGACGGCTATCTGCTCAGCGCCGAGGGGATGCGCTGGTTCACCGAACACTATATGGGCGCGACGCCCGACTTTCGGCACGCCTATGCGTCGCCGCACCACGCCGACAGCCTCGCGGGATTGCCGCCCGCGATGGTGTTCACCTGCGGGCTCGACCCGCTGCGCGATCAGGGCCGCGCCTACGCCGCCAAGCTCGTCGCGCACGGCGTGCGGGTCAGCTTCCGCGAGGCGGCGGGGCAGATCCACGGCTGCATGAACCTGCGCGCCGCGATGCCGAGCACGCAGGACGATCTCCACGGCTGCCTGCGCGACCTGCGCGGGTTGATCGACGATGCGGTCGCCGCTCAGCCGGCGGCGCTGGCCGA
>JBBQVB010000145.1:0-5888 GCA_038211965.1 Sphingomonadales bacterium
CGACATAGCCCCAGACCGGGATCTTGAGCAGTTCCGCCTTCATCACCGTCGCCGGGTCGTCGAACAGGAACAGCACGAGGATCGTCTCGTAGGCCGATTGGTGCTTGGCGGCGATGATGACAGCGCGCTGCGGCACCTCGCCCTCGACGACGAGGCGGATGCCGAGGATGTGGCGCGTCGTCCAGACGAACCAGCGCGACCAGAGCTTGGACAAATAGCGCAGCCATCTCCGCGACAGCGGCGCGGCAATCCCGGCGGCAATCACGATCGGCGCCGAGCCCAGATAAAACAACAGCGTGTAGAGCAGCGAGCGCAGCAGCGCGGTCATTCGACCCCCAGTTGCAGCGCCGCCCAGCGCAGCACGAACTTGTTGTATTCGCGCGCCAGACTTGGCCCTTCGGCCTCTACCGGTACCGCATCGGGCAGGATCGAAATCGTGCGCGGCAACCGCGCGTTGAGCTCGAGCCGCGCGCGTCGCATGTGGGCTGCCGACGTCACCAGCCGGAGCGAGCGATAGCGGTGACGCACCATCCACGCCGTCGTCTCCTCGGCATTCGAGCGCGTGTCGATCGCCGCAAAGCCGAGATCGACCTTGGTGTCGAACAGCCCGCGCGGCGCTTCGACCGCCGCCGCGAGCGCGGTGTCGGTAACGCCGGGATTGACCCCCGAGACAAGCATCCGCCGGGCGCTGCCGACGCTCAGCACTTGGACGCCACGCGCCAGACGCTTGGGTCCGCCGGTGAGGACCACTACTGCATCGGTTGCGAGTGCGACGGGCGCGTCGTGCGCCAGCGTCAGCGTGAACCAAAGGAACCCGCCGAACCACAGAACCGCGACGAGCGCGAGCAGGCGCAGCAACACGCCCTGGGTCGACCCGCGACGCGACGGTTTCGCGAACGCCGAGGGGCTCGCCCGAGGTCGTGGTCGTCGGCTCACATCTCCCCGCGCGCACGCCGGATCGCGTACCATTTGGAAACATTGGCATTATGTTCAGCGAGCGTGTCGGCAAAGACATGCCCGCCGGTGCCGTCGGCGACAAAATACAGCGCCTTTGTCGGCGCAGGATCGAGCACGGCAGCGAGCGATGCGGCACCGGGATTCGCGATCGGACCCTTCGGCAGGCCGGGCTTCAAATAAGTATTGTAGCCGGTATCGGCGCGCAGTTCGCTGGCGCGGATCCGGCGACCGAGCGGTCGGCCCTTGGTCAGCGGATAGATCACCGTCGGGTCGGCATCCAACTTGATTCCCTGTCTGAGCCGATTCGAATAAACACCTGCAACGACACGCCGTTCTGAGGGCTTGCCGGTTTCCTTCTCGACGATCGAGGCGAGCGTCACGGCTTCGCCGGGAGATTTGACGACGGTCGTCATACTGCGCGTCTTCCACAATGCCGCGAGCTTCGCGGTCATCGCCGCCTGCATCCGCTTGAGGACCGCGGCGCGCGATTCGCCCGCCTCGAAGTCATAGGTATCGGGCAGTACCGTGCCTTCGGCGGGAACTCCGATATCGCCCTTGAGCTGCGTCTCGGCACGCAACCGGTCGGCGACCAGCACGGCGGGCCACCCTTCGGGGATAGTGATGCGGTAACTGACGACCTTGCCGCCCTGCAGGCTGCTGAGATAATGCCCCCAGCCGTCGCCGCGCGCGAACCGGTACACCCCTGCCTTCACCGCCGTCGTCTTGCCGAAGATGCGCGCCAGCAACCGAAATTGCGATGCCGATTCGACCACGCCCGCACCTTCGAGCTGGGCCGCCGCACCGTTGAAGCTCGTGCCCGGCCGGATCGTGACATCGACCATCCGCACTGGCTTGTCGGGTCCGCCGAACCACGGCGCGACAAGCAACGGCAGGCCGAGCAGCGCCAGCAGCAGCGCGAACGCCAGCGCAGCGCGCCGCATCCTCATACGGCGCGGAAGACGAGGGTCGCGTTGGTCCCGCCGAAGCCGAAACTGTTGTTGAGCACGGCGTTTACCGCGCGACGCCTCGGGACATGCGGCACGAGATCGACCCCGGCGCATCCATCCGACGGATTGTCGAGATTGAGCGTCGGCGGCACGATCTGGTCGCGCAGCGCGAGCAGGCAGAAGATCGATTCGACCGCCCCGGCACCGCCGAGCAAATGGCCGATCGCCGACTTGGTCGACGACATGCTGACCGTCCCGATCGCCGCGCCGAACAGCCGCCGCACCGCGCCTAGCTCAAGCTCATCGCCCATCGGCGTCGAAGTCCCGTGCGCGTTGATATAATCGATGTCGGCGGGATTGAGCCCTGCCTTGCGCAACGCCATTTCCATCGATCGGAAGGCGCCCGAACCCTGCGGATGCGGGGCGGTGACGTGGTACGCGTCGCCGGTGAGGCCGTAGCCGATGACCTCGCCGTAGATTTTCGCACCGCGCGCCTTCGCCCGCTCGTATTCCTCAAGCACGACGACGCCGGCGCCCTCGCCCATGACGAACCCGTCGCGATCCTTGTCGTAGGGGCGCGACGCCTTTTCGGGTGTGTCGTTGAAGCCCGTCGACAGCGCGCGTGCCTGGCTGAACCCTGCGATGCCGAGCGGGCAGATCGCGCCCTCCGCGCCGCCCGCCAACATCACGTCGGCATCGTCGAGTGCGATCATCCGCGCCGCATCGCCGATCGCGTGCGCTCCCGTCGAGCAGGCGGTGACAACCGCGTGGTTCGGCCCCATCAGTCCGTATTTGATGCTGACCTGCCCCGAGATCAGGTTGATCAGGCGGCCATGGACGAAGTGCGGCGAGACACGGCGCGGGCCCTTTTCGTGGAGGACGATCGACTCTTCCTCGATCCCCGGCAGTCCGCCGATGCCCGACCCGATCGAACAGCCAGCACGAAAGCGTTCCGCCTCCGACATGTCGGTCAGGCCTGCATCTTCAAGCGCTTGGCCTGCGGCGTCGATACCGTAGGTGATGAACGGATCGACCTGGCGCTGCACCTTGTAGTCGACGCGTGTGTCGGCATTGAAGGTGTCGCCGCTGCCGTCGCCGCGCAATACCTCGCAAGCGATGCGACAGACGTAACCACTGGCGTCGAAACGGGTGATCGGCCGCGCCCCCGACTTCGACGCGAGGATGTTCGCCCACACGGTCTCCACCGCGCTGCCCAACGGGGTCACCATGCCCACGCCCGTTATCACGACACGACGCATCCGCTCTCCTCTCGATCAACCGGAGCTTAACGCAAAACGGCCCCCCGCGATCGCGGAAGGCCGTGTTGGCCGGGGCAACAGGCCCCGTGGCGCTGTCGCGCCCGCAGGCTCAGGCCTTGTGATGCGTATTGATGAAACCGATGGCGTCCTTGACGGTAAGAATCTTCTCGGCGGCGTCGTCGGGGATTTCGACACCGAATTCCTCCTCGAACGCCATCACCAGTTCGACGGTGTCGAGGCTGTCGGCCCCGAGATCATCGATGAAACTCGCATCGTCGGTGACCTTGTCGGCATCGACGCCGAGATGCTCGACGACGATTTTCTTCACGCGATCGGCGACATCGGTCATGACTACCCTCTCCAGATTTTTGGCAGGCGTCGCCGCCCCCGGTTGTTACCCATTCGGATAGCGGCGGGCGTGCGGCGTGGCAAGGCCAACTTCCCCCGGCCTCCTTCACCGCCGAGTAAAGGTCAGATCATCGCCATCCCGCCGTTGACGTGCAGCGTCTGCCCGGTGACATAGGCGCTCTCGCGCGATGCCAGCCACGCCACCGCCGCCGCGATGTCGGCGCCTTCGCCAAGCCGTCCAGCGGGAATGCGCGCGGTCAGCGCATCCTTTTGCGCCTCGGGCAAAGCATCGGTCATCGGCGACACGATGAACCCCGGCGCGACGCAATTGACGGTGATACCGCGCGTCGCGACCTCTTGCGCCAGCGCCTTCGACAGACCGATCAGACCGGCTTTCGACGCAGCATAGTTGACCTGGCCCGGATTGCCGGTGACGCCGACGACCGACGTGATGTTGACGATGCGTCCAAAGCGCGCCTTCATCATCGGCTTGCACGCCGCGCGGCACAGGCGGAAAGCGGCTTCAAGATTGACCGTGATGACGGTACGCCACTCCTCGTCCTTCATGCGCATCGCGAGATTGTCGCGGGTCACACCGGCGTTGTTGACAAGGATGTCGAGCTGCCCGAGCGCCGCGACGGCGGCCGGCACCAGCGCATCGACCGCCCTGGTGTCGGACAGGTCGCACGGCAACACCACCGACCCTGGCAGTTCCGCCGCCAGCGCATCGAGCGGCAGCAGGCGCGTTCCCGACAGCGCGACGCGCGCGCCCTGCTTTGCCAATGCGCGCGCGATTGCCGCGCCGATGCCGCCGGATGCGCCCGTCACCAGCGCCGTCATGCCGTCGAGCGCAAACATCGTCGTTGCCGTCACCGGCGTCTCCCCACGAGCCTCGTCGCGGTCACTCATCGCTGAACAGCCTTTCGGAAGTCTTAGAGAATTTTGGCGATCGCCTCGACGCCCGCCATGTCGACCGCGCCGAGGCTCGTCGCGTCGGGGGTGATCCGCTTGACGAGGGGACCGAGCACCTTGCCACCCAGCTCGACGAACTGGTCGACCCCTGCAGCCGTCATCGACAGTACGCTCTCGCGCCAGCGCACCATCGCGGTGACCTGCTCGACCAGCAGACCGCGGATTTTTGCGGCATCGTCGACCGCTGCCGCCGTGACGTTGGCGACGAGCGTTACCGTCGGCGCATCCAGCCGCGCTGTCGCCAGCGCTTCGGCCATGGCATCGGCAGCCGGCTGCATCATCGCGCAGTGGAAGGGCGCCGACACGGGCAGCAGGATCGCGTGCTTCGCGCCGCGCGCGCGGGCCAGCGAGATCGCGCGCGCCACGGCCTCGGTATGCCCCGAGACGACGACCTGCCCCGGCGCATTGTCGTTCGCCGCCGCGCAGACCTGGCCCTGCCCTGCTGCCGCCGCAACTTCGAGCACCGCATCGAGCGGCAGCCCGAGCAGCGCCGCCATCGCGCCGTCGCCGACGGGCACTGCCGCCTGCATCGCGCGACCGCGCAGGCGCAGCAGCCGCGCGGTGTCGGCGAGGCTCAGCGCGCCCGCAGCGCACAGCGCGCTGTATTCGCCGAGGCTGTGGCCCGCGACGAAAGCCGCCTTGTCGGCGAGCACGATGCCGCCCTCGGCTTCGAGCACGCGCAGCGCGGCGATACTGACCGCCATGATCGCCGGCTGGGCATTCTCGGTGAGCTTGAGATCATCTTCCGGTCCGCCGAACATCAGCGCCGAAAGTTTCTCACCGAGCGCGTCGTCGACCTCCTCGAAGACGGCACGGGCATGCGGGCTGGCGGTGGCGAGCGCGTGGCCCATGCCGACCGCCTGGCTGCCCTGCCCTGGAAACACGAATGCGCGCGTCAAATGGCTGCTCCCCGTTTTGTTGCGCGCGGCTTAAGCGCCCGGACCCACGGCGGCAACCTTGGCGTTTGCATGACGGCGCGCTTCGATTAATGTCGCGCGCGTCCGTTCAGGCGTCAGCCACCCGGACACAGCTATTCCAGCGCGTCGCCAACATCGTCACCAATTCCGCCGAGAGGGTTTTCATGAACGCCGTCAAGTCGCTCGTTGCCGCCGCCGCGCTGATCGCTGCTGGCCCCGCGCTCGCCGCCGTATCGAAGGCGGTCGGCGTGCCGCTCCAGGCGGCATCCCGCGCTGCCGGGTCGGGCAACGCTGCCGCTGCAATCGCCTCGATCAACACGGCGCGCGCCGCAGCGCACACCCCTGAGGAACGCACCACGGTCGGCAAGATGGCGGCGTATGTCTATACCAAGGCCGGTCGCTACGGGCAGGCGGCGAGCGAACTCGAAGCGCTCGGCGCGCCGCCAGCGCAGCTTGCGAGCCTGTATTACAACGCCGGTAACATGGAT
>JBBQVB010000146.1:0-5859 GCA_038211965.1 Sphingomonadales bacterium
GCAGGCACGCCTCGGCGCGTCCAAGCAGCCCGCCGGCGATTGCCGCGAGCACCTCGGCCTTGCGTCGCACCACCCAGCGCCGCGTATCGGGCGGCGGCAAGGCGTCGCGCGTCAGCGGGCGACCGAGCGGCCCCGGCACCATCTCGGGGCGCGTCTTGCCAATCTCCGCTGCCATTGCTGAGCCTCTCGTACGCCAAATACTCTCGACCCCAGAACGGCTGCAGCGACCGGCGCTTGCGCGTTCGTCATGGTTAAGGCTTGACGCGCAGAGCCGCAGGCCTACGTCGCCCGCGTGCTTGAAGCTGCCCCAGTGCTGCCCCCCCGGGGCAGTCGCGTCGTCGTCGCAATGTCCGGCGGCGTCGACTCGTCGGTGGTCGCCGCGCTGTGCGCCGAGGCGGGTTGCGAAACGATCGGCGTCACTCTCCAGCTCTACGACAGCGGCGAGGCCGCGCCGCGCGCCGGGGCATGCTGCGCCGGCGCGGACATCCGCGATGCGCGCGGCGTCGCGGCGCGGCTCGGCATCGCGCATTATGTCCTCGACTACGCCAGCGCCTTCAAGGCGGCGGTGATCGACGATTTCGCCGACAGCTACGCGCGCGGCCATACGCCGGTGCCGTGCGTGACGTGCAACCGGACGGTCAAGTTCCGCGACCTCCTGGCAGTGGCGAAGGACCTCGGCGCGGACGCGCTGGCGACGGGACATTACGTCCGGCGGCAGGACGGCGCGTACGGTCCCGAACTGCATCGCGGCGTCGACCCGGCGAAAGACCAAAGCTACTTCCTGTATGCGACGTCGCGCGAACAGCTCGACTATCTGCGTTTCCCGCTTGGCGGCTTGAGCAAGGCGGCGGTGCGCAGGCAGGCCGTGCGGCTCGGTCTCGCGGTTGCGGCCAAGCCCGATAGCCAGGATATCTGCTTCGTACCGAACGGCGACTATGCGAGCGTCGTGAGGGTGTTACGTCCCGATGCTGCATTGCCGGGTGAGATCGTCGACCTTGGCGGGCAGGTGATCGGGACGCACGACGGGCTGATCAATTTCACCGTTGGGCAGCGGCGCGGTATCGGTATCGGCGGGACTGCCGAGCCGTTGTACGCGGTCAGGCTCGACCCCGAGGCGAGGCGGCTGACGGTCGGCCCGCGCGCCGCGCTGGCGGTGGGCGCCGCGCGGCTCGACGATCTCAACTGGCTCGGCGACGGGGCGGCGGCGGGCGACGTGACGGTCAAGGTGCGCTCGATGGCGGTGCCCGTCGCAGCGCGCCTCGACGGCCTGCGGCTGGCCTTCGCGGTGCCCGAATACGGCGTCGCGCCGGGGCAGGCAGCGGTGTTCTACGACGGGTCGCGCGTGCTCGGCGGCGCGACGATCGCCGCGACCGAGGGGCTCGCCTGAAACGCCACGATCGGATGCTTCAGGCTGGCGTGGCTGCGACGACGGCGGCGATCATCTCGCCGAGCACGTCTGCATCGACGTCGGCGAGGCGCTTGACATACAGGCAGCCCTTGCCCGTCGCGTGCCGGCCGAGCCGCGCCAGCACGTCGTCGCGCGCGAATTGGCTGCCGAGGCCGTAGAGTACGAGCTTGCCCTTGCGCGGCGCGAACCCGACTTGGAGGATATCGCCCTCGCGCCCGGCGTCGGTGCGGTAGTGGCGGCTGCCGAAGCCGACGATGCCCGGACCCCACATTACCGGCGGCGCGCCCGTCGCGCGGTGCATCAGCGCGCTGAGCGCCGCCGCATCGGCGCGCTGGACGGGGTCGGCGACGCGGGCGAGGAAGGCTTCGACATCGCCGTCGGTTGCTCGGGTCTGATTTTCGGCCATTGCCGCCCCTCCACTTCGAGAGGCCAGTCTAGTTCGCCGCTGCGGTCGCGACAATCGCATCGAATGCCGGGCGCGCCGCATCGAAATCGTGCAGCGCCGTGCTGCCGAGGGTTATCAGGTAGAGCTTGCCGCCGTGAATCGCCATCACCGCGCGCCCCCGCCGCCGGGCGCTGTCGACGCCGACAAAGGCAGATTCGAAGCGCAGTCCGGGCTCGCCGACGAAGCGCACTGGTGCCCCCTCGCCGCCCGCGAACACCGCCGCACCCTGCTTGACCTCGTGAACCGGACTGCCCCTACCGCCGCGCGCCCCCGAATCGCTTGCTGCTCTTCTGCTTCATCTTGGCAAAGCGGGTCGTGCGCGTTCCCGGCGCGCCCCCCATCGAGCGGCCCTGCACCGGCGCCTTGCGCTGGTCGGGGGGCAGGCCGAGGTCGTCGGCCTCCAAGCGCCGGATCTGGTCGCGCACCGCTGCGGCGATCTCGAAGTCTAGGTTGGCGGCGGCGGTCTGCATCTGCTTCTCGAGGTCGCTGATATACGCCTTGAGGTTGTGGCCGACGAGGTTGGGCGTTTCGTCGTCGCCGGTGTCGACGGTCAGGCTGTCGCGCTGCGACACGTCGGCCAACACGTCCGAAATGTTGCGCTTGATCGTCGTCGGAGTGATGTCGTGCGCGAGGTTGTACGCCTCCTGCCGAGCGCGCCGCCGCCCGGTTTCGGCCATCGCGCGCTCCATGCTGCCGGTGACGTGGTCGGCGTAGAGGATGACGCGGCCCTCGACGTTGCGCGCCGCGCGGCCGATCGTCTGGATCAGCGACGTCTCCGAGCGCAGGAAACCTTCCTTGTCGGCGTCGAGGATTGCCACCAGCCCGCACTCGGGAATATCGAGCCCCTCGCGCAGCAGGTTGATACCGACCAGCACGTCGTAGACGCCGAGCCGCAGGTCGCGGATCAGCTCAATCCTTTCAAGCGTTTCGACGTCCGAGTGCATGTAGCGCACCCGCAGCCCCGCCTCGTGCATGAACTCGGTCAGGTCTTCGGCCATGCGCTTGGTCAGCGTCGTGACGAGGGTGCGGTAGCCGTTGGCGGCGACTTTCCGCGCCTCGGCGATGCAGTCCTCGACCTGATCCTCGACGGGCTTGATCTCGACCGGCGGATCGACGAGCCCGGTCGGGCGGATGACCTGCTCGACGAACACCCCGCCGGTCGCCTCCATCTCCCACTTGCCCGGCGTCGCGCTGACGAACACCGTCTGCGGCCGCATCGCCTCCCATTCCTCGAAGCGCAGCGGCCGGTTGTCGATGCAGCTCGGCAGGCGGAAACCGTATTCGGCGAGGGTCAGCTTGCGCCGGTGGTCGCCGCGCGACATGCCGCCGATCTGCGGCACGGTGACGTGGCTCTCGTCAACGAACAGCAGCGCGTTTTCGGGAAGGTATTCGAACAGCGTCGGCGGCGGCTCGCCGGGCAGGCGGCCGGTCAGGAAGCGGCTGTAGTTCTCGATCCCCGCGCAGCTACCCGTCGCGGCGATCATCTCAAGGTCGAAGTTGGTGCGCTGCTCGAGGCGCTGGGCCTCGAGCAATTTGCCTTCCGCATTCATCTCCTTGAGCCGCTCGGTCAGCTCGTGCTTGATCGCGAGGCTCGCCTGCTTGAGCGTCGGCCCGGGCGTCACATAGTGCGAATTGGCGTAAATTTTGATCGAGTCGAGCGCGGCGATCTTTTGCCCGGTCAGCGGATCGAACTCGGTGATCGCCTCGATCTCGTCGCCGAAGAAGCCGATGCGCCACGCGCTGTCCTCATAGTGCGACGGGAAGAGATCGAGGCTGTCGACGCGCACCCGGAAATTGCCGCGCGCGAACCCGGCTTCGTTGCGCTTGTATTGCAGCGCGACGAGTTTGCGGACGATCTCCTGCCGGTCGGCGCCCTGGCCCTTCTTGAGGCTGAAGGTCATCGCACTATAGGTCTCGACCGAGCCAATCCCGTAAAGGCACGACACCGACGCGACGATGATGACGTCGTCGCGCTCGAGCAGCGCACGCGTCGCCGAATGCCGCATCCGGTCGATCGCCTCGTTCACCGAGGATTCTTTTTCGATGTAGGTATCCGAGCGCGGCACATACGCCTCGGGCTGGTAATAGTCGTAATAGCTGACGAAATACTCGACGGCGTTGTCGGGGAAGAATGATTTGAACTCGCCGTAGAGCTGCGCCGCGAGGATCTTGTTGGGCGCGAGGACGAGGGCGGGGCGCTGCACCGCCTCGATGACCTTGGCGGCGGTGAAGGTCTTGCCCGAGCCCGTCACGCCGAGCAGCACCTGATCGCGCTCGCCGGCTTCCGCCTGCGCCACCAGCTCGGCGATGGCGGTGGGCTGGTCGCCGGCGGCGGTATAGTCGGTGACGAGGCGGAACGCGCGCCCGCCTTCGGATTTCTCGGGCCGTGCCGGTCGGTGCGGGACGAACGCCCCCGTGTTCTCGGGTTCGGCGAGCGAGGTGCGGATCTGGATGGCGACCATGCCTGCAATATGGCGCGGGGTCGCGTTTCGTTCCAGTCCTTCAGCGACCAAAGCTGCGTGTCGTTCGTCTCAGTAACGAACTTTTCACTTTTCCGTTATTAATTGTTTCGCTACAGTATCGTTAATCAGCGGTCCTGAGGACCGATGATCGAGTCGGGGGACGACACCGTGAAGTTAACATGAAAACATTCGGCGGCACGGCGCTCGCCACAGCATTTTGCGCAGTGGTATCGGCAGCATCGCCCGCCGCTGCTGCGGTGGTGACCTTCAGCAATGTCACCGGGACGTTGTTCAACAGCGTCCTCCAGGACGGATCGGCGGCGAGCTACATTAACAATGGCACGGCGAGCTCGCAGGCCCGCTGGGGCGGTGATGCCGGTTCGGGGCAGAGCGGCTATAATTTCGGCGCGGTCGCCATCGCGCCGTTGACCGTAAACCCGCCGGGCGGGTCGGTCGCGACGGCGATTGCCAGCTTCGACCACGTCAACGTGCCGATCTTTGCGCCGTCGCTCTCGACCATCCAGCTGCTGTTCAAGACCGACGTGGCGGTCGATGGTGTCTCGATGGGGTCGCGGAGCTTTACCTATAATTTCACCCACGACGAAACGACCAACAACCTCGATCCGTGCCCGTACGGCGGGGCCAATGGCCAGGGTGTCAACATCAACGGCTGCGCCGATCGCGTCTCGGTCAATTTCAATTCGCAGTCGGAGACCTTCGATATTGGTGGTGAGCATTACACGCTGGATATCGTCGGCTTCCTCGTCGGCGGCAATCCGGTGACGAGCTTCACCACGATCGAGCGACAGATCAACTCGGGCTATATTCTCGGCAAGCTGTCACTCTACACCGACGCCTCGAACGTGCCCGAACCGGCAACCTGGGCCTTGATGATCGGTGGCTTCGGGATGGTCGGCGGTGCTGCGCGTCGCCGCCGCAACGCGATCGTCGCCGCATGAGCGCTGCCGCCCGCCGGTGTGAAACCGCACCGGCGGGCGGCTTCGCAGCGTCGTCGGGAGCCGCTATCCTGTCGCTACGACTCGATAACGACCACGGGGGCAACATGATCGGCTACGCCAATATCGGCACCAACGACCTTTCGAAGGCGACGGCGTTCTACGACGCGCTGTTCGGCGAGATCGGCATCGGGCGGCTGATGGAGTTTCCGACAGGTGCGGTCGCCTATGGCGGCGCGTGGGACAAGCCGATGCTCGCGGTCGGCCCCCCCTACGACGGCAAACCCGCGACGGTCGGCAACGGCACGATGATTGCGCTCGTCATGGACGAGCGCGCCAAGGTCGACGCGCTCCACGCCAAGGCGCTGGCGCTGGGCGGTACCGACGAAGGTGCCCCCGGCGTACGCGGCGAGGAGGGCAACCAGGCCTTCTACGGGGCCTATTTCCGCGACCTCGACGGCAACAAGTTCTGCGCTTTCCGGGTCGGTCCGGGTTGAGGCGACCGCAGTCGGCGCGCTTCGCCCGCCGGATAGATCCAGTTCGCCTGTTTTAGCCGCATCGGCGAAGTCGGCCGGCATGAATATCGTC
>JBBQVB010000147.1:0-5853 GCA_038211965.1 Sphingomonadales bacterium
CCGGATCGTCGTCAATTTCCATCGCGGTCCGCTGTTCGCGCGCGGCCATGGACATTTCTCCCCGGTGCTTGGCTATCTTGCCGACCGGGATCTCGTCTTCGTCGGCGACGTCAACGCCGCATATCGCCCATACCTCGTGCCGACCCAGCGGTTGTGGAAGGCGGCCGGCACCGTCGACAGTGCAACGAGCAGGCCGCGCGGCCTGCTCATCGTCGCACTGCCCGCGAAAAGCTCCGTCTGAGGTTTCGCGCGGCGGGCAACACCGCTAGGACGGCGGCCATGCACACCGACCCCTTCGCGTGGTTCGCCGACTGGTTCGCAGAGGCGCGCGCCTCCGAACCCTCCGACGCCAACGCCTTCGCGCTCGCCACCGCGACGTCCGACGCGCGACCGTCGGTGCGCATCGTGCTGCTCAAGCACTGGGATGCGCGGGGCTTCGTGTTCTACACCAACCTCGACAGTCGCAAGGGGCGCGAACTCGCCGCCAATCCGGCCTGCCACATGGATTTCCACTGGAAGTCGCTGCTGCGTCAGGTCCGCGTCGACGGCGTCGCCGAAGCTGTCCCCGATGCCGAGGCCGACGCCTATTTCGCGGGGCGTCCGCGCGCCTCGCAGCTCGGGGCGTGGGCGTCGGACCAGTCGCGCCCGATGCCGGGCCGCGCGGCGTTCGAGGATCGGCTGGCAGAGGTCACGACGCGCTTCGAGGGCACCGACGTGCCGCGCCCGCCGCGCTGGTCGGGCTGGCGCGTCGTACCCACCGCAATCGAGTTCTGGCAGGACCGCCCGAGCCGCCTCCACGAGCGCACGCTGTTCGTCCGCAGCGGCGCAGGGTGGACGAGCGGATTGCTGTACCCGTGAGAGGGGTTGCACCGGAGGGAGCAGGATGACCGCTTCCCGCGCCACCCTGACCCGCCGCGCCGCGCTCGCGTCGGTCGCAGTGGCGATAACGCTCCTCGGGCTCAAGGCGTGGGCGGCGTGGGCGACGTCGTCGATGGCAATGCTCGGCAGCCTCGCCGACACCGCGCTCGACCTCGCCGCGTCGCTGATGACATTGTTCGCAGTCGGCCTCGCCGCGCAGCCCGCCGACGACGACCACCGTTTCGGGCACGGCAAGGCCGAAGCGATCGCGGCGCTGCTCCAGACGCTGCTGATTCTCGCATCCGGCGTCGGCATCGGCATCCGCAGCGTCCAGCAACTCGGCATCCACGACCTGCCGACACGCGCCGATGTGGGCATCGGCGTGTCGCTGGTCGGCGTCGTGATGACGCTGGTGCTGGTCGCCTATCAGCGCCACGTCGTCCGCGCGACGGGGTCGATCGCCATCGGCACCGATCAGCTCCACTACCAGTCCGACCTGCTGCTCAACATCGCGGTGATCGTGGCCCTCGTGCTCGACATCCAGCTCGGGCTCCACGGCGCCGACGCGATCTTCGGCATCGGCATCGCGCTGTGGCTCGCCTACGGCGCACTGACCTCGGCTCGCGATGCGGTCGACATGTTGATGGACCGCGAATGGCCCGAGGCGAAGCGCCAGAAGCTGCTCGCTACCGTCGCCGGCCATCCGCGCGTCGAGGGCATCCACGAGCTGCGGACGCGGTCGAGCGGCGTCACCGACTTCATCCAGTTCCACATCTGGCTCGCCCCCGACATGACCGTCGCTGCCGCGCACGCCATCGTCGACGAGATCGAGGCCAAGGTCGCCGCCGCCTTCCCGGGTGCCGAGATCCTAATCCACGTCGATCCCGCCGGACATTACGACGCCGGTCACGCTCCAGTCGAAAAGGCCGCCTGAGATGCGCTTGCCCTTCCACCAGATCGATGCGTTCACGCGGACGGCGTTCACCGGCAACCCCGCCGCAGTGATGCCGCTCGACGCGTGGCTCGACGATGCGACGCTGCAGGCCATCGCCGCCGAGCATAACATCGCCGAGACGGCATTCATCGTGCCGCGCAGCGACGGCGTGGCGGACTATGACCTGCGCTGGTTCACCCCGACGCTCGAGGTCGAACTGTGCGGCCACGCGACGCTCGCGAGCGGGCATTTCGTGCTTGGGGCCGATCCGGCGAAAGACCGCGTGACCTTCGCGACGAACGTCTCGGGCATCCTCGAAGTCGTGCGCGACCGTTCCGGCTACACGGTCTCGCTCCCTGCCCTACCCTGCACCCCCGCGCCGCTCGACCCCGTCGTCGACGCGGCACTCGGCGCGACAGCCGAAGTACTGCTGCGTCACCCGAAGGGCTATCTGATCGCGGTGTTCGCCGACGCCGCGACGGTGCGCGCGCTCGCTCCCGACCTGCGCGCCGTCGCGCGCCTGCCCGAGATGACCGTCATCGCCACGGCCCCGGGCGACGACACCGACATCGTCAGCCGTGTCTTCGTGCCCGCTGGCGGCATCGACGAGGACCCGGTGACGGGGTCTGCCCATGCCGCGCTGACGCCCTACTGGGCGGGGCGGCTGGGGCGCGACGGCTTCGGCGCATGCCAGGCCAGCGCACGCGGCGGCCACGTCGCATGCCGCTTGGCGGGCGACCGCGTCGTACTGGGCGGTGGCTGCGTTACGGTCATCGAGGGGACAGTGCTGCTGTAACGTTGCGCCATTCGAACGATTGCGCTCGCCGCCAATTTGTGCGTATCGTCGCTCCGCACTTCGACAAGGCTGCCCCTTATGAACGCCCCGACGCCGCCGTCCGCCTTCATCCCCGCCGACCTGCCCGAGCCGAGCTTTGCCGAGCTCAGCCACATTCCCGGCATGAACCCGGCGCGCATCCCGATGCTGCGGACGCTCAAGTTCCTCAAGGATCCGCTGGGCTTCAGCAAGGCGTCGGTCGAGGCTTATGGCCGCGTCTTTCGGCGGCAGGATTTCGGCGGCTGGGGCGTCTCGATGATCGGCCCCGAGGCGAACGAACTGGTGATGTTCAACAAGGACAAGATCTTCTCATCGGCGCTCGGCTGGAACCCGGTGCTCGATCAGGTCTTTCCGCGCGGCCTGATGCTGATGGATTTCGAACAGCATCGCGTTCACCGCAAGGCGCTCGGTGTCGCGTTCAAGCCAGAGCCGATGAAGCATTATCTCGGCACGCTGAACACCGGCATCGCACGCGGCATCGCCGACTGGGAAACCAAGGGCGAGTTCAAATTCTATCCCGCTATCAAGGCGCTGACCCTCGACCTCGCCGCCGCGTCGTTCCTCGGCGTCGAGTGGGGGCCCGAGGCGCACAAGATCAATCGCGCCTTCGTCGACATGGTCCTTGCGGCGACCGGCGTCGTGCGCAGGCCGCTGCCGTTCACCGCGATGCGGCGCGGGGTCAAGGGTCGCGCCTATATGTGCGCGTTCTTCGGCAAGGAAATCCCCAAGCGGCGGGGCGCGACCGGCGACGACATCTTCACGCAGATTTGCAACGCCGTCGACGAGGACGGCACGCTGCTCACCGACCAGGAGATCATCGACCACATGAACTTCCTGATGATGGCAGCACACGACACGCTGACCTCGTCGCTGACTTCGACGGTCTATTATCTCGGCATGCATCCCGAATGGCAGGACAAGCTCCACGCGGAGATCAAGGCGGTACAGGCCGAGACCGGCGGGCCGCTGACCTATGAAACGCTCGGCAAGCTCGAACTCGCCGAAATGGTCTTCAAGGAGGCGCTGCGGCTGATCCCGCCGGTGCCGTCGATGCCGCGCCGCGCGCTGCGCGGCTTCACCTTCATGAACCACGCCGTTCCGGCGGGGGCGCATGTCGGCATCAACACGATGATCAGCCACCGCCTGCCCGACATCTGGCCCGACCCCGACAACTTCGATCCGCTGCGCTTCACCCCCGAGAATTCGAAGGGCCGCCACAAATATGCGTGGGTGCCTTTCGGTGGCGGCGCGCATATGTGTCTCGGCTTGCATTTCGCGTACATGCAGGCGAAAGCCTTCCTGTTCGCGCTGCTCGCCGATCACCGGATCGTGCTGGCGGATGGGTACGAGGGGGACTTCCAGATGTTTCCGATTCCCAAGCCCAAGGACGGGCTGCCGCTGCGCATCGTCGCACGATGAGGGCTCACGCGATGGCACACGATCCGACGCGGCCGCGACGCTGGCGTAGGGTCGCCGGCCTGCTACTGCTGATCCTGCCGGGTATCTGGTTCGGCCTGCGCGTCCCCGATCTGCCCGCCGCGCAACTCCGCGCCAAATACACCAGTCCCAGTTCGGTGTTCGTGACGGTCGAACCCGGCCTCAGCGTCCACGTCCGCGACGAGGGACCACGCGACGCACTGCCCGTCCTGCTCCTGCACGGTTCGAGCTCGTCGTTGCAGACGTGGGAGCCGTGGGCGGCGCGTCTCAAGGACCGCTACCGCGTCGTCACCCTGTCGCTCCCCGGCCATGGCCTTACCGGGCCGCACCCGCGCCGCGACTATTCGGCCGCCGCGTTTCTCGCCGTCGTCGGCGAGGTTGCCGATATGCGCGGGCTCGGGCGCTTCGTCATCGGCGGCAATTCGATGGGCGGCGGGATCGCCGCGGCATTCGCGGCAGCGCACCCCGACCGCGTCGCCGGGCTTATCCTCATCGATGCGGCGGGCGCGCCGTTCAAGGGCAAGGCCGACCTGCCGATCGGCTTCCGCATCGCGCGCACCCCCGTAATCCGCGATATCGTCGAGGAGATCACGCCGCGCGCGATGATTGCCAAGTCGCTCGAACAGACCGTTGCCGATCCGCACACGCTGACGCCGTCTCTGATCGACCGATATTGGGAATTACTGCGCTATCCGGGCAATCGCCAGGCAACGATCGACCGCTTCTCGGCGGGCTACACCCAGCTCGATGCGGTCGCCTTGGGGCGTCTCAGAGTGCCCGTCGCCATTATTTGGGGCCGACAGGACCGGCTGATCCCGGTCGAGTCCGTCGACTGGTTCAAGCGCGTGCTGCCGCAGTCGCAGGTGACGATCCTCGACCACGTCGGCCACGTGCCGATGGAGGAGGCCCCGGACGCGTCGCTCGCACCGCTGCTGCCGTTCCTCAGCGGCATCGCCGCTCAGGCTGCGCCGGCGCCCCGGATTGCCGCGAGGTAGCCGAGCATCCGCGAGGCGGTGTCGGCGCTCAGCGAGATCAGCGCGCGGCGCGCATCGTCGGGGTCGGTGTTGCGCTCGAACATCCCGGCATCGCAGAGGTTGCGGATCCAGCGCAGCGCCGTCGTCGTCGGGACGGCAGCCGCGATGCACAGGCTCGATACCGAGACATAGCGCCGTTCGAGCCGCGCTGCCGTCAGGTCGAGGAGCATGTCCCACGCCGGGTCGGAGAACAGCTGCGCTGGAAAGAAGCGTTCGCGCTCGCGACGTTGCTTGATCATCGCACGGACATAGGGCGCGCCGACGTCGTCGGTGCCGCGCAGCGCGACCTTGGCCTCGTGCGCGAGATCGTTGAGGGCGCGCGCGATCCGCTCGACCTCCGATCCGAGCGCGTTGAGGCGAGCCGAATCGCGGTCGGAAAAGTCCGCCACGCCGGGCCTCGACGCCGACGGCAGCGCGGCGAGTACGGCCGCCTGCAGGTCGGCCATGGCGACGGTGGCCGGCAGATAGTCGCCGACATTGGCCGCCAGCCTGATCGCATCGAGCCAGCGATCGTCGTCGAGCAGGAACAGCGCGCGCGGCGCATCGGGACGCTGCAGCTCGTCGAGCAGCGCGGCGTCGGCGAGCGCCAGGTCGACCGCGACAAGTGCGACGCTCCATTCGTCGGCGAGCCGCGCGCGCAGCGCCGCCGCACTGTGAACCGTTGCGGTCCGCAATCCCTGATTGGCGAACGTCGGTAGTGCAGCAAAGCGTCCGGACGGCACCGCGAAGACGATCAAATCGTCATCTGCCATTTA
>JBBQVB010000148.1:0-5660 GCA_038211965.1 Sphingomonadales bacterium
ATCCGCTGCTGACCTTCAACCCCGTCAGTGCGTCGGTAAGCAACGCCGACAGCGCGGCGCGATCGTCGGCGACGGCCAAATTCTACATCCAGCGCTGGATCGAACGCGTCATGACGGGAGGCGAAGCCAAGGTGACGCTGCGCGATTTCGACTTCGAAAAGCCGCAGACGGCGGTTGAGGTGAAGTCGAGCGCGCCGTCGCAGCACGGCCTCGACGCGCTCGAGGTGTACGACTGGCCCGGGCGCTACGTCACGCCCGGCGAAGGCACGCCGCGCGCGCAGACGCAGCTCGATGCGCGCCGCGCCGGACGCAAGTCGTATTCGGGCGAGACACAGCTGCATTCGTTCGAGAGCGGCCGCCGCTTCAATCTCGTCGAACACGGTAACAAGCGCTTCAATCGCGGCTATCTGATCACCGCCGTCGAACACACGCTCGCCAGCGAACAGCATCGCAGCGGCGGCGCGAGCGGCGGCCAGCAGATCCACTTCGAGGCGATCCCCGACGACGTCGTCTATCACAGCCCGCTGGTGACGCCGCGCCCCGTCGTGCGCGGCCCCGAGACGGCGATCGTCACCGGTCCGTCGGGGGAGACGATCTACACCGACAAATACGGGCGCGTGAAAGTCCGCTTCCACTGGGACCGCGGGCGTACGGCGGGCGAGGCGAGCACCTGCTGGATCCGCGTCTCGCAGACCGGCGGGTTGGGCAACATCATCCTGCCGCGCGTCGGGCACGAGGTCATCGTCGACTTCCTCGACGGCGATCCCGACCGGCCGATCGTCGTGGGTCGCGTCTTCAACGCCGACCAGATGCCCGTCTATGCGCTGCCCGACAACAAGACGCGCGCATTGTGGCGGACCAAGACCTATGGCGCGCAAACCAGCTATGGCAAGGCGGCGAGCCTCGACACCGGCGCGCCGAAGGCGAACGAGCTGCGCTTCGAGGATAAGGGCGGCAAGGAGGAGGTCTTCCTGCACGCCGAGCGCGACATGAACGTCCGCGTGCGGCACAGCGAGACGCATCACATCGGCCTCGATCAGGCGACCAAGATCGGCGGCTCGCGGATCACCGAGATCGCCGAGACCGAGAAGCTCGACGTCAAGAAGTCGATCGAGGTGATATCGGGGACAACGATCAAGATCACCGCCAAGACGAGCATCACGCTGGTCTGCGGCCAGACCGAGATCAAGCTCGACCCGACGAGCGTGACGATCAAGACGACGATGTTCAAGCTCGATGCCAAGGCGACCGCCGACATGAAGTCGCCGATGACGACGGTGAAGGGCGACGGCATGCTGACCCTCAAGGGCGGCGTGACGTTGATCAACTAGGGAAGTGCGATGAGCGAGTGGCGTACCGTGCGATGGACCCAGGCGCGGCAGGTGGCGCGCCTGCTCGACGAGGACGCCGTCGCACCCGCCGACGGCGTGCCGCCTTCGACATGGTTCGCATCGCTGCAGGGTGACGGGCGGCTGGAAGAGGCGGCCGAGTTCCTGGGTGCCGCGCTGCCGCGGTTCGAGAGCGTCGCATGGGCGGCGCGCGCGGTCACGGCGATGCGCGGCGAAGCGCTGACCCCCGGCGACAGCCGCGCCGCGCAGGCGGTGCGCGCGTGGATCGACACCCCCGACGACGAGCGGCGGCGCGCCGCGCACGCGGCATCGGCGACGGCGGGCGGGTCGAGTCCCGAACGCCTGCTCGGCCTCGCGGTGTTCATGTCGGGCGGATCGATCGCACCCGCCGACCTCGACGCGGTCAATCCGCAGCCCGACATCTGCGGGCGCATGGCGGCAGCGGCGGTGATCGCCGCCGCGCATACCACCGTCGACCCCGCCGCCGCGCTGACGCAGGCGCTCGCGGCAGGCGAAACCCTCGCGCGGGGCGGCTGATGTGGTCCGCCGACGGCGGCCAGTCCGGCGCACCGACGCTCAGCCTCGTCATCCAGAACGTCGAGGCGCTGTCGAACGGCGTGCCCATCACCCTCGACCTCGATCAGCGCGGCGCGACGATCGGGCGCTCGGCGACGGTCGACTGGTGCCTGCCCGACCCGCGCTCGCACATCTCGTCGCAGCACTGCACGATCGTCTTTGAAGGCGGCAGCTACCGACTGCTCGATGTCAGCACCAACGGGACGTTCCTCAACGGTTCGACCGAGCGGCCGAGGGACGCGGTCGTGCTGCGCGACGGCGACCGGATCGCGATCGGCCACTACGAGATCGCCGTGTCGGTGCGCGGCGGTGCCGCGCCGCCGGGTGCCGTGCCCGCAGCTGCCGCTCCGGCATGGTCGGGATGGGGCGATACGACACCCGTCGCCGCCGCACCGCCGAGCGATTGGGGCGCGCCGCCGCCGCAATCGGCGATTTCCGGTCAGGGACCGATGTCGGGGCAATGGGCGCCGCCCGCGACGCCAGCGACACCGGCTTCGCCGTCGGCGTGGGAGGCACCCGCCGCCCCCGCGACCCCGTCATCGGGCTGGTCGAGCGCGGTGCCCGACACGCCGCCGCCGCCGACGACCAACGACGTCTGGGGCAAGCTCGCGTCGGGCAACGTCGTCGACTGGGCGCGCGGTGGCTTCGGCCAGTCCGCCGCACCTGCCGTCGATCCGCTGGGGCTGCAGCCGCAAGCACGACCGCCCGCAGCGCCGATGGCCGTTCCCGCACCCTCACCCGTCGCACAGCGCCCGCCATCGCCCGCCGCCGCAGCGGCGGACCTGCAGCCCTTCCTGACGGCGATGGGGCTGACGCGCGACCAGCTGAAGACCTCCGATGCCGAGGTGCTGAGCGCGGCGGGCGCGATGCTCAGGCGGCTCGTCGCGGGGCTGGTGGTGATGCTCGAGGCGCGGGCGCGGGCGAAGGCGCAGCTGGGAGCGCAGTCGACGGCGCTCGAGTTCAACGGCAACAATCCGCTCAAGTTCGCGCGCACCCCCGAGGGCGCGCTGGTCCAGATGCTGGGGCCGTCCGAACGCGGCTTCATGGCCGCCGACCGCGCCGTCGAGGATGCTTATCAGGACCTGCAATCGCACCAGATCGCCACGCTGCGCGCGATGCAGGGGGCGCTCAAGGCGACGCTCGACCGCTTTTCGCCGAGCGCGATCAAGGCGCGCGCCGCAGAGGGCGGGCTGCTGCGCCGCATCCTGCCCGGCGCGCGCGACGCGGCGTTGTGGCAGGCGTACGAGCGCGAGTTCGGCGGTGTCTCGCACGGCTCCGACGAGGCGTTCATGGACATGTTCGCGAAGGAGTTCAAACGCGCCTACGACGAGCAGACGGCCGCAGGCCGGCGCTGACGGTCAGCCCGGACTTTCGTCGACCATCTTGAACCACACCATTTCGGCCTTCCAGCCGCCCGCCTGCGCGGCGGTGTCGAAACGTTGCCGCCAATCGCCGCCCTGGCGCGACGGCGGCGCGGCAATCAGATCGACGTCGAAGGGTTCGCGCCCGGTGAGCAGCAGCGTGCCCTGCCAGCCGCGCTCGTTGGTGACGATCAGCGGGAGCCGGTAACGATTCGCGCCCAGCGACGTGACGCCGGGGTATTGCTGCAACAAGTTAGTCAAGGCCGCACGGTCGACGACCTTGCGCCCGAACGCATCGATCGTCTGCAGATTGCCGTTCTCCTGCAGCTGAAAGAACGCTGCACCCTGCCCCTCCGCCCCGATATTCAGGGACAGGATGACCTCCGCCTCGGGCGTGCCCGCAGGGTTCTTCGCCAGTTCCCACTTGCGCTGCGCGACAGTCAGCGAGGGCTCGGCGCGCGTCGCGCGGATCGAGCGAAAGGCGTCGAGGGCGGTGCACGCGCTGGCGGGGACGGTCGCGACATCCTCGAAGTCGATATCGCTCGCGGTGATGCCCTTTGCGCCGAGCGCCTTCGAGATCGCCGCCTGCGCGCGCCCGGGCGAGTCGGCGACGCCGGTCATCGCGACGCGGACGCCCTGCCCTGCCAGCCGGATATCGACGACATCGAGCCACGAGCAGCCGATCGACGGCAGCGCGGCATTGATCGCCGTGCGCGCCGCGACATCGCGCGATGCCGTCGGCGCGGCGGACGAAGCGGCAATGACCGGCGGCGGTGCCTCGCCCCCCCCGCGCGTCGCGAGAAACGCGCCCGCGCCGCCGATCAGCAGCACCGCGACGCCGATCCCGGCGAACATCGGTGTCTTCGATTTGGGTGCGGTGTCGTCTGCGACCTTGACCACGGGCGCGGGTTTGGGCTTGGGTTCGGCCTTTGCCTTCACTTTGGCGGCGGGCTTCGCGGTGGGCACCGGCGCGCCATCGAGCGCGGCGATCACCGCCTCCATCGAGCGCAGCCGCTCGGCGGGGTCGGGCTTGAGCATGGCTTCGATGACGGGGCGCAGGCTGGCGGGGATCGGCGTCAGGTCGGTGCCCGCGCGGCGGCGGTCGACGGCATCGACGAGCGTCGCGCCCATGTCGACGTTCTTGCCGCTGGCAACCGCGAGGATGACGAGGCCGAGCGAATAGACGTCGCTCCACGGCCCGACGTCGCGGCCGAAATCGCCGAGCTGTTCGGGGGCGACATAGCCGAGCTTGCCCGCAAACCCATCGCCGACGATGGTTTTGGACGACGGGTCGAGATCCTTGGCAATGCCGAAATCGATGATCTTCGCGAGGTCGAGGCGACCGTTTTCGAGCAGCACGTTGTCGGGCGAAATGTCGCGGTGGATCGCGCCGAGCGAATGCGCGACACGCAGCCCGTCGGCCAGCCGCCGCGTCAGCATCCGGAGGTCGGCGTCGTCGGCACCGATGCTGCCCAGCACGTCCGACAGATTCGTGCCGTCGATAAATTCGGTGACGATGTAGAGCACGCCGAGCTGCGGCTCCTGCGCCAGCACACGGTACTGCACGAGCGCGGGGTGGCTGAGGCGTGTCAGCGTGCGTGCTTCCTTGCGGAACATCGCCTGGACGCTGGGGTCGGCGGCGAGCGCGGGGAGCATCACCTTGATCGCGACGCGCTCGTCCGAACTGACGTTGATGCCTTCGAACACCTCGCCCATACCGCCGCGCGCGATGAAGCGGCGGACCTCGAAGATGTGGTTGAGGACGTCGCCGACCTGGATGCGGTCGCCGTCGAGACGCGGGGCCATCGGCGCATAGGAACGCTGCGGATCGAACGAGGTCGGCGGCGTGCTTGCGGCAGGCGGCGGGGTCGAGGGCGGCGTCGGTTCGGCCCAGCTTGCGGGGGCTTGCGCGGGGGGCGTGTCCCACCCTGCGGCGGGCGGCGCAGCGGTTTCGGGCGGCGACGACCAGTCGACGGCGGGGGTTTCGGCGGCGGGCGCGGGCGCTGTTGCCCATCCCGGCGCGGGGGTGTCGGCGGCCGGCCAGCCCGATGCCGGTGGCGTCACCGCAGGATCGTCGCGCGGCGTGGCGGGGACGAACACCGTGCGCCCGGGGATATCCTCGCCGCCGCTCACGACACCGGCTCCGCGCGCTCGTGGCCGAAATCGAGCAGCGTCGCCTCGCTGACCGTCACCGTGACGATCGTCAGATTATCGGGGGCACCGCGCGATTTGACGAGCGACGCCATCGCCGCCGGGCTGCCCCCCGACGATGCCCTGAGCAGGCCCGCGATATCGTCGTCGGACAGCACGCCGTGGACGCCGTCGCTGCAAAGCAGATAGACGTCGCCGGGGGCCGCGTCGTCGGCGATCGCGT
>JBBQVB010000149.1:0-5618 GCA_038211965.1 Sphingomonadales bacterium
TGGAAGCCGGTGCCGTAGATCAGTACGTCGGCCTCGACGAGCCGCCCGTCAGCCAGCCGCACGCCCGCCGGTTCGATGGCCGCGACGGCATCGGTGACCAGGTCGACATTGTCGCGCTTCAACGCCTCGACCCAGACGCCATTGTCGAGCAACATCCGCTTGCCGCCGGGTGCATAGGCGGGGACGATCTTGGCATACAGGTCGGGCCGCCCCTCGGTCTGGTTCGCAGCATGGAGTTCAAGCGCCGCGCGCAATTCGGCATTGAGCGTCGAGATCGATCCCTCCGCGCTCCAGCCCGGTTCCCGGGCTACAGCAGGCAATATGCCGTCGGTGAGCATCCAGAACAGCCAGAAACGATACCAGTTCTGGTAGAACGGCACATGGCGCAGCGCCCATTGCTTGCCGGGTTCGACCGCCGAGTGATATTCGGGCGCGGGGGCCAGCCACGGCGGGGTGCGCTGGAAGACCGTCAGCTGCGCGACCTGGGGCGCGATCTCGGGGACGAACTGAAAGGCCGACGCACCGGTGCCGATCACCGCGACGCGCTTGCCGGTCAGATCGACACTATGGTCCCAGCGCGCCGAATGGAAGGCCGGTCCCGCGAAGCTGCCGACGCCGGGAATGTCGGGGAGCTTGGGACGATTGAGCTGCCCGACCGCGCTGACGACGGCGCGCGCCGAGACGCGCTCGGTGCCATGCAGGCCGGTGACGTCGACCTGCCAATGCGTCCCGTCCCACGCCATCGCAGCGACCGTGGTCTCGAAGCGGATATGTCCGGCAAGGTCGTATTTCGCGACGATCGCCTCGAAATAATCCTGCAGCAGCGGCTGCGTCGAATAGCGCAGCGGCCAGTCGGCGGCGGGCTCGAACGAATAGCTGTAGAGGTGGTTCGGCGTGTCGACGCGCGCACCCGGATACTGGTTGGCGTGCCACGTGCCACCGGCGCGCGCGTGCGTCTCGAAGATCGTGAACGGCAGCCCGGCGCGTTTGAGCGCGATGCCCGCGAGCAGGCCCGACATCCCCGCGCCGACGATGACGACGGGAAAGGCCGTCTTGGCCGCGTCGCTGGCGTCGATCGTTACCTGCGCGGCACGCGCTTCGGGGCCGTCGAGCGCCAGCTCCTCGGTCAGGAACGGCGCGTAGTGTTCGGGGATCTCGACGCCCGCAATGAAGTTCATCGCGGTCCGGATGTCGGCGTCGGGCAGACGCTTGGGCGGCGGGTAGCCCGCGTCGCGCCAGCGCAGCAGCAGCCGCACCGCGAGGTCGCGTGCCGCCGCCTGCTGATCGTCGGGCAGCGCGCCCTGCCCGTCGCCGAAGAAATCATAGACCGGCGTCTGGAAGACATCGAGCTCCACCGCCGCGCCGCTCAGATGCGCCGCCGCGCACAGCAGCGAGGGGACATGCGCGTCGGCGAGTGCTGCGCGGATGGCCTCGGCATCATCGGTGAACGGCTCGGTCATCCGGTCCTCCCCAGGAACGAGCGCCGAGCCTAGCTCACAAATGCCTGTCGAGAAACGCCGCGCTGTCGCTCAGCGCCGGCGCCTTGCCGCGAAACGGCTTCGACAGCGCGAGGAGCAGCCCGACGTGCCCGATGCCGGGATATTGCACGACTTCGGCCGTCGCTCCCTTCGCCTTGAGCGCCGCGCCGAGGGCGACGCTATTGCGCGGCTTGACCGTCACGTCCTCGGTTCCCGTCAGCAGCAGCGACGGCGGCGCGTTGGCGCGCGCAAAGCTGATCGGCTGCGTCGCGCCGGGATCGCGGGGATGGCCGAAGGCTTTCTCGGCCGAACCGCCGGGTTCGAACGGATAGAAGTCATACGGCCCCGCGAATCCGACGAACGCCTTGACGACGCCCGGCGCACCTGCGGCGGCGAGCCACTGCGGGTCGAGCGCGACCATCGCGGCGATATGCGCGCCGGCCGAATGCCCCGACACCGCGATGCGCGCCGGGTCGCCGCCGTATTTAGCGATGTTCCGGTGTGTCCACGCCACCGCCGCCGCACCGTCCTGGACGAAGCCGGGGAAGGCTGTCGGTGGCGATTTGCGGTAGTCGGGCAGGACGACGACATAGCCCCGGGCCGCAAACGCCTTGGCAACGAAGCCGTAGTCGAGGCGGCTGCCGAAACGCCAGCTACCGCCGTAGAAAAACACCAGCACGCGGGCATTTTTCGCGTCCTTGGGCGCATAGACGTCGAGCGTCTGCAGCGGGTCGGAGCCGAACGCCGCGCCCTCGACGACGCGGGCAACGCCGCCATCGCCCGGCGTCAGGTCGTTCAGCGTCCGCAGCGTGCCGAGGTTCGAGCAGCCCGCGAGCCATAGCCCCGCGGTGGCGAGACCCGCGCCGATCAGCGCTCGCCGTGTCAGTACACTCATTATGGACCTGCCTTGCCTCGCCACGCGTCGCGCCTACCATAGCCGCTCGTTCAAGATGTTGGAGACAATATGCGTCTGCCCCTCGCCTGCGCCGCATTGCTCGCGTCCGCCGCCAGCGCCTCACCCTCGCCCCAGGTCTCGCCGGCCGAACTGCGCGCGACGATCACGACACTCGTCGGCTTTGGCACCCGCCATTCGCTGTCGGACACGGCGTCCGACACGCGCGGCATCGGCGCGGCACGGCGCTGGGCGGCAGGGCGCTTCGCGGCGATCTCGACGGCCTGCGGCGGCTGCCTGACCGTCGAGACCCCGCGCGTCACCGTCTCCGGCAAGCGCATCGCCAGGCCCAGCGAGATCGTCGACGTGCTCGCGGTCCAGCGCGGCACCACCGACCCCGACCGCGTCGTCATCATCGCGGGGCACATCGACAGCCGCAATAGCGATCCGCTCGACGCGGCGGGCGACGCACCCGGCGCCAATGACGACGGCTCGGGGACGGCGGCGGTGCTCGAGGCGGCGCGCGTGCTGTCCCACCGGAAATTCCCGGCGACGATCGTCTACGCCGTGCTGTCGGGCGAGGAACAGGGGCTCTACGGCGGTCAGCTGCTTGCCGACACGGCGAAGGCAAAAGGCTGGCACGTCGAGGCCGACCTCAACAACGACATCGTCGGCAACACCACCGGCTCGGGCGGCGCGAAGGACGACCGGACGATCCGCGTCTTCGCCGAGGGCACCAAGGCGACCGAGACGCCCGAGCAGTCGAAGTCGCGACGCTACAACGGCGGCGAGGTCGATTCGCCCGCGCGCCAGCTCGCGCGCTATGTCGCGGCGCTCGGTCCGGTCGCGGGGCTCAAGGTCGAGATGGTCTATCGCACCGATCGCTACAGCCGCGGCGGCGACCAGGTGCCGATGCTCGAAGCGGGTTATCCGGCCGTGCGCCTAACCGAGCGGCAGGAGAATTACGACCGCCAGCACCAGAACGTCCGCATTGAGGGAGGGCGGCGCTACGGCGACACGGTGGACGGCGTCGACTTCGCCTATCTCGCCAAGGTCACGCGCCTCAATGTCGCCGCCCTCGCTGCGCTCGCCAGCGCCCCCGCGCCGCCTTCCGGAGTCACCATTGAGGGCGCGGTCAGCGCCGACACGGTGCTGAACTGGCAGCCCGTCGCGGGCGCCGCGAAGTACGTCGTGTGGTGGCGCAAGACGACATCGCCGACATGGGAGTTCTCGCGCGGCGTCGGCACCGACACGACGGCAACGCTCAAGGGTATCGATATCGACAGCTGGTTCTTCGGCGTCTCGGCAGTCGCGGCTGACGGATCGGCGAGCCCCGTGGTGTTCCCCGGGGCGGCGGGGGCGTTCTGACCTGGCTTATCCCGAAGGTCCGACCGGGTCGGTAAACCTGATGATCATCGTAAGTTCATCGACGTAGCGGTTGTCGACCTTGATCGCGCGTGGTTGCAGCGACGCGGCAGCAAAGCCTGCCGCAGCATAAAGGCGTAGCGCGGCCGCATTATGCGTCGCGACGCCCAGTGTCAGTTCCTCGCAACGCCCGCGCGCGTGATCGACGATGGCGCGGACGAGCGCTAGGCCGAGCCCCGAGCCGCGCGCGGCGGGGCGCACATACATGCCCCATAGCACGCCCTTGTGCCGCAGCTTGGGAGCGTCGGGGGCGAAATAGCCCGCGATGCCGAGGAGGCTGCCGCCACCCTCGCCGCCCACCACGAAGCCATTCTCGAGGCGGTCGGCGAACCATCCCGGCGGATGTCTTGCCTCGATCTCGAACGACGCGCTGAATGCATCGGGATGTTCGTGCAGGCTTTCGAGGCGGATGTCGCGATAGGCTGCGGCATCGGCAGCGGTCAGGCGGCGGAGCGACACGGCGGTCGTCATGGTGCAAGCCTGCCACGCTCCGCGATCGCGGCGCAAGTCCGTCTTGCCCTCGTCACAACCCGCGCGCATCGTTCGCCGATATGCCATCCCGCTCGCTCCGCGCCGCATTGACCGCCAGCCTGATTGGTGCCGCCGCACTGTTCGGCGTGCGCGCGTGGAGCGGGCCGCAGGCGGCGGTCGAACTGTTCTCCCCGCTCGGCAGCGTCGAAAAGGTCGAGCAGATCAAGCTGCGCTTCGTGACCCCGATGGTGGCGTTCGGCGACCCGCGCCTGCCCGCGCCGATCGCGGGCAGCTGCGGACCCGTCGCGAGCGGCCGCTGGGTCGACGCGCGGACCTATGCGATCGACTTGGCGGTGCCGCTCGCAGGTGGGCAGCGCTGCGCCTTCACGCTCAATGCGGGGCTCAAGGACGCGAGCGGTGCGGTCGTGCAGGGCCGCCGCGCCTTCGCCTTCGACACCGGCGGGCCGACGATCCGCACCCTGATACCGCAGGAGGACAGCGGCGGTATCGAGGAGGATGCGGTGTTCCTCCTCGCGCTCAACGCGCGCCCGACGCCCGCCAGCCTCGCGGCGCACGCGTCGTGCCGCATCGAAGGCGTCGGCGAGGTCGTGCCGCTCGACCTGCTTCCCGACGCGACGCGCGACCGGATCGTCACCGGGACCGCAAAGGACTATCGCACGCGCGAATTCCTGACCGAAGCGGGGCTGCGCAAGCCCGACTACGAGGTCGAGGGCAGCGGACCCAACCCAAGGGCCGAGATCGTCGCGGTCAAGTGCCGCCGCACGCTGCCGTCGGGCGGACGCGTCGCGCTCGTCTGGGGCGCGGGCATTACGACCGCCAGCGGCCTTGCCACCCCGACCGCGCGGCGGCTCGACTTCAGGGTGCGTCCGGCGTTCGCGGCGCGCTTCGAATGTTCGCGCGTCAATGACGGCGCGACCTGCTCGCCGCTCGAGGCGATGCGCGTCAGCTTCACGGGGCAGGTGCCGCGCGCGCTTGCGGCACAGGTGCGGCTAGTCGGCCCGCGCGGCGCCGTCATACCCGAGAAGTTCGATGCGCATGCGGTCACCGTCGACACGGTGACCTTCAAGGGACCATTCGACGAGCGCGCGCGCTTCCGCGTCGAGCTACCCGCCGGACTGACCGACGATGCCGGCCGCCCGCTGACCAACGCGGCGCGCTTCCCGCTCGCCACGCAGACCGGCGACCTGCCGCCGCTGGTCAAGTTCGCCGGCGCGTTCGGCATCGTCGAGGCAGCCGAGGGTGGTGTGCTGCCGGTCACGCTGCGCGCCGTCGAGGGGCGCGTCGCGGCGCTGGACCTGGGGCCGCTGCGGGGCCGCGAGGTGTCGACGACC
>JBBQVB010000150.1:0-5481 GCA_038211965.1 Sphingomonadales bacterium
CCATCGGCGATCAGCCCGCGCAGCAGCGGCTCGGTCGAGCGCGCGAGGTCGCCCTGCGGGCCGGTGCAGTTGACGATGCGGCGGACCCTGAGGGTCTGCGGCAGGTCGGCGCCCCGCAGTCGCCATGTCACGGCCACACCGTCCCCTTGCGCCTCGTAGCGCGACGGCTTGCCGCCGACGATGGTCAGTTGCCCGCGCGCGACCATGTCGTCGATCTTCGCCGCGACGGCAGGGGCGAGACGATGGCGGTGAACGTCCCACCACGGGCGCAGGTGGCGCAGGAAGCGCTCGCGCTCGGGCACGCTCGCCGATAACCACAGCCCTTGCGTGAACGGCCGCAATTCGTCGACTGCGGCGCGCCAGCCGAGGCTGCGGGCACGTGTGCGAACCTCGCGGAGCAGCGCCGAGGCGACGCTCGTCGGCTTTTCGTTGCGGTCGCCGTGCGGTCCCGGCGGCACGTGCGGGCGCGGCAGCAGCCCACGGCGGCTCATCGCGACGATCTTCCCGGCAAAGCCCGCCGCATCGAGCGACAGCGCGACATCGACCATCGTCAGCCCGGTACCGATGAGCAGCACGGTGTCGTCGGCGGTCAGCCCCTCGACGACGCGCGCATCCCACGGGTCGTGCGCATACACGTCGCCGGGCAGAGCATCGGGGTCGAGCCCCGGCGGCGCGTGCGGCGGCAGGTTTCCCACCGCGACGACAAGCGCGTCGAAGGTCTGCGCGGGGCGGTCGGCGAAGCGCAGGGTTACATGATCGTCGGTGACTTGGGCCCCGACGACCTCGTCGCGCACCAGCGTTAGCCGATCCCCGGCGCGCGCGCTCGAGCGGTCGAGGAGCTCGCCGAGATACTGCCCATAATCCTTGCGCCGCGCGAAGTCGGCGGCGCCCCCCAGCCCCTGCGCGGTGCACCACTCGGCAAAGTGCAGCGGACGGTCGCTGAGCGCGCTCATGTTGCCGGCGCGGACATTGAGCAGGTGCGACGGATGCGGCGCGCTGTAGGCGGTGCCGCGCCCGAACACGGGCCGCCGCTCGATCAGCGTCGCCTGCGGCCCGGCGTGGCGCAGGATGTTGATCGCGAGCAGCGAGCCCGAGAAGCCTGCACCGACGATCGCGACGGTCTTGTAGATCATCCGAAAAGTTTGGTAACGCGAACGATGTCCTTGACGTTCCGAGTGTGGACCTGGGCGTAGATCTTCCATCCCACGCCGCGCCGTACCCCGATGATCGTCACGTCCTCGGTGTTGTGGTCGTACTCGTTGCCCCCGCCGCCATAGACGATCACATAGTTGCCGTGGAGCTGGTTGCGGACATGCGCCGACGAATCGCCGCCGGTCGGCTGGATGTGCGTGACGCTCGGATTCGCACCGTCGATGACATAGCTGCAGCCGTTGAGCAGCGTCGTGACCGCAAAGTCGCGCACCACCCCGCCGAGGTCGTTGAGCGCGATCCCGACGTAATTGCCGTGCAGCGAGGCGCTCGGCACCACCGGTACATTCATGACCGACGCCTGCGCGATCGGCGCGACGAGTCCGGCCTGCATGCTGCCGGGTGGGCAGAAGGCGAACGCGCGCTTGCCCGTCCCGCCGATCGGCCCGAACGACTTGGCGGTCCCGGCAGTCCGGTTGAAGACGCTGCCGCCGGCGGGGCCGACCATGCCGAGCGCGTCGACGTAGCCGCCGCTGCCGAACTGGTGCTGCTGCGCGCTGAACGTCGCGGGGATGCCCGCGTAGGCCATGACATGGTGCGATTCGAGGAATTTGCGCGGGTGCGCGGCGAGTGCGATCAGTGCCTGTGCCGGTGTCATTTCTGCTTCCCCCTCAGGTCGCGTCGATGATCAGCGGTCCATGTGCCAGACGCGGCAGCACATGGCGCGCGAACAGGTCGGCTTCGACGGCATGCGGGTAGCCCGACAGGATGAACGCCTCGATCCCCATCGCCTGATACGCCTGCAGCTTGGCGAGCACCTGATCGGGGTCGCCGACGATCGCTGCGCCGCAGCCCGACCGCGCGCGGCCGATGCCCGTCCAGAGATTCTCCTCGACATAGCCTTCATTGCCCGCCGACTCGCGAAGTTCGGCCTGCCGACGTACGCCTTCGCTGGTCGCGTCGAGCGACTTGGCGCGGATCGCGTCGCCGGTCGCGGCGTCGAGCTTCGACAGCAGCCGCGACGCCGCCGCACGCGCCTCGGCCTCGGTATCGCGGACGACGACGTGGACGCGGTAGCCGAACTTGAGCGTCCGCCCGTAGGCAGCGGCGCGCGCGCGCATGTCGTCGAGGATCGCCTGCACGGCAGGCATCGTGTCGGGCCACATCAGGTACACGTCGGCGGCGCGGGCGGAGGCGTCGCGCGCGTCGGGACTGAGGCCGCCGAAATACAGCGGCGGGCATTTGCCCGAGACGGTGCCGACGCCCGGCGGGTCAACGGCGAACTTATAGGCGGGGCTGTCGACCTCGGTGCGCTGCCCGCCGAGCAGCGATTTCAGCGCCAGCATGACCTCGGCGGTGCGCTGGTAGCGTGGTGCCGACGCCAACGTCTCGCCGGGAATGTCCGACGAGATGATGTTGACCGTCAGCCTGCCCCCACTGATCCGGTCGAGCGTCGCGATCTGGCGCGCCAGTTGCGGCGGCCACGCCTCGCCCACGCGCACCGCCATGAGGAGCCGGATGCGGCGCGTCAGGACGGCGATGGCGGCGGCAAACGCGGTGGTGTCGATGCCCAGCGCGTAACCGCTCGGCAGCAGGATGTTGTCGAAGCCCCCGGTCTCGGCGGCGAGGACGATGTCGCGGCAATGCTCCCAGCTCGACTTGAGCTTGGGGTCCGGCACCCCCAGGAACTCATAGTCGTCGTCGCACAGCGCCGAGAACCAGCTGACTTCGCACGACGTCATGGCAGGTTCTCGCCGAGCGACGCGACGAGAATGCCGTACCATTCGGCGCGGGTGAAGCCGACCTTGTAGGCGTCGGCGCTCGCGGCGATGCGCGCCGGGGTCTGCGTCCCGACGATCGGGATCGGGCGGCTCGGGTGGCACGCGACCCACGCATAGGCAACGGCGGTGCGGTCGACGCCGTGGGCCTCGGCATGGGCGTCGAGCGCCGCCTTGACCCGCGTCGCCTGCGCGTCGTCTGCCTTCATCCGGCCGGGACGCGGATCGCCTTCCGCTAGTCGCCCCTGACCGAGCGGCGACCACGCCAGAACCGCGTAACCGTGCTTCATCGCGCGGTCCAAGGTGCCGTCGAACAGCGGTGCGGTGGCGAGGGCCGAGAACTCGGGCTGCGTCGAGGCGAGGCCGTGCGTCAGATATTTGGCCAACGCGCCGGTCTGCGCAGGCGTGTGGTTCGACACCCCGACCGCCGCAATCTTGCCCTCGTCGATCAGCGCGTCGAGCGTCGATGCGACCTCTGCCGGATGCGTGAGCATATCGGGGCGGTGGACCTGCCAGAGGTCGAGTCGCTCGACGCCGAGCCGCCTGAGCGACGCCTCGACCGCGTTGCGCAGATATTCCATCGACGAGTCGTAGGGCACGCCCATGCGGATGCCGCCCTTCGACGCCAGCAAGATCCGGTCGCGCAGGCCGGGACTCGCGGCGAACACTTGCCCCAACAGCGCCTCGCTCGCGCCGAACGGCTCGTCGTTATCGGGGCCGTAGATGTCGGCGGTGTCGAACAGCGTGATACCCGCGTCGAGCGCCGCCTCGCACTTCGCCTGCGCGGCCTTCACGTCGTCGCCGCCGAAGCGCCACATCCCCCACGCGAGGGGCGAAACTTCGAGGCCGGACTTGCCGAGCGGTCGCGGTCTGTTCAACAGGTACAGGCTGGTCATATCCGGCGTTCTGGCACAGCGCCGCATCGGTTGGGAAGGACACAAGTGGCCGAAACGATCCGCTACGGCATTGTCGGCTCGGGGATGATGGGGCTCGAGCATATCGCCAATCTGCGGCTGACGCCGGGGGCCCAGATCGTCGCGCTGGCGGACCCGGTGCAGACGTCGCTCGATCAGGCGGTTGCCGCTGTCGGTGCGCCGGTCGCGACCTTCGTGGATGCTGCGGACCTCGCCGCATCGGGACTGTGCGACGCGGTCGTCGTCGCGTCGCCGAACTTCACGCACATCGACGTGCTGCAACCGCTGTTTGCGGCGGGTGTCCATATCCTGTGCGAAAAGCCGCTGGCGACGACGGTCGCCGATGCGAGCGCCGTTGCGCGCCAGGCCGCCGCCTACAGCCGCGTCTTCTGGACCGCGATGGAATACCGCTACATGCCCCCCGCCGCAGCGTTCATCGCGGCGGTCCACGGCGGCGAGGTCGGCAATCTGCGGATGCTGTCGATCCGCGAGCACCGCTTCCCGTTTCTGGTAAAGGTCGGCGACTGGAACCGCTTCAGCCGCAATACCGGCGGCACAATGGTCGAGAAATGCTGCCATTTCTTCGACCTGATGCGACTCATTGTCCGCGCCGAGCCGGTGCGCGTCTATTGTTCGGGGGCGATGGACGTCAACCACCGCGACGAACGCTACGACGGCCGGACCCCCGACATCATCGACAACAGCTACACCGTCGTCGACTTCGAAAATGGCGTCCGCGCCATGCTCGACCTGTCGATGTTCGCCGAAGGCGCCGAGAACCAGGAGGAGATCGCCGCCGTCGGCGATGCAGCGCGACTCGAGGTCTTCGTGCCGTCGGGCGAGCTCGTCCACTCTCCCCGCGTCGGGTTCCGCGCGCCCAAGGCCGCGACGCGCCGCCACGTCGCGGTCGATGCGGCCGCCCTCGCGGCGGGGCATCACCATGGCGCGAGCTTCTACAGCCACGCCGCCTTCGCGCGCGCGGTGCGCGGCGAGGGACCGGTCGAGGTCACTGCCGACGACGGGCGTCTAGCAGTCGCAATGGGCGTCGCCGCCGAGCTCAGCGCGGCGGAAAAGCGCGTCGTGACGATGGCCGAGGTGCTCGGCTGATGCTCACGCCGTCCGGAAAGCGTTGGTGATCGGATAGCGCCGGTCGCGGCCGAAGTTGCGGCGCCCGATCTTGACTCCCGGCGGAGCCTGCCGCCGCTTGTATTCGGCGACGTAGAGCAGCCGCTCGACCTTGGCGACGAGCGCCGCATCGAAGCCGCGCGCGACGAGGTCGCTCGCCGACAATTCGTCCTCGACCAACCCCGACAGTACCGCGTCGAGAACCTCGTACGGCGGCAGCGAATCGTCGTCGCGCTGATTCGCGCGCAGCTCGGCGGTCGGCGGCTTGTCGATCACCCGCTGCGGCATCACCGGCCCCGCCGGACCCATTGCCAGCCGCGGCCGGGTCGCATTGCGCCATGCGCACAGCCTGAACACCGTCGTCTTGTAGACGTCCTTGAGGACCGAATAGCCCCCCGCCATGTCGCCGTAGATCGTCGCATAGCCGACCGACATCTCGCTCTTGTTGCCCGTCGTCAGCAGCATCGGCCCGAACTTGTTCGATAGCGCCATCAGGCTCAGCCCGCGGATCCGCG
>JBBQVB010000151.1:0-5428 GCA_038211965.1 Sphingomonadales bacterium
CGCCGATGCCGCTGGTGATGTGGTCGTAACCGGGCGCCACGTCCGTGGTCAACGGCCCGAGCGTGTAGAACGGCGCTTCGCCGCACTCGCGGAGCTGCTTGTCCATGTTGATCTTGATCTTGTGCATGGGCACATGGCCGGGGCCTTCGATCATCACCTGGCAGCCGTGCTTCCAGGCCACCTGGGTCAATTCGCCCAGGGTCTCCAGCTCGGCAAACTGCGCGGCGTCGTTGGCGTCGGCGATGCTGCCTGGGCGCAGTCCGTCGCCGAGCGAGAACGAGATGTCATAGGCGCGCATGATCTCGCAGATCTCGGCGAAGTGGGTGTAGGTGAAATTCTCCTTGTGGTGCGCGAGGCACCATTTGGCGTGGATCGACCCGCCGCGGCTGACGATGCCGGTGACGCGCTTCGCGGTCAGGTGGATGTAGGCGAGGCGGACGCCAGCGTGGATGGTGAAATAGTCGACGCCCTGTTCGGCCTGCTCGATCAGCGTGTCGCGGTAGATCTCCCATGTCAGGTCCTCGGCGACGCCGCCGACCTTCTCGAGCGCCTGATAGATCGGCACGGTGCCGATCGGGACGGGCGAATTGCGGACGATCCACCCGCGCGTGTTGTGGATGTTGCGCCCCGTCGACAAGTCCATGACGGTGTCGGCCCCCCAGCGGATCGACCAGACCATCTTGTCGACTTCCTCGGCGACGCTGCTCGCGACGGCGGAGTTGCCGATGTTGGCGTTGATCTTGACGAGGAAGTTGCGCCCGATCGCCATCGGCTCGCATTCGGGGTGGTTGATGTTCGACGGGATGATGGCGCGACCGCGCGCGATCTCGTCGCGGACGAACTCGGGGGTGACGTGGTCGGGGATGCTCGCGCCGAAGTCCTCGCCGTCGCGGATGTGGCCGGCGAGCGCGGCGCGGCCGAGGTTCTCGCGGATCGCGACATATTCCATCTCGGGCGTGACGATGCCGCGCCGGGCATAGGCGAGCTGCGTCACCGCGACGCCGCCCTTGGCGCGCAGCGGCATGGGGTTGACGTGCGGGAAGCCAGCAACCTCGGGCTGCATGCGCCCGGTGAGGCCGTTGTCCTCGGGCCTGACGTCGCGGCCGCGGTAGGCCTCGACATCGCCGCGCGCGATGGTCCAAGCGGTGCGCAGCGGCGGCAGGCCCTGCGCGATGTCGATATGGGCCTGCGGGTCGGTGTAGGGGCCGCTGGGGTCGTAGATGCGGACCGGATCCTCGTTGGCGCTGGGGTCGAGCGCGACCTCGCGCATCGCGACGCGCAGGTCGGGGAAGCGTTCGCCCGGCACGTGGACCTTACGGCTGCCGGGCAGCGCCCCGGTGGTGACGGGAATTTCGATGCGGCTTTGAATGTCGGCCATGTGCTTCGCTCCACGGGGGCCACACGGTGGAGTCGGTTCACGGGCGTCGCACCCGCTCCCTCCCTCCGCCGGGTTTAGCCGGATCAGGTTCGACGGGTCGCAGCCGGATCGCTGCCTCTCAGCCGCGCGTGCGGCCCCCCGGGGAAGCCGACACCCTTGGGCGGCCCCGGCGGCCGAGTCTAGAGGAAATACTTGAGACGGATCGTCTCGCTGGTGTCGGCGGCGACATCGAAGCGCGTTGCGGCATAGCTCGGTGGGCCGAAGCTGAGGCGCGGGTTCTGCGAGAAGCCGACGCCTTCGGTCGGGATGCCGAGCAGGTTCTTGTCGAGCCTGCCGTTGCCGTTCTCGTCGTGGACGAGGCTGACGGCGTAGTCGCCGGGTGCCAGCGGCACTTGAAGCGTCAGGGTCGAGGCGGCGCCGACGACGATCGACTGGCTGTCGCCCTCGCACTTGCCGCGCTTGAAGCGTTCGGGGCTGTGCCAGATGCACAGGCGAACTTCGCCCGCTGTCGAGCGCAGGCCGCTCAGCGAGAGTTCGAGGCGCACGGGGTCGGGTGCCGCGGCGCTACCCAATAGCGCGGGCGCGAGGAGCAACGGCAGGCACAGGCGCCATTTCCGGACCATCGAACAACTCTCCCGCAAACCCCCGGTCGGTCCCGCATAGCCGGTCCCACCCCCTGAAATACAGGCCATAGTTACAATTATAGTGTCGGTGATGCAGATGGTGGTGCGATGCGGTAATCAGGACACGCCCGCCCGCGCCGCGCACGAAGCGGCGCGGGAAGATTTCCCAGCCCATGTGGTTGGTGACGCCGAAGAAGCTGGCGACCGTCAGGACCGCGAGCAACGCCCCCCAATGGATGGGGACGACCAACACCAGCGCCGGGAACAGCCACGCGCCGCTGAGCGATTCCCACGGATGAAACGCCATCGCCGCCCATGCCGTCGGTGGGCGGCTGCCGTGGTGGACGGCGTGGACACGCGCGAACCACCACGGGCGGTGCATCAGGCGGTGGCTCCAGTAGAACCACGCGTCGTGGACGGCGAGGTAGACGAGGACGCTGGCGGGCAGCCACGCCCATCCGAGGGCGAGCGGGGCGTCGTAGATGCGTGTCCAGCCGAATTCGTGCCACGCGACCAGCGCGAACCCGGCGGGGATGCCGTAGATCGCCGCCGCGAGTAGCGACCAGCCGATCTCGCGGCGGATCTGCGCGGCGCGGCGGTCGGGATTGGCGGGACCGGCGACGATGCCGCGCGCGCGCGTCCATGCCGCGAAGCCGCCCGACACGATCAGGTAGCGCAGCGCAACGATGACGCTGGTCGCGGCGATGCCGATGGCAAAGGGCAGGGCATTCATCGCGCGCTTGTACCGCGCGTGGAGGGGCGCGTCACCGCCGCGCGCTGCCGCAGGGGTCAATCAGCGCCGAAGCGGGCGATCCACGGGCGCAGGATCGGTTCGACCTCGGCCAGTTGCGCGGCATAGCGCAGCCACTGGCCGCTGCCGTTGTAAAGCCCCTTGCGCACCTGCGTGACGCTCGCGGTGCTGACCCCGCGCCGCGCGGCGGTGTCGGCGAAGTCGCGGAGCGCGGGAATCCAGGGAATATCGAGGAAGGCGCAAAGGTCGCGCGACACACGGTCGAAGTCGGCGACGAGGGCTTCGTAGCGCGTTTCGTGAACGGTGAGCGGTAGCGTGTCGAGGCTGTGGTCGATCAATTGCATCGTCGCGGCGTAGTGGCGCGCGGTGCGCTCGAGCGAGGTGAATTCGAGCACCGCGGCGTTCGGCGCGAAATTGGTGCGGAAGCAGCTCAGCACGACATCGCGGGGGTCGCGCCGCATCAGCACCACGCGCGCTTGTGGAAACAGTCGCGCGATCAGCGGCAGGCGTACCGATGCCAGCGGGTCCATATCGACGAAGACGTCACCGGGCAGGTCGATGCCGCACTCGCTGACCTTCGCCCAATAGGCGCGGCGCTGCGGATCGAGCATTGCGGCGTCAGCGGCGGCAAGGCGCGCGATACCGTCTGCGTCGCCGGGGAAGGCGACCGCGGCGGCGTGCAGCGTCGGGCGCTCCTCGATTGCCGCAACTCCCGGCGCGGTGGCGAGGATATTCTCGACGAGCGTCGTTCCCGAGCGCGGATAGCCGAGCAGGAACGCATGGACGCGGACCGGCAGGGGGTCGGCGGCAGCCACCGGCGTTGCCCACGTGGATCGCGTCGTTGCGGCGAGTGCGGCGTCGGTCGCGGCGACGAGGAGGCGGTGCGGCTGCGCGAAATGCCGCGCGTAAGCGTCGTCGAACGCCGCCCCGGCTTCGCAATAGGCAGCAAAAGCGCCGGCCGGGTTGCCAGCCTTGTCGCGCGCGTCGCCGAGCAGCCTGAGCGCGGCAATGCGGTTCTGTGCACTGAGCCCGCCGTGCGCGAGCAGCGCGTCGAGCGCGGCGGCTGCAACCGGCGCATTGCCCTCGGCGATATCGACCGCCGCGAGCGCGCAGGTCGCTACCGCATCATGCGCGTCGAGCGCCAGCGCGAGGCCCGCGAAGCGCCGCGTCGCCGCCGGATAGCCGAGCAGCCGCGCAGTCGCGGCGAAGCCCGCGTGCGCCGCTGCCGAGCGCGAATCGAGCTTGAGCGCGCGGTGGTAGTTCTCGGCTGCGGCTTCGAGCGCGCCGCCGGCCTCGAACGCATAGGCGCGCTCGAGCCAGGCGTCGGCGTGCGACGGCGCGACGGCGATAGCGTGGTCGAGCGCCGGCAGCGCCGCGCTGAGCCGCCCGGCGCGGCGCAGCGTCGCACCACGCGCCGTGAGCACCAGCGCATCGGCGGGCGTCTGCACGAGCGCCTCGTCGAGCAGGGCCAGCGCGGCATCGAAGTCGCCCTTTTCGAGCCGCGCCCAAGCCGTGAGGCGCAGCACCAGCCCGTCGCGCCCGCCCGCCGCCAGCAACGCCTCGGCCAACGTTGCCGCGCGCGCCGGCTCGCCACGCGCCAACAGGCCTTCGATTGCGGCACGACTCGCTGCGGCGTCGATGGGCACGGTCGCTTTCCGTTGTCGCCCACGCGGGCGGGGCAGCATCCCTAGCGGCCTGCTCGCACGATGCGAAGCCGCTTAAGCCGCTGCAGCGAAGTCCCGACGATACCGAGGCTGACCGCCGTCAGCTATCGCCGACCACGTCGACAGGCGTCGGGTTGGACGCACCACCGACCGCCCGGTAGGCCAGCCCAGCGAGCGCCGCACCGAAGATCGGAGCGACCCAGAACAGCCAGACCTGTTCGAGCGCCCAGCCGCCGACGAACACCGCCGGGCCGAGGCTGCGCGCCGGATTGACGCTGGTGTTGGTGACCGGGATCGAGACGAGGTGGATCAGCGTCAGCGCCAGCCCGATGGCGATCGGCGCGAAGCCTTTCGGCGCGCTGCCGTGGGTCGAGCCGAGAATGACGAACAGGAACCCGAAGGTCATCACCACCTCGGTCACCAGGCACGCCATCATCGAGTATTTCTCGGGGCTGTGGTCGCCGTAGCCGTTCGACGCGAAGCCGCCGTCGAGGCTGAATCCCGCGTGGCCGCTGGCGATGACGTAGAGGATGCCCGCGCCCGCTATGCCGCCGAGCACCTGCGCGACGATGTAGCCTGGCAGGTCCTTGGCGGGGAAACGCCCGCCGACCCACAGGCCGACCGACACGGCGGGGTTGAAGTGCGCGCCCGAGACGTGGCCGACGGCATAGGCCATCGTCAGCACCGTCAGGCCGAACGCGAGGCTGACGCCTGCCAAGCCGATACCGAGCGCGGGGATGCCCGCAGCAAGCACCGCCGAGCCGCAGCCGCCGAGCACCAGCCACAGCGTGCCGATGAACTCGGCAGCGAGTCGTTGCGTCATGGTCATCGCATATCCCCGAAATCCCCGACCCCTCTGCCACGAACCGTTACGTTGACGAAGCGAAATTCCGGGACGTCTTGCCGCATATCGAACCGCCTGCGGCATCGGGGCTGGGCGACGGGGGGTGCGCGCGCGGGCGTGTTGCGCTAACCCGACCGTCAGATGGACTTCGACCTCATCCTCGCGGGC
>JBBQVB010000152.1:0-5392 GCA_038211965.1 Sphingomonadales bacterium
GCGGTCACCGGCCCCGCCTCGGGGAAAGTCACGAGCACGAAATTCGCCGCCGACGGCACGGCACGCAGCCCCGCGTTGCCGAGCTTGGCGATTTCGTCGCTCAGCCACGTGCGCCATGTCCGGTTGTGATCGCGGGCCGCCTGCGTCCACGCGGTATCGGCAAGCGCGGCGATGGCTCCCGCGCTGCCCGCGCTCGGCACGTTGAACGGCGCGCGGATCTTGTTGAGCGCCGCGACGATGGCGGGTGGCCCATAGGCCCAGCCGATGCGCTCGGCGGCGAGGCCATAGATTTTCGAGAAGGTCCGCGTCACGATGACGTTGTCGAAATCGCGCGCCATGCCGAAGCCGTATTCGGGTTCGTCGAGATACTCGCCATAGGCCTCGTCGAGCACCAGCACGACATTGCCCGGCAGTCCGGCGTGCAGCCGCCGCACCTCGGACTGCGGGATGATCGTCCCCGTCGGGTTATTGGGATTGGCAAGATAGACCAGCCGCGTCGCCGGCGTGACGTGCGCCAACAGGGCATCGACATCGGCGGTATAGTCGGTGTCGGGAGCTGCCACCGGCGTCGCCCCGGCACGCTGCGCGGCGATCGGATAGACCATGAAGCCATGGCGGACGTACAGCACCTCGTCGCCCTGGCTCGCGTAGGCGGTGGCGAGAAGCTGCAGCAACTCGTCCGACCCGGTACCGCAGACGATGCGCTCGACCTCGAGCCCGTGATGCCCGGCGATGGCTTCGCGCAGTGCGTTCGACGCGCCGTCGGGATAGCGATGCGCCTGCCCCGCCGAAGCAGCCATCGCGGCGATCGCTTTCGGCGATGGTCCGAGCGGGCTTTCGTTCGACGACAGCTTGACCGGATGGGCGTGGCCCGCAAGCTTGGCCTTGCCGGGGACATAGGCATGGATCGCATCGATCCATGGTTTGACTTGCGGGGTCGCGGTGCTGGGAAAGGCAGGAGCGTTCATGGCGCGGCTTGTGACGCCATCGGGGCGGCTCGGCAAGGTTGCACGGGTCGCGGCGACCCCGTAACCACCGCCGACCGATGTCCACCGACGATAACCGTTTCGGCCTCGACCGCCGCGTCCGCTTGCGTGACCCGCTGATGCTGGCGTCGGGACAGCTGCTGGCGGGCGTCGAGGTTGCCTATGAAACCTATGGGACGCTCGACGCCGATGCCTCGAACGCAGTGCTCGTCAGCCACGCGCTGACGATGGATCAGCATGTCGCGAGCACGCATCCGCGCACCGGCAAGCCGGGGTGGTGGCCGCAGATGGTGGGGGAGGGCCGGCCGATCGATCCGGCGCGCCATTTCATCGTCTGCGCCAACGTGCTCGGCGGCTGTTCGGGGAGTACGGGCCCCGGCAGCCTCGATCCGGCGACCGGTACGCCCTACGCGATGCGCTTTCCGGTGATCACCATCGGCGATATGGTCGCGGCGCAGGTCGCGCTGCTCGACCATCTTGGAGTGGCGACGCTCGCGGCGGCGATCGGCGGCTCGATGGGGGGTATGCAGGTCCTCGAACTCGCCGCCGCGCACCCGAAGCGGTTGCGCAACGCCGTCGTCATCGCCGCCGCCGCGCGGCACAGCGCGCAGAACATCGCCTTTCACGAGGTCGGGCGGCAGGCGATCATGGCCGATCCCGAGTGGCGCGGCGGGGCCTATAGATCGCCGCCGGCGGCGGGGCTGGCGGTCGCGCGGAGGGCGGCGCACATCACCTATTTGTCGGAGCAGGGCCTGACTGAAAGGTTCGGGCGGCGGCTGCAGGATCGCGATGGGCTGAGCTTCGGCTTCGATGCCGACTTCCAGGTCGAATCGTATCTGCGGCACCAGGGGTTGAGCTTCGTCGAACGCTTCGACGCCAACAGCTATCTCTACATCACGCGGGCGATGGATTATTTCGACCTTGCGGCGCCGCATGACGGTCGCCTCGCCGACGCCTTCAAAGCGACGCCGACGCGCTTTGCGGTCGTCAGTTTCACCAGCGACTGGCTGTACCCGACGGCCGAATCGCGGCGCATTGTGCGGGCGCTCAACGCGGCGGGTGCGGCGGTGAGCTTTGTCGAATTGGTCAGTCCACATGGCCACGACGCTTTCTTGCTCGACACACCGGAACTCTACCGCGTCGTCGACGGCTTCCTGGGTGCGGGCGCGTGACCTTGCGCCCCGATGCTTCCGCACCGGCGGGCTTGAGACCCGACCTGGCTGCGATCGCGGCCGTCGTCCCGCAGGGCGCGCGGGTCCTCGATATCGGCTGCGGCGACGGTGCGCTGCTCGCGGCGTTGCGTGACGCGAAGCAGGTCGATGGACGCGGCATCGAACTGTCGGCGGCAAACGTCGCGGCCGCGGTCGCGCGTGGTCTGTCGGTGGTGCAGGGCGATGCCGATGCAGACCTTGCCGACTATCCCGCCGATGCCTTCGACATGGCAATCCTGTCGGACACGCTGCAAGCGATGCGCGATCCGGCGCGAGTGCTTGGCGAACTGTTGCGCATCGCGCGGCGCGCGGTCGTGACCTTCCCGAACTTCGGTCATTGGCGCGTGCGCGCGTCGTTGCTGGTGGGCGGGCGGATGCCGGTGACGCGGACGCTGCCGGTGGCGTGGCACGCGACGTCGAACATCCATCTCTGTACCATCGACGACTTCCGCGCGCTGACTCGCACCCTTGGCATCGGCGTCGAGCAGGCGCAGTTCCTGAGCGGCGCGCGGCGGATCGGGGCAGCCGGGAACTTGCGGGCAGAGCGTGCCCTGTTCGTCCTGTCGCGCGGCCAACTGTAATTCGCTGCCTGACCCCGGTCAGGCACGGCGGGGCCATCGCGACACCGTCGCGGCAGCCCCTTCGTCGTCACGTCGCAGTTGCCACCCGGCCACGGAGCGGTTCCGCCGCAACGCGACCGATCGGACGCAGCCCGTCGACCTTGCGGGCGGCGACGACATGGACGCCGCCCAGCGTCGGCGCGAACCGCGCCAGCGCGCCCTCGAGCCAGCGCAGCCGCGCCACCGGCGGCGCGGCGAGCGCGGTCGACCAATGCTCGACCCCGAACATCGCATTCTCGAGCAGCCGCGCCAGCTCGCCGCGGCCGTAGGGGTGGCCACGTCCGAAGGGCAATGCCTCGACGCGCGCCCACACGCCGCTCCGATTGGGCACCACCAGCACGAGGCGACCGGCGGGCGCGAGAACACGCCACAGCTCGCGCAGCACGATGCGCGGCCGCTCGACGAGTTCGAGCGCGTGGATCAGCAGCGCGTCGTCGAACAGCGCATCTTCGAAGGGTAGCCGCTCGGGGTCGGCGACCGCCGCGCGGTTCGCCATGGTCAGCGGCCAGCGCGTCGGACGCTCGACGATCATCGCGACGCGCTCGTGGCGCAGCGCGTGCAGGCGGGTCAGCACTGGTGCGGTCTGTCCAAGCGCCAGCAGGCGGGTGCTCGGTCCTCGACCGAGTAGCGGCACGAGCGCCCTGACCAGCAGTCGCGCCGCCTCGCGCCCCGGCGGGGTGGCGTACCAGTCCTCGATGCCAGGCTCGACTGCGTCCATCCGCGCTCCCGCAGCGGTCTTGCCATGCGCGGCGCGTCACGCCAATTGGGACGGCGTTCAATCCCCCCTTGCAGGAGACTCCGAATGGCAAAAGTTGGCGAGCACGTCCCCGAGATCACTTTCAAGACCCGCGTTCGCGACGAGACCGTCGAAGGGCCGAACCCCTTCCGCTGGCAGGATGTGACCAGCGCCGAAATCTTCGGCGGCAAGCGCATCGTGGTGTTCTCGCTCCCCGGCGCGTTCACCCCGACCTGCTCGTCGAAGCAGTGCCCGGGCTACGAGTCGCTCTACGACGACATCAAGGGCCAGGGCGGCGTCGACGAGGTCTATTGCGTCAGCGTCAACGACGCCTTCGTGATGTTCAAGTGGGCGCAGGACCTCGGCGTCAAGAACATCAAGATGCTGCCCGACGGCAACGGCCACTTCACCGACGGCATGGGCATGCTCGTCAACAAGGAACACCTCGGCTTCGGCAAGCGCTCGTGGCGCTATTCGATGGTCGCCGACGACGGCGTCATCAAGGTGCTATTCGAGGAACCCGGTCGCAACGACGATGGCTCGGATAGCGATCCGTACATCGAGTCGACCCCCGAGAAGATCCTCGAATGGGTTAAGGCAAACCCGAAGGGCTGAGCTTCTGGCACCGGGCGCACCCGTCGTGCGCCCGGTGCCACGTCACGCGGGTCTCGCGCCTGCGAGGGCGTGATACCCTCTAGAGCGAGCCGGACGACAAACCGACCAGGTCTGTCAGTCCCGCTCTATGCACATCGCGATACCCATGCCGCCGCCGATGCACAGCGTCGCGAGACCCCTCTTGGCGTCGCGCTTGCCCATTTCGTGGATCAGCGTGGTCAGAACGCGCGCCCCGCTCGCGCCGATCGGGTGGCCGATGGCAATCGCGCCGCCGTTGACGTTGACCTTCGCCGGATCAAGCCCAAGTTCCTGACCGACCGCCAGCGCCTGCGCGGCGAACGCCTCGTTGGCCTCGATGAGGTCGAGGTCTGCGACGGTCCACCCCGCCTTGGCCAACGCCTTCTGCGAAGCCGTCACGGGCCCGATACCCATTACCGCCGGGTCGACGCCGGTCGACGCCCATGATGCGATCCTTGCGAGCACCGTCGAACCGCGCCGCGCCGCTTCCTCGGCCGACATCAGCACCAGCACCGCCGCGCCGTCGTTGATGCCGCTGGCGTTGGCGGCGGTTACCGAGCCGTCCTTCTTGAACGCACCGCGCAGGCCGCTGACCGACTCGATGGTCGCGCCGTCGCGGATGTATTCATCGGTGTCGACGATCGTATCGCCCTTACGGCCCTTGATCGTGACGGGCGCGATCTCGTCCTTAAAGCGTCCCGACGACCGCGCGGCGCTTGCCTTGTTCTGGCTGGCGACGGCGAAGGTGTCCTGCTTCTCGCGCGTCACCTGATAAGTCTCTGCGACATTTTCGGCAGTGATGCCCATGTGGTAGCCGTTGAAGGCGTCCCACAGGCCGTCCTTGATCATCGTGTCGACGAGTTCGACCGCGCCCATCTTGGTCCCGGCGCGAAGTGCCTGCGAATGATTGCTCATGCTCATGCTCTCCTGGCCACCCGCGACGACGACGGTGGCGTCGCCCGACTGGATCGCCTGGCAGCCGAGCGCGACGGCGCGCAGCCCCGAACCGCAGACCTGGTTGACGCCCCACGCCGGCGTCTCCTTGGCGATCCCCGCATTCATCGCCGCCTGACGCGCGGGATTCTGGCCCTGCGCGGCGGTTAGCACCTGCCCGAGGATGACTTCACTGACCTCGTCGGCGCCGACGCCCGCCTGTGCCAGCGCGGCCTCGATGGCGACGCGGCCCAATTCGTGCGCGGGGACGGT
>JBBQVB010000153.1:0-5380 GCA_038211965.1 Sphingomonadales bacterium
TTGATCGCGGCCTCGATCTTTTCTTTTTCGGCCGCGTCGATCTTGTCGCCGAACTCAGTCAGGCTCTTGCGCACGCTGTGCACGCTGGCTTCACCCTGGTTGCGGGCCTCGATGGCGTCCCGGCGCGACTTGTCCTCCGACGCGTGCGCCTCCGCCGCCTTCACCATCTTGTCGATGTCCGTGTCCGAGAGACCGCTCGACGCCTCGATCCGGATCTTCTGCTCCTTGTTCGTCGCCTTGTCCTTGGCTGACACGTGCAGGATCCCGTTGGCGTCGATGTCGAAGGTCACCTCGACCTGCGGCATGCCGCGCGGCGCGGGTGGAATGCCCGTGAGCTGGAACTTCCCGATGGTACGGTTGTCCACCGCCATCTGGCGCTCGCCCTGGAGCACGTGGATCTCGACCGTGGTCTGGTTGTCCTCCGCGGTGGAGAACGTCTCGGACTTCTTGGTCGGGATCGTCGTGTTGCGCGGGATCAGGACCGTGGTGACCCCGCCCAGCGTCTCGATGCCCAGCGACAGCGGCGTCACGTCGAGCAGCAGCACGTCCTTGACCTCGCCACCGAGCACGCCGCCCTGGATGGCCGCGCCGATCGCCACCACCTCGTCGGGGTTGACCGACCGGTTGGGCTCCTTGCCGAAGAAGCCCTTCACGATCTCCTGGATCTTCGGGATGCGGGTGGAGCCGCCCACCAGGATCACTTCGTCGATGCTCTTGGGGTCCAGACCCGCGTCCGCCAGCGCCTTCTGCATCGGCGGGAGGGTGCGCTGGATCAGGTCGTCCACCAGCTGCTCGAACTTGGCCCGGCTGAGCGAATAGTTGAGGTGCTTGGGTCCCGTCGCGTCGGCGGTGATGAAGGGCAGGTTGACCTCGGTCGAGGCCGACGACGACAGCTCGATCTTGGCCTTTTCGGCGGCTTCCTTGAGGCGCTGCAGCGCGAGCTTGTCCTTCTTGAGGTCGATGCCTTCGGCCTTCTGGAAATCGCTCGCGAGGAACTCGACGACCTTGGCGTCGAAGTCCTCGCCGCCGAGGAACGTGTCGCCGCTCGTCGACTTCACTTCGAACACGCCGTCGCCAAGCTCGAGGATCGACACGTCGAAGGTGCCGCCGCCCAAGTCATAGACCGCGATCGTCTTGGCACCCTGCTTGTCGAGGCCGTAGGCCAGCGCGGCGGCCGTCGGCTCGTTGATGATGCGCAGAACTTCGAGGCCGGCAATCTTGCCGGCGTCCTTGGTCGCCTGGCGCTGGGCGTCGTGAAAGTAGGCGGGCACGGTGATGACCGCCTGCGTGACGGTCTCCCCGAGGTACGATTCGGCGGTTTCCTTCATCTTCTGGAGGATGAAGGCGCTGATCTCGCTGGGCGAATAATCCTTGCCGCCCGCGCCGACCCACGCGTCGCCGTTGCCGCCGCGCACGATCTTGTACGGGACGAGCGCCATGTCCTTCTGCGTCATCGGATCGTTGAAGCCGCGCCCGATCAGGCGCTTGACCGCGAACACGGTATTCTCAGGGTTCGTCACCGCCTGGCGCTTGGCGGGCTGGCCGACGAGGCGCTCGCCGTCCTTGGTGAAGGCAACCTGGCTCGGCGTCGTGCGCGCGCCCTCGGCGTTCTCGACGACCTTGGGGGCACTGCCCTCCATGACCGCGACGCAGCTGTTGGTGGTACCGAGGTCGATCCCGATTACTTTGGCCATCTGTTGTCCTCTTGATATGCGATGCCGGAACGGCGGCGCGGCGGCCCTCACCGAGAAGCGACCGCCGTGTCCGCCGTGTGGGCGGGATATAGGGAGGCGGATTTTGCGCTACAAGCACGACGGCGCTCTGCACTGAACAGGATGCCGCAGGGCGCGCGAGCCGCATGGACGATCTGGCGTGCGTCGCGCTAGAGCCAGAGGACGGCGGCGGGACGGGACGGTATGGCACTGAGGTTAGCGCAGGTCTTCGGCTGGACGGCGTGCGCGGCATCGGTGGCGTTGCTCGTCGCGGCGCTGCTGCTCGGTGTCCGCGCCGATGCGGCACAGCGGGCGCGCGTCAGCGACGCCAGTGTGCGGCTGGCGACTGTGCCGGGACGTCCGGCGGCGGGCTATTTCACTCTCCACGGCGGCGCGGCGGACGATTTGCTGGTGAGCGTCGCTTCGCCGCTTGCCACGCGCGTCGAACTACACAGCAGCAGCATGGCGGGCGGGGTCATGCGGATGGACGTGCTGCCTGCCGTCGCGGTGCCGAAGGGGGGTGTGGTGCGCTTTGCGCCCGGCGCTAGCCATCTGATGATCTTCGGTCTGCGCACCGATGTGAAGCGGGGGGCGACGGTGCCGCTGGTGTTCCGCTTCAGGAGCGGCGCGAGCGTGCGCGCCGATGCTGTCGCGGTTGCACCGGGGGCCGACATGACTATGCCCATGGAGCATGGCGCGCACTGACGGGATCATCCGGGGGCTGACGGCAGGCGAGCGCGTGATTGCCGCTGCGGTATTCGGGACCGCGCTCGACCCCGACCGTGTCCGATTGCGCGCGGCGAAATGGTTCATGTTCCAGCCCGCGTGGGTGACGATGGCGCCCGACGGCGATGTCTGGTTTCACCCCAATTCGGGCCTGTGGCGCGACGACTTTTCGACCCAGGTCCTGCCGCTGCGCGCGCTACTCGTGCATGAGCTGACGCACGTCTGGCAGGTGCAGACGGGGGTGAACCTCATCCTGCAGCGCCGCCCGTTCGCGCGCTATCGCTACGAACTCGTCGCAGACAAGCCCTTCGCGGCGTACGGCATCGAGCAGCAGGCAAGCATCGTCGAAGACTGGTACCGCGCGCGCGAGCAGGGCACCGACGACGCGTCTTGGCGTGCCGTCGTGCCGTTCGCCGCCTAAAGCGTCAGCGGGCGCTCGTTGGTCGCGTCGTACATCTTGATGTCGACCGACTTGAGCAGGCGCTGTGCCGCCGCGTTGAAGGTCGCCATGTGCGGCGTCGCGAAGTGGCTCTTGACCGCGCCCTCGTCGGTCCAGCGCTCCACGACGCTGATGATGCCGCGCGACTCGCTCTCGATCGCCATCGAATAGCTCAGGCAGCCGCTCTCCTCCCATGTCGCGCGCATCATCGCGTCGAGGATCGGCTTGATCTCGGCGACGTCGGCCGGATCGACCTCGGCGCGTGCGATGACGATGGTCATGGTGCTGTCCCCCCCTGCCAGAGGCTACTTCGCCTTCGCCACGCTGACCAGAGCGGGACGCAGCAGCCGGTCCTTGATGACATAGCCCGCCTGCAACTCGGCGACGATTGCGCCCGCGTCGTGCGCGTCGCTGTCGACTTCGAGCATCGCCTGGTGGCGGTTGGGGTCGAGCTTCGCGCCTTCCGTATCGATCTTGGCGATGCCGTGGCGCGCCAGCACCGCGATGAACTCGCGCTCGGTCGCCTCGATGCCCGTCCGGACGCCCTCGAAGCCAGGAGCATCGGCGGGCAGCGCGGCGACGGCGCGGTGGAGGTTATCGGCGACGACCAGCAGGTCGCGCGCGAAGCCCGTCTGGGCATAGCTGACGGCGTCGACGCGCTCGCGGTCGAGGCGGCGGCGGGTGTTTTCCATCTCGGCCGCCGCGCGCAGCAGGCGATCTTTCAGGTCGGCGATCTCTGCGTCGCGCGCTGCCAGCTCGTCGGCGAGCGAAGGTCCGCCGCTTTCGGCCTCCGGGGTGCCGACGTCGAACGCATCTTCGGTGATGTCATCGCTGTGATTTTCGGGGGTCATCAGATCAACCTGCTGAGTGTTTGGGCGGTATAATCCACCATCGGGACGATGCGCGCGTAATTCAACCGCGTCGGGCCGATGACGCCGACGACCCCGACGACGCGCCCGTCGGGACCGCGATACGGCGCGGCGATAACGCTCGATCCCGACAATGAGAACAGGTTCGTCTCGCTGCCGATGAAAATCTTGCACGCCGAAGCCGTGCGCGCGAGGTCGAGGACGCGCGCCAGTTCTTCCTTGCCTTCGATGTCGCCGAGCAGCAGCCGCGCGCGCTCGAGGTCGGCCTCGCCGCCCGCCACCAGATGCGCCGAGCCGCGCACGATCAGCACTGCGCGTGCGCCGTCCGACGACCACGCCGCGATGCCCTGCTCGACGAGGCCGCGCGTTGCGGAGTCGAGGGCGGCACGATGCTCGGCGATTTCGGACGCCAGGCGCTCGGCGGCCGCCGCGAGCGTCAGCCCCTCCAGCCGCGCGTTGATGTAGTTCGCCGCCTCGATCAGCGCGACCGGCGGCAGTTCGGGGGGCAGGTCGACGACGCGGTTCTCGACACTGCCGTCGGCCCCGACCAGCACCGCCAGCGCGCGCGACGGCGACAGCGGCACGAAGCTGACCTGGCGCAGCACGAGCTCGCCGCGCGGCACGAGCACCATCCCGGCGCACGCGCTGAGCCCCGACAGCACGGCAGTGGTGCGCCCGAGCATGTCTTCGAGGCCGACGCCCGCCGCCATGCCGCTGTCGATCGCGGCGCGCTCGTCGGCCGACGGTGCGCTGAGCTGCATCATGCCATCGACGAACAGCCGCAAGCCCAGATGCGTCGGCAGCCGCCCCGCCGAGGTATGCGGGGCCGCCAGCAGCCCGAGTTCCTCGAGGTCCTGCATGACGTTGCGGATCGACGCGGGGGACAGCCCGAGCGCACCGAGCTTGGCGAGCGTCCGCGAACCGACCGGCGCGCCGCTCGCCAGATACGCCTCGACGATCTGGCGAAACACCTCGCGCGCGCGGTCGTTCAAGTCGGGCAGGCTGGGCGGCGGCATGGGCCCGGATGTAGGGCGACCAGCCTCTCCTGTCATCCCGGCCCGGTCCGGGATGACGGTGGTTGTTGTAAGCGGGGCGCGCAAACCCTAAGCCCTCGCGCTCAATCAAGGAGGTCTCCCATGCGTCCCTCAGGCCGCGCTCCCGACGCGATGCGGACGATCGAGCTGGTGCCGGGCTTCAGCGCGCACGCCGAAGGCTCGTGCCTCGTCAAGTTCGGCATGACGCACGTCCTCGTCACCGCGAGCGTCGAGGAGCGGCTGCCGCCGTGGCTGCGCGGCAAGGGTTCGGGCTGGGTGACGGCCGAATACGGCATGTTGCCGCGCGCCACGCATACGCGCGGGAGCCGTGAGGCCGCGAAGGGCAAGCAGTCGGGCCGGACGCAGGAGATCCAGCGACTGATCGGGCGATCCCTGCGCGCCGTCACCGACCTCAAGCTGCTCGGCGAGCGCCAGATCACGCTCGATTGCGACGTGCTGCAGGCCGACGGCGGGACGCGCACGGCGGCGATCTCCGGCGCGTGGGTCGCGCTGCGCCTCGCCATCGACGGGATCATGGCCAAGAACGGCCTGACACAGGATCCGCTGCCGCTGCAGGTCGCGGCGGTGTCGGCAGGCATC
>JBBQVB010000154.1:0-5354 GCA_038211965.1 Sphingomonadales bacterium
GCTTCTGGACGATATTGCCCGCCGACCAGCAGAACGCCGCGACGAGGCACAGTGCGACCCCCGCAACGGTCGTCGTCCCGCCGGTGTGCGCGACGATGACGCCGATGCCCGCTACCGCGAGGGCTGCGGCCGCCCATTGGACGGGAGCCAGGCGTTCGCCCGTGCCGCGCATCGCCAGGGCGATGGTGAAGAACACCTGGACCTGCATCAGCAGCGACGCGAGGCCCGGCGCGATCAGCCCATCGATGGCGATGAACAGCAAGCCGAACTGGCCGACGCCGATGAGCAGACCATAAGCCGCGAGTTGCGACCAAGCCACGGCGGGCCGCTTGAGGACGAAGACCAGCGGCACGACGACGGCGGTGAAGCGCAGCGCGGCGAACAGTAGCGGCGGCAGGCTGCCTAGCGCGAGCTTGATGACGACGAAATTGGTCCCCCACACCGCGACGACCGCCAGCGCCAGCAACGCGGCGCGCCACCCGAACGGCCCCGTCGTCTCCGGCGTCATGCGCGCGCGCGGCGGGGCAGCGCGAGGCCGTACAGCGCGACGGCCGCAAACGTCAGGCTCGCCGCCATGACCGCCGCCATCGGGCGCGCGGTGCCGTCGTGGAACGCGCCCGCCAGCGTCGCCGCACCTGCGCCGATGCCGAAGCTCGACGCGCCGAACAGCCCCGAGGCCGACCCCGAGCGCAGCGGATCGACCGACAGACCGCCGGCCAGCGTGTTCGCCGACACGAAGCCGTAGCTGCTCAGCGTCAGGAACAGCAGCGCGAGCAGCAGCCACTTGTCGGGCGCGAACACCGCCGCCGCGAGCAGCGCTGCGCCGGTTGCAACCCCGGCGAGCGCCGCGACGCGCAGGACCGCGTCGGACGAGTACCGGTTCAGCAGCTGGCGGTTGACCTGGCTCGAGCCGATCACCCCGACCGCGATGATCGCGAAGATGACGCCGAACGCGGCGGGCGAGAATCCCCAGACCATGATGATCAGGTCCGGCGCGCTGGCGATGTAGGTGAACAGCGTCGCGCCGCCGAACGCGCCGACGAGGAGATAGCCGACGAGGCGGCGCTGGCGCAGCAGCGCGACATAGGCCCCGAACGGCGACTCGCTGCGCGCCTTTGCTTCGGTCTCGAGGCTGCGCGACTCGTCGAGTCGCAGCCACACCGCAAGGCCGACAACGCCGCCGAACAGCGCCATGCCGCCGAAGACGGCACGCCAGCTGAGCACCGTCACGAGCCAGCCACCGACGGTCGGCGCGACGAGCGGCGCAACGCCGAGCACGAGCGTCAGCAGCGAGAAGATCCGCGCCGAGTCCTGGTGATCGAAGCGGTCGCGGACCACCGCGCGCGCGATGACCATCCCCGAGCAACAGCCGAGCGCCTGGACGAAGCGCCCCGCAATCAGTGTCCCGAGCGTCGGCGCGAAGGCGCAGGCCAGCGACGCGGCGATGTACAGCCCGATCCCGAACAGGATCGGTGGGCGGCGGCCGATGCGGTCGGAGACAGGGCCATAGACGAGCTGGCCGATCGCCATGCCGATGAAGAACGCGACGAGGGTGCGCTGCGCAGCGGCAGGCGTCGCGCCGAACCCGGTGCCGATCGCGGGCAGTGCGGGCAAATACAGGTCGATGGTCAGCGCACCGAACGCGGTCAGCGCGCCCAGCAGCAGGATGGTCCCGCGCGTCGGATGCGGGCGCGCGGGGGCGTGCATGAGGAAATCCGATGTCTGTTGCAGTGCAGCGTGCCGGGGCAGCGTTAGCGGCGCAACGCGCGAGCGGCAAGGCGGTGCCCTGCCGGTGGCCCCCTAGCCCCGGCGCGTCAGTTGGGCGCGCATGTCCGCCAGCGATACCGCCCGGAACAGCGCGATACCCGCGAAATAGGCGACACCGCCCGCACCGATCAACAGGCTCAGCGCGGCGATCCGGTCGAGCAGGGGGCCGCCCAACCACGGCGCGACCGAGCGGTTCATCAGCAGCAGGACGGCGACCATCGCGGCGCTGGCCGCGACGAGGCGCGGTACGCTGCGCCGCAGCCGCGCGTCGATGACGAAATGCCCGCGCTGACGCAACGTCCACCACAGGGCGAGCGCGTTGACCCACGCCGCGACCGCCGTCGACACCGCGATGCCGCTGGTACCGAGCGGCCAGATCAGCACGAGATTGCCCGCGAGATTGACCAGCATCGACGCGACCGCGATCCTGACCGGCGTCCGTGTGTCCGAGCGCGCGTAGAAGCCCGGCGTCAGCACCTTGATCAGCACATAGGCGGGCAGGCCGAGCGAAAAGGCGCTGAGCGCCTGCGCGCACTGGACCGAGTCGGCGTAGGTGAACTTGCCGTGTTCGAGCAGCGTCCGCATCATCGGCAGCGCGCTGACCACGAGCGCCGCGGCGGCGGGGAGCGTCAGCAGCAGCACCAGCTCGATCGCGCGGTTCTGCGTGTGCATCGCCACCGCGTCCTGCCTCGCGCCGAGTTGGCGGGACAGCGTGGGCAGCAGCACCGTGCCGACGCCGATGCCGATCAGCCCGAGCGGCAGCTGGTTGAGCCGGTCGGCGTAGTAGAGATAGCTGACCGCGCCCTCGGGCAGGAAGCGCGCCGCGAGGCTCGTCGAGATCAGCAGGTTGAACTGCACCGCGCCTGCCCCCAGCGCGGCAGGGCCGATGATGCGCAGCAGGCGGCGTACGGCGGGCGTCAGGCGCGGGCGCAGCAGCTTGAGGCGCACATCGGCGCGCAGGCACGCCCAGAGCAGCCACAGGAACTGCGCCAGCCCCGCGACGGTGACCGCCGCCGACTGGACGCGCGCGGTGACGACCTCGTCGCTCGAATGGAAGAAGATCAGTCCGCCGATCAGCGACAGGTTGAGCAGGATCGGCGCCGCGGCATTGACCCAGAACTTCTGCATTGAATTGAGAATGCCGCCGAGCAGCGAGACCAGCGAGATCAGCAGCAGGTAAGGAAAGGTGATCCGCGTGAACTCGACCGCGAGGCCGAACTTGGCTGGGCTGGCATCGGGAAAGCCGCCGGTCATCGCCCACACCACCGGCCCGGCGGCGACGACCATCAGGCCGGTGAACCCCACCAGCACGGGCAGGAGGACGGCCAGCGCTTCCTCGGCGAAGCGCTTGCCCGCGCTGAGGTCGCCGCCGTGCTCGCCGATGGTCCGCGCGAACATCGGCACGAAGGCGGCGGCAAACGCCCCTTCGGCGAACAGCGCGCGGAAAAGGTTCGGCAGGCGGAAGGCGATCAGGAAACAGTCCGACGCCAGCCCCGCGCCGGCATAGCGCGCGAACAGCATGTCGCGAACGAAGCCGAGAATGCGGCTGGCCAAAGTCAGCCCGCCGATGGTGCCGGTGGCGCGCAGGAGGTTCATCTGCGCGCCTCCGCTTCCGCTTCAGGGAAGGGAGATAAGGTCAGGCGTGCCCAACCACGTCGGCTCCGCCCGCCTTCGCCGCCTGCTGCGCCATGTACAGCGAGCCGAAGTCGATCGGCTCGAGCATCAGCGGCGGGAAGCCGCCGTCGCGCGTCGCATCGGCGATGACGCGCCGCGCGAACGGGAACAGGATGCGCGGCGCTTCGACGATCAGGAAGGGCTCGAGCGCCTCCTCGGGGACGTTCCGGAGCGCAAACAGCCCGGCGTAGAGCAGCTCGACGACGAACGCGACCTGGTCCTGATTGTGCGCGCGGGCATCGATCTTCAGCTCGACCTCGTAGACGTCCTCACCGGCGCGGCGGGCGTTGACGTTGACGTTGATCTCGATACGCGGCGCACCTTCCATCTGGAGCGATGCGGGGGCACCCGGATTCTCGAACGACAGGTCCTTGGTATACTGGGTCAGGATGCCGACCTGCGGCGCGGTCGCGGTGGCCTCGTCGAAGCCGTTGGCCTCGGCGGGCGCGGCGGCAGGTTCGGGCAGGGTGTTGCTGTCGTCGGACATGGGAAAGGTCTTTCGGCGGTGTCGAATGCGGCGCGACGGCTAGCAGGCGGGGCGGGAGCGTGCAAGACGGACCGCAGCCTTGGAACCCGCCACCGCGCGCCCTATGTCGCATGGCGCAGGGTGCATGGACCATTGTGAGGCGACTTGCTATTGTCGCGCGTTACGACGCCTGTTCTGGCGTGAAAGTGAGACAGCGGATGTCCGACGGCGGATCGTGGATCGAGATTATCCTGCTGGCGATGCTCGCCGGCTTCATCGGCCTGCGGCTGGTCAGCGTGCTCGGTCGCCGTACCGGCAACGAGCGCCCGGTCGTCGAGCCGTATCGCGCCGGGGGGGCCGAAGTTCTCGCCCCCGCACCGCGCGGCGGCGAGACGCGTCCGGCGGCGCGCATCGAGCTGCCCGCCGATACCGAGGCCAGCCTTGCCCCCGATCTCCAGGCGATCGCCGACGCCGACCGCAATTTCGAGCCCGTCAAGTTCGTCGACGGGGCTAAATCGGCCTATGCAATGGTCCTCGACGCCTTCTGGCGCGGCGACGTCAGTACGCTCGACGGGTTGATGTCCGACGAGGTCCACGAGCAGTTCGGGCGCGCCGTCGAGGCGCGCAAGGCCGATGGCCTGAGCATCGAAAACCGCCTCGTCCGCGTCAACCGCGCGCGATTGACGGCGGCGCAGATGCACGGCGCGATGGCCGAAGTGACCGTCGAGTTCGATGCCGACATCATAGTGGTGACGCGCGACCGGACGGGCGCACTCGTTGCCGGATCGACGAGCGACGCAGTGTCGACGCGCGATGTCTGGACGTTCAGCCGCTTGATCGGTTCGCAGGATCCCAACTGGCTGCTGATCGCGACCGACGACGTAGCGTTTCCGTAAACTTCGTGATGACTGCGGGGGGACGCACGCGCGCGGCGGCGCTCGCCGGTCTTGCGCTGCTTGCGGCATGCACGACCGCGCCGCGAGTCGCCGTGGTTCCGCCGGCACCGCCGCGCGCCGCTGCGCCGGTCATCGCAACGACGCCCGTCCTCGATAGCGCCCGCGCCGTTGGTGTCGTGCTTTCGTCTGTCCCGAACCTCCTCGCGCTCGCACCGATCGACCCCGACCTGCAAAGCGCGCTCGTCGCATTCCGGCGTTCGTGCCCGGCGCTGCTCAGGCGCCGCGACGCGAGCGGGCTGACCGAACAAGGCGACTGGGCGGAGGCGTGCGCCGCCACCAGCAGCGACCCCCGCGCGGTCTTCGCCAGTCTTGCCGCCGTCCGCGTCGGCGACGGGCGCGGCCTGAACACCGGTTACTACGAACCCGAACTCAGCGGTTCGCGCCTCCCCGCGCCGGGCTATGCGGTACCGCTCTATCGTCGCCCGCCCGACCTGATCGAGGTCGATCTCGCCCAATTTTCGGACGGACTGGCGGGCACGAAGATCCGGGGG
>JBBQVB010000155.1:0-5327 GCA_038211965.1 Sphingomonadales bacterium
GGTGGTGCCGCCGCCGAGCGTCGCCTGCGCGAGACTGAGCGCGCCGCCGCGTGCGGTGAGGCCCGCCAGCAGGCTTTCGGTGCCGTCGGGGTCGGCGGCGACCGACCGCGCGAGCTGAGCGCTGTCGAGCGTCAGGCTGCCGTCGCGGGCGGTGCCGACGCCGAGCTTGGCCAGCGCGCCGCCGCTGCCCGCCGTAAGGCCCGCCAGCTGCCGCGTCAGCGTCCTGAGCGTCGCGTCGCCAGCCAATGCCCCGCCGGCGCTACCGTCGGCCCCAGCGCCCTTGGCGAGCGCCGCAGTGACACCGTGGAGCGCATTGAGCGCATCGACGAGATCGGTGACCGCCTGCCCCAGCCCCGCCGCGTCGCGTGATGCGGCGATCGTCACCGGCGCACCCGGCGCGGCTTTGCTAAGGTCGAGCCGGACGCCGGGAATCAGGTCGGCGATGCTGTTCATCGCGCGCGTCACCGCCACCCCATCGACGGTTAGCGCAGCATCGCGCGCGGTCGCCGACGCGGTCAGCGTCATGGCGCCGGGGCGATACACGAAGCGGTCGAGGCCGGGTTCGCCCTGCGCGGTCAGAATGAACGCCGACGCCGCGCCGGTCGGCCCCTTGAGGACGAGGCGCGCCCCCTGTCCGTCGTCGATGACGCTGGCGCGGACGGCGGCCTGCGCGGTGTTGATCGCTTTCGCCAGCCCGATCAGGCTGTCGTCGCCCTGACCGACGACGATGTCGACACCAGCCGCCGCGCCCGCGAATCCGAATCCGCCCTGGCCGTCGGTGGTGGCGACCCCGAGCGTCAGCGTCAGCGTCCCCTGCCCGACCGGGGCGGCGGCGCTGGCGAGCGCGCCCGACACCAATGATTGCCCGCCTGCCAGCGCGCGCACCTCGATACTCGTCGGCTGCAGCGTCCGCGTTGCGCCGGCGGTGGCGCGCGCCACCACGACCGAGGTATCGCTGCTCGCCGGTAGCGGCCCGAGTGCGCCGCCGCGCGTCCGGCTGGCGAGCGCCGACGCCAGCGCGTCGAGCGCGGACTTGACCTGGCTCGTGCCCGAGATGCGCGCCTCGACGCGCGTGCTGCGGATCTTGAGCGCGTCGTCGCCACCCTTGCGCTCGGCGGCGACGAGCGCGTCGATCAGTGCGGCGGTATCGACCCCCGACCCGACGCCGAGCGAATTGGCGATGCTCGTCATGTCAGGGTTAACGCGCGCGCACGCCCCGACTTAAACCTCGGCGCGACCGAAGGCGTCGAAGCGCGCGGCGGGGGGGACAACGACCTCGGGCGCAGCCCGCTCGGCATCGCGGTCGACGCTCAGGACGAAGGCCAGCACCGCCGCCACCGGCCCGTAGAGATCATCGCGGATCGCCGACCCGACCTTGCCCGTGAAGAAGATCGCGCGCGTCAGCTGCGGGTAGCGCAGCACCGGGACACGGCGCTCGGCGGCGAGGTCGCGGATCGCGGCGGCGATCAGGTCGCGACCGCGCGCGACGATCACCGGCGCAGCATCGCGGCCCGGCTGGTAGCGCAAGGCCACGGCGAACTCGAGCGGGTTGATCGTCACCACCGTCGCCTCGGCCATCGCGGGACGCAGCGCGCGCCTGGCCGCAGCGCGCGCGAGGCGGCGCTGCATCGCGCGGACCTGTGGATCGCCGTCGGCCTCGCGCATTTCGTCGCGGACTTCCTGTCGGCTCATCCGCAGCTTCGCGAGCCAGCGCGACCGCTGCCACGGCAGGTCGAGCGCCGCGACCGCGACCAACGCGAAGGTCAAGGCGGTCAGCAGGTCGAGCGCAAGGCCACCGGCACGCGCGGCGGCGGCGAGCGGCGACGTGCTGGCAAGCGTCGTCACGCCCGCAATCGCGCGGTGCAGTACGTACCACCCCGCGCCGCCGAGCAATGCCGCCTTGAGCAGCGCCTTGACGAGCTCGCTCAACCCTTGCGTTCCCGCCAGCCGCCGCAGCCCCGCGAGCGGGTCGAGGCGCGACGCCTTGGGGGCGAGCGCGCCCGCCGACCAGTGCGGGCCGACGAGCAGCGGTCCGGCGATGGCCGCCAGCACGACCGTCGCGGCGAACGCGGCCAGCGGAAGCGCGAGCGGCCCGAGCAAGGCGCCGAGGTCGAGGCGGCGCTCCGGTCCGACGCGCAAGCCTGCCGCGACGACGCGTGCACAGGCGCGGAACAGCCCCGGTCCCGCAACGGTCAGCCAGGCGACGCCCCCCAACACACCCAGCGCGGTACCGAGTTCGCGCGACTGCCACACCTCGCCGCGCGCGGCGGCGTCGGTGCGGCGCTTGGCGGTGGGCGCTTCGGTGCGCGCGTCGGCGTCGGGGGTGTCAGGCACTAACTGGCCCCGGACGGACGATGGGGCGGTTCCATTCTGTCCCCTCCCTCACCGGGAAGCGGAGAACGTGGGAGCGGAAACTGGCCCTCCCCGGCTTCCACCGCATCCCCCATCGCCCCGAGCATCGCGGGCAGTGCCAGCGGCAGCGCGACCAGCCCCGCCGCCATCAGCGTCGCGAAGCCCACCGAGAACACGTTGAGCGCGGGCGCGCTGCGCGCCAGCACCGCGAGCCACAGGTTGACCAGCAGCAGCACCGCCGCGACCGGCGCCGCGATCAGCAGTCCGCTCGCGAACGCCACTGCGGCGAAGCGCGCCACCGTGAGCGCATCGGGCACGGTCCCCGGCGGCAGCACGCGGTAGCTCTCGACAAGCAGCGCGAACAGCCGCGCGTGGCCGTCGCTGCCGAGAAATACCGACCACGCCAACAGCGACAGGAGATTGCTCAGCACCGGGCTGGTCAGCCCGCCCGGCGACAGGATCGTCGCGAAGCCGAGGCCCATCGCCTGCGACAGCGCCTCGCCCGCGACGCTGGCGGCGGCGAACACCGCCTGGAGCATCACCCCGAAGGCCGCCCCGATCAGCACCTCGCCCGCCACCGCGCCGAGGCTGTCGCTGACCTCCGGCACCGCGACCGCACCGTTGCCGAGGACGAGCAAACCGATCGCCCCCGCGACGCCGATCCGCACGCGCAAGGGCAGCAGCGTGCCGCCGATCCCCGGCAGCAGGGCCAGCGCCGCGCCCGTCCGCAGGCTGGCGAACAACAGCCGCGCAAGCTCGGCCTCGGGGTGTTCGACCCACCCGGCGAGGTTCACCGCAACAGGTCCGGGATACGGTCGTACATCTCGAGGGTAAAATCGGTCAGCAACCGCATCATCAGCGCGCCGAACAGCGCCAGCGCGACGCCGCATGCGATCAGCTTGGGAACGAAGCTCAGCGTCGCCTCGGAGATCGACGTCGCCGCCTGCACCAGCCCGACCAGCAGCGCGACACCGAGCACCGGCAACACCACGGGCGCGGCGAGTTCGAGGAGGAGCTTGAGCGCGCTCAGCGACGCATCGGCGATGAGGTCGCTGTCGGTCACGGCACGAAGCTTTCCGCCAGCGATCCAAGCAGCAGCGCCCAGCCGTCGACCGCGACGAACAGCAACAGCTTGAATGGCAACGAGATCAGCGTTGGCGACACCATCATCATGCCGAGCGCCATCAGGATCGCCGCGACGACGAGATCGATGACGAGAAACGGCAGGTAGACGAGGAAGCCGATCTCGAACGCCGTCTTGAGCTCGCTGGTCGCAAACGCCGGGACGAGGACGGTCATCGGGATGTCGGCGGGCTTCGCATAGGGACCGGTCCTTGCGAGGCCCGAGAACAGCCGCACGTCCTTCTCGCGCGTCTGCGCCGCCATGAAGCCGTGCAGCGCGACGCCCGCCCGCTCGACGGCAGTTTCGGCGGGGATCTGGCCTGCCGCATAGGGACGATAGGCCTGCGCCTCGATCGCGGTCACCGTGGGGCGCATGACGAAAAGCGTCAGGAACAGCGCGAGGCCGACGAGCAGCTGGTTCGGCGGCGCCTGCCCCAACCCGATCGCCTGCCGCACGATCGCGAGCACGATCAGGATGCGCGTAAAGCCCGTCATCATCAGCAGCAGCGACGGCAGCAGCGTCAGCACCGTCATCAGCAGGAGGATCTGGAGGGGCAGCGCGAGGGGGGTCGTGGCGAGTGCGGTAAGGGGGGCTGCCGCTGCGCTCGTCGCCATGAGGGGAGCAGGCGTCACGAGCGGCCCTCTCCCACCCCGGCGAAGCCGGAGAGCGGGGAGGGGCAAGAAGGGGCGGGGGAAGACAGCAGGGTGATCCCCTCCCTCCCCACCCCGAGCAACACCGTCGCACCGGCGAATTCCGCCACCGCGAGCTTCGCCCCTGCCCCCAGCGCGACGACCTGTACCAGTCGCAGCGGTGGCGCGCCGATGCTCGTGCCCGGCAGCCGGATCAGCCCGCGCCGCGCTGCCACCAGTAGGCCGCCGAGCGCGAGCAGCAACAGTGGCAGGACCAACGCGAGGCGCAGCGCGGCGGCGGTCATCGCGGTGGCCCGCCGCTATCCTCGCCTGTCAGCTCGACGATGCGCACGCCGAAGCGGTCGCCGACAGTCACCACCTCGCCCTTCGCCAGCAGGCGATCGTTGACGAGGATGTCGATGCGCTCGTCGCTGCGCCGGTCGAGTTCGATCACCCCGCCCGGCTCCAGCGCCGCCAGTTCGGCCAGCGTCAGCCGCGTCGCGCCGATCTCGACCGACAGTCGCATCTCGATGCCGCCGAGCGCGCCGAAGCCCGACGCGGCGCGGATTGCCGTCTCGTAGTCGTGGTTGGTCAGGGCGTTCATCGGCTCCCCTTTGCGACGATCTCGACGCGCGGCGCATCTTCCGGCGTGCCCGCGATTCGCCCACGCGCCAGGCATAGCGTCCCGACCCGAACCCCGACTTCGTGTGCTGTCGCGATGGGGATGACGTCGCCGATGGTCAGTCGGCGCGCCGTACGCACGGCGATGCTGCCCTCGTGGAGGACGACGCGAACCGGGAGCGCCAAATCATCGAGCCGGGCGCGCAAGCGGCGCGGCCAGTCGCCGCTGTCGACGACGGCAGGCGGCGGCGGGCGGACGCCGATGTCGAAACTGTCGCTGACCGCGCCGACAACGACGGCGACGCGCCACACGTCGGAACCGGGAGGCGCGGCTGCGGCTGTCCAGTCGTCGGGGTCCTGCGGCCATAACCCCGAGACGGCATCGCGGATCGCCGCCGTGGCAACGGCGTGCACACGCGACAGACTCGCGCTTGCGATGGGGACTTGGTCGGCGACGAATCCGCCGCCGCACATCCGGCTGAGCAGCGCGGCCGCGAGCGCGTCGCCGCCACCGATGCCGACCGCCACACCGTCGCCGCGCGACTGCCAGTCGAGGCGCGGCGCACCCGGCGCGGCAGCGATCGTGACAGCCGCGGGGGCAC
>JBBQVB010000156.1:0-5251 GCA_038211965.1 Sphingomonadales bacterium
CGGTGCGCGTTTTCGTCGCCAAGGACCTCGATTTCTCCGAGACGCGGGTGCGGAAATGAGCAGGGCCCGATGAGCAGGTTGGCCGAAGCCCCCGCCAACGACGGCGTCTACCTGCAATCCTATCTACAGCCGCTCGCGCCGTGGCTCGGGCGCAGCGACGTCACCGAAATCCTCGTCAACCGCCCCGGCGAGCTTTGGATCGAGACCAACGGCGCGCCGCACATGGAACGCGTAGAGGTCCCCGAACTCACCGCCACCGCGCTGGGCCGGCTGGCAACGCAGGTGGCGCGCGCCAATCACCAGGGCGTCAGCCGTGCGCATCCGCTGCTGTCGGGGATATTGCCGGGCGGCGAGCGCGTCCAGATCGTCGCGCCGCCCGCGACGCGCCGCCATCTCGCCATCGCGATCAGGAAGCATGTTCCCGTCGACCTCGACCTCGCCGACTATGCCGCCGCCGGAGCGTTCGCCGATGTGCGCCAAGCCGCCGTCACCGGCCTGTCGGACGCCGACGCCGAACTGCTGCGCCGGCGCGACGCGGGCGATATCCTCGGCTTCTTCCGGGGCGCGGTAGCTGCGCGCAAGACGATCCTCATCGCGGGCGGCACGTCGAGCGGCAAGACGACCTTCCTCAATGCGCTGCTCAAGGATATCGGCCCCCACGAGCGCGTCATCACCATCGAGGACACCCCCGAAGTGTCGCTTGACCGCCCCAACGCGCTCGGCCTCGTCGCGGTGCGCGGCGATACCGGCGAGGCGAGCGTGACGCCCGAGGAATTATTGCAGGCGGCGCTGCGGATGCGCCCCGACCGCCTGCTGCTCGGCGAGATGCGCGGCAGCGAGGCGTTCAGCTTCCTGCGCGCCGTCAACACCGGCCATCCGGGGTCGATCTCGACGATCCACGCCAACAGTTGCGCGGGCGCGATCGAGCAGGTCGCGCTGCTGGCGCTGCAGGCGCGCGTCAATCTGGGCCGCGCCGAAATCGTTGCGTATGCGCGCGCCGTCATCGACATCGTCGTCCATGTCCGGCGCGACGCACAGGGGCGGCGGGTGGTCGCCGAGATCGACTTCGAGCCGACGCGCTAGAACCTTCCTAGCCTTCCCGATCCCGCTCGTGGCGCGCCTATCCGGCGGGAGAGCGCATCAAGCAACTCGAAGCTTTCTCGCGTGCCAAGCCTTGCCCAGCCGCCTTATCGCTGCGACAAGAGGGACTCGGCCGGGGGGCAGGTATTATGCGCGCACCGATTCTGTGTGTTGTCGGCACGCGCCCCGAGGCGATCAAGCTTGCCCCGGTCATCCTCGCGCTGCAGCGGCACCCGCGCCTGTTGCCCGTCGTCGTCGCTACCGGGCAGCACCGCGCGCTGCTGGCGCGGGCCTTCGCCGATTTCGGCATCGTCCCCGACGTCGACCTCGACCTGATGCAGCCGCAGCAGAGCCCGCTCGGCGTCCTCGCCGCCGCCCTCGTCCCGCTCAGCGAAATCATCGGTGCGGTCGCACCCGTTGCCGTCGTGGTCCAGGGCGACACGATGACGACGCTCGCAGCGGCGCAGGCAGCGCAGCTTGCAGGCGTACCCGTCGTCCACGTCGAAGCCGGATTGCGCAGTGGCGACCGCCAGGCGCCTTTTCCCGAGGAAGTCACCCGTCGCCTCGTTGCGCAACTCGCGACCCTGCATTTCGCGCCGACCGCATCGGCGCGCGCCGCGCTGCGTGCCGAGGGAATCGCCGATTCAGCGATCCACATCACCGGCAATTCGGGGATCGACGCATTGCGGCTGGTCGAGGCACGGCTCGCGAGCGATCCCACGCTGCGCGCGCACGTTGCCGCCGCCTTGCCGCGTCTCGACCCGCGGCGCCCGCTGCTGCTCGTCACTGCCCACCGGCGCGAGAACCACGGCGCGCCGCTGGCCGCCATCGCCGAGGCCCTGGCGGCGCTGGCGACGCGCGACGGGGTCGAGATCGTGCTCCCCGTCCACCCGCATCCGGCGGTGCAGGCGGGGCTGCGCGCGCGGCTGGCCGGGCTGCCCCGCATCCACCTCGTGGAGCCGCTCGGCTATGCGGCGTTCGTCACGCTCCTCGCGCGCGCTGCCGTCGTGCTCACCGATTCGGGCGGTGTCCAGGAGGAGGCACCTGCCCTGGGCGTGCCGGTCCTCGTGATGCGCGACATCACCGAACGCAGCGAGGGGCTGGCGAGCGGCAATGCCCGCCTCGTCGGCACCTCGGCGGTCGGCATCGTCGACGCGGTCCGCGACCTGCTCGGCGACGGCCTCGCGCGTGCCCGCATGGCCGAACCGGCGCTACCCTATGGCGACGGGGCCGCGACGGCGCGCATCGTCGGCGTGCTCGATCGCATCTTCGGGGCCGTCGACGCGCGCGCCGAGCTGGCGCATCAGGTCTAGAAAACCCGGAAAGCTCGTCGCGATCGGGCGCGCATCGTCGATCGCGACCGTTTCGCGCGCGTGCAGCGCAAGCACCGCGAAGCTCATTGCGATGCGGTGATCGAGGTGCGTCGCGACCGTTGCGCCGCCGTTCCGAGCCTCTCCCCCCGAACCCTCGACGATCAGCCCGTCGGGAAGCTCCTCGACCTTCACGCCACAGAGGCGCAGGCCCGTTGCCATCGCGGCGATGCGATCGGATTCCTTGACCCGGAGTTCTTCGAGCCCGCGCATCACGGTGCGCCCCTGCGCGAAGGCGGCGGCGACGAACAGAATCGGATATTCGTCGATCATCGACGCCGCCCATTCGGGTGGCACCTCGATGCCGGTCAGCGCACAGTGCCGCACGGTCAGGTCGGCGACCGGCTCGCCGCCGACCGAGCGGCGGTTGTCGAGCGCGATGTCCGCCCCCATGGCCGCCAGCGCACGCAGCAGTCCGTCGCGCGTCGGGTTGATGCCAACGCCCCGGATCGTCACCGAACTCTCCGGCACGATCAGCGCCGCGACAATGAGGAACGCCGCCGACGAAATGTCGCCGGGCACGGTCAGCACCTGCGGGCGCAACTCGGCGCCGCCCGTCACCGCGATGACGCGGCCGTCCGGCGTGTCCCCGACTGTCAGCGTCGCACCGAAACCGCCGAGCATCCGCTCGCTGTGGTCACGCGTCGCGACCGCCTCGACGACGCTGGTGATCCCCGGCGTATTGAGCCCCGCGAGCAGCACCGCCGACTTGACCTGCGCCGAGGCAACCGGGAGGACGTAGCGGATCGGTACCGCCGGGGACACGCCGGTCATCGTCAGCGGCAGCCGCCCGCCGGGCGCGCCGACGAACTGCGCCCCCATCCGCTCGAGCGGCTCGGTGACGCGCCGCATCGGCCGCCGCGACAGGGACGCATCGCCGACGAAGGTCGCGGTCAGCGGGTGCGACGCGATCAGCCCCATCAGCAACCGCGTCGAGGTTCCCGAATTGCCCATGTCGAGTGCGGTCTCCGGCTGCAGCAGGCCGCCGACCCCGACCCCGTGGATGTGCCAGACGCCGTTGCCGTCGCGGGCGATATCCGCGCCCATCGCGCGCAGCGCTGCGGCGGTCGAGAGCACGTCCTCGCCTTCGAGCAGCCCGGTCACGACGGTTTCGCCGACCGCCAGCGCGCCGAGCAGCAGCGCGCGGTGCGAGATCGACTTGTCGCCGGGAACGGTTACGTTGCCGCGCAGCGGGCCGTCGGCGGTGAGGCTGAGACTGGTCATTCCGGGCGTGCGCTTTGACAGCGCAAACCCCGTGTGGCAAGGCACCGCGCCTTGAGCGCCGGGGTCCCCGGCCGAGGAGTCCGCATCGCTATGGTCAAGGCCGAATGGGGCACGAAACGTGCCTGTCCGAAATGCAATACACGTTTTTACGATCTGGCGAACGACGATCCCGTCACCTGCATCGCCTGCGGCTACGCCTGGGCCCCCGAGCCGTTCCTGAAATCCAAGCAGACGCAATTGTTCGAGCCGGCCAAACCGGTGGCGAAGACCGTCGACGGCGACGAGGCCGCCGCGGATGAGGATCTCGACATTGCCGAGGCCGAAGATACCGAGGCTCCCGACGTCGATCTCGGCGACGACGAGGATGATCTCGGCGCGGTTGTCGCGGGCGACGACGAGGAGGAACGCTGACGCCGGAACGCGGCGCAGGTCGATGCGGCAGCGGCTTGCGCCGCTCGCGGATTTGACCTAACAGCCGCGTCCCGGCCCAGACCGGGACGACTTGGACTTGGGGCGTTAGCTCAGCTGGGAGAGCGCTACGATGGCATTGTAGAGGTCAACGGTTCGATCCCGTTACGCTCCACCAAGTCCGGATGCCGAACGTCGACTATCGCCGCACCTGCCGCACGATCGGAGTTACTGAGATGGTCAAGGCAGTGTGGAACGGCGTCACGATCGCCGACAGCGACGACACCGTGGTCGTCGAGAACAACCATTATTTCCCGCTTGCCAGCATCGATCCGGCGCTCCTTGAAGCCAGCGCGACGACGAGCGTCTGCGGCTGGAAGGGCACCGCCAACTATTACACGCTGCGCGCCGGCGGTGCCGAAAATCGCGACGCGGCGTGGTACTACCCGGAGCCCAAGTCCGCCGCTGCCAATATCGCCGGACGCGTCGCTTTCTGGAAGGGCGTCAAGGTCGGTTAGCGCGCCGCTACTGCCGCCGTACGATCACCCCCGCCAGCCACCCCGCGAAGAGCGCCAGCGCCACCGCGACGAGGCCGTAGAGCAGTCCGAAGCGCTGCGAGAACACATAGACCCAGCGTTCGAAGCCCGACTTGTCGATGGTGATCGGCGTTTCGGATACCGCAATGACGGTGCCGCGCCGGATCAGGAAGATCTGCGCGCTGTAGTCGCCGACCGGCACAGCGCTGGGGATCGCGATGCGCGCGCGGTACAGGACATTCTGGGTAACGCCGACGTCGCCCTCGTGTTCGGCGTAGAGTCCGGCGCGGCGGCGCAGGTCGATCAGCCCAGCCTCGAATTCGCCGGTTTCTTTCGACGTATTGCCGCTGGCGGGCGACAATTGCAGGCTGCCGACGCCGATTTCGTAGATCGCCGCAGTGCGCTCGTCGATCAGCTTCGCGATCGGTGCCGAGGTCGCGACGGCGTAGAACCCCGGCGCCGTCTCGAAGCGTACGCTTTTGGTGTTGACCCAGATGCCGGCGACGCGCGCCTTCTTGCGCACCGTGATCGGCACCGGCGGGCCGCGCACGACGATGGCGAGGCCCGGTGGCTCATCGGGGACGCTCCCGGTCGGGTACTGGATCGCCCCGAAGACCAGCAGTTCGGCCCCCT
>JBBQVB010000157.1:0-5229 GCA_038211965.1 Sphingomonadales bacterium
ATCTACGAGGAGGAGAAGCTCGACCTCGAGACGTTGCCGCTGATCGTCGTCGTCGTCGACGAGCTTGCCGACCTGATGATGACGGCGGGCAAGGAGGTCGAATTCCTCATCCAGCGCCTGGCGCAAAAGGCCCGGGCGGCGGGCATCCACCTCATCATGGCGACGCAGCGCCCCAGCGTCGACGTCATCACCGGCGTCATCAAGGCGAACCTGCCGACGCGCATCAGTTTTCAGGTGACGAGCAAGATCGACAGCCGCACGATCCTCGGCGAACAGGGGGCCGAACAGCTGCTTGGCAAGGGCGACATGCTCTACATGCCCGGCGGCAAACAGGTCGTCCAGGTGCACGGTCCCTTTGTCAGCGACGAGGAGGTCGAGGCGGTCGCCGAGCACTGGCGCGGCCAGGGGCGGCCCGATTACGTCGATGCCGTGACCACCGACCCGCCCGACATGGCGGGGCAGTTCGGCCTCGACATGGGCGGCACGGGCGAAGCGGGCGACGCCGAGTCCGAGATGTACGCGCGCGCCGTGCAGATCGTCGGCGAAAGCCAGAAGGCGTCGATCAGCTACATCCAGCGCCAGTTGCGCGTCGGCTACAACAATGCCGCGCGTTTGGTCGAGCGTATGGAAAAGGACGGCTATGTCGGTGTGCCCGACCATGTCGGACGACGCGAGGTGCTGATCGATGCGACCGGGGAGCGGGTTTAGAGCGGGGGAAGCGCAAGATGACGGCAAGACCCGAGTTCAAGGCGGCGTGGGCGCATTTTGCCGAAGTGTACAAGGTCGGCAACACCGACGCGCAGGCACTCAAGCTTGTCGCTGACAAGATCGGCGGCAAGGTCAAGGCCAATATCGACAGCGGCGAATTCGCCAACGCCTGCCCGATCCGCGTCAGCTATTTCCTCAACTACGGCGGTGTCGCGGTGCCGGGTCCGGCGACGGCGGAAAAGCTCGGCATCTCGGTGGTCAGCGGCAGCGACCACAAATGGTACATGTTCCGCGTCAAGGACGCGATGATCCTGCTGGCCAAGAAGTTCGGGCCTGCCGACAAGACCGTCAAGGATCCCAAGCGCAGCGATTTTGCCGGGAAGAAGGGCATCATCGCAATCGTCGGCCACGGCTGGAGCGATGCGACCGGGCACGTCACGCTGTGGGACGGAACGGTGTTCAGCGACAAGAACCATCTCAGCGACAGCGACGTCAACGGCACCTTCGTCCCCGAAGTCGCGCGGCTTTGGGTGCTGCCATCGTGAAGCGCCTGACGCTGTGCTTGGCGCTCCTGTCAGCGGCACCGGCGGTTGCGCGTCCCGCCGTCGATACCGCCAATTTGCGCGACTGGACGACCGCGCGGTGCCTCGCCAAGGCGGCGGGCGACCAGCCTGTCGCACTCGATGCGCGACGCTCGGCGGCGGCGCTGCTCGAACGCGGCTCGGCGCGGGCCGAAGTCTATGAACGGATCGACCGGCTGATCACGCGGACACTGGCAGTGCCGACCAGCGGCTCGACGGGCGGCACCTACGCCGTGCTGCAGTGCATCGATCTGGCGCGCAGCAGCGACCTCACCCGCGTCATCGAGCGTCGCACCCGGCGCTAGTGTCCCGGCGCACCCGCCGCGCCTTGCGGTGTAACCCGCGCGCGCCTAACCCGAACCTCAGTCAATGTATCTGCTAGACCGCCTGTTCCGCCGTATCATTCGCGAAGGTGACCTGCGCGTTATCGACCACCGCGGGCGCGAGTATCGCTACGGTGCGCCGTCCGACCGCGTGCCGCCCGCGACCTTCCGCTGTACCGACGCCGCGACGGCGCGCGCCATCGCGCGCAGCCTTGCGCTCGGCGCGGGCGAGGCATTCATGGATGGGCGGATGATCGTCGAGCGCGGCACGATCGCCGACGTGGTCAACGCGGTGACGTGGAACGTCCGCTGGGACCGCGACAACCCGGTGCGCTTCGCGCTGTGGCGGCAGGCGGCGCTGGCCGGGTGGCTCGGCCAGTTCAACCAGGCGGCGCGGTCGCAGCGCAACGTCGCGCACCACTACGACCTCAACGACCGGCTCTACGACCTGTTTCTCGACGCCGACCGCCAATACAGCTGCGCCTACTACACCGATCCCGACAATACCCTCGAACAGGCGCAGGCCGGCAAGCTCGCGCACATCGCCGCCAAGCTCGATCTCAGGCCGGGGCAACGGGTACTGGATATCGGCTGCGGCTGGGGCGGTCTCGCGCTCTACCTCCACCGTGTCTCGGGCGCCGACGTCACCGGCGTGACGCTGTCGGTCGAGCAGCAAAAAGTGGCGACCGAGCGCGCCGCCGCTGCAGGCGTTGCCGACCGGGTACGCTTCGAACTGATCGACTATCGCGCACTGACCGACCGCTACGATCGTATCGTCTCGGTCGGCATGTTCGAGCATGTCGGGCTGCCGCAGTACCGGATTTTCTTCGAGCAGGTTCACAGCCTGCTCGCCGACGATGGCGTCGCGCTGCTCCACACCATCGCGCGCGCCGACGGTCCGGGTGCGACCGACCCGTTCACCGCGAAATACATCTTCCCCGGCGGTTATTCGCCCGCGCTGTCGCAGATCGTGCCGCGCATCGAGAAATCCTGGCTGTGGATCACCGACATCGAGGTGCTGCGCCTGCACTATGCGCTGACAATCGAGGAATGGGCCCGGCGCTGTGCGGCACACGAAGCCGAGATCGTCGCGCTCTACGACGCGCGCTTTTTCCGCATGTGGATGTTCTACCTCGCCGCGGCGGCGTCGGCGTTCCGCAACGACGGCCACATGAACGTCCAGATCCAGATGACCAAGCGCCGCGACGCGCTGCCGCTGACGCGCGACTATATCGCCGCCGTCGAGACGCGCTATCGTACGCTCGGCTGAACGGAGCGCGGCGATGCGGGTGAGCGACGAGGTCCTCGAGGAAGTCCGGACGCGGGGCTATGCGCGCGTTCCCGGCTTTCTCGCTGCCGACCGCCTCGCCGCCGCGCGCGCCGCGCTGTGGAAAATCTTCCCGACGCCCGAAGCCTATTTCGCCGACCCCGCCCTCCACGCGAAATTCGGCAAGTCGCAGTTCGCGGGCATCCGTTACCTGCCCTACGACGACCGCTCGCTCGACCTGCTGCCCGTCGACCCCGACCTCGTCGATGCCGCCGAGCGGTTTCTGGGCGGTCCCGAGATCGACCTCTACAAGGTCGAGCTTTGGGCGAAATACGCCGGCGCGATCGACTACGACCAACCGCACCACCGCGACTACGGCAACCATACGCTCGTCGTGCCGACCCTCGACCGGCCGCAACTGACGACGATCCTGCTGCTCAGCGACGTGACCGAATCCGACGGTGCGACGCGCGCGGTGCCGCTCGAACACGGCGCGCATCTGCCGTTCACGCCGATGATCCTCGAACCCGGCGACCTGCGCGCGCACGAAGAGGCGCTGACCGGTGCGGCGGGGACGCTGATCCTCTATCAGACGCACGTCTTTCATCGCGGCGCGAACTTCACCCGCGCCGACGCGTCGCGGTTCATCATCATGGCCGATTTCAAGCGGCGCGGCGACGCGTGGACGGGCAAGATGGCGTGGCCCGACCAGGCGATCCGCAAGGGCTGGAGCGAGGCGCTCGCCGCGATGAGCGTGCGCCAGCGCGACCTGTTCGGCTTTCCGCCGCCGGGCAGCGACTATTGGACCGCCGCCACCGTCGCGGGGGTGCAAGCACGCTATCCGGGCATGGACATGGCCCCCTATGCGCGGACTTTGGCGGCGTAAGTCGTTGCGCCGACGGTTGACGGCGCGTGGTGGCTGCGGAAAGGTACGCATGTCCGCGTTGCGTCTGTGCGTTGTCCTGCCCGGGGGATAGCCGATGTTCGGACTGGAGACGCTCGACGTCGGCATCGGCATGGCGCTGATGTTCCTGTTCGTCAGCCTGATTGCTTCGGCGCTGCGCGAGTTCGGCGAGTCGGTCCTGAAAACGCGGGCAAGCTCGCTCGAACGCGGTGTCCGCGAGATGCTCGACGAGGCGGCGACCAACCGCAAGGTCTACAAGCCCGACGCGAAGCCCGACGGCGCAGGCGCGAAGTTCCGCGCGATGATGCCGATCAAGCTCAAGCCGCGCGCGCCGGTCGAGGAGAGCGCGCCCGCGACGTACATGCTCTACAATCACCCGCTGATCTCGGGGCTGTACCAGGGCAGTTACGGCGAGACGCCGACGAGCAACCTGCCGTGCTACATCCCTGCGGCGAACTTCGCGCGCGCGGCGCTCGACCTCGCGGGGCGCGTCGATGGGGTGGTGACGAGTGCCGCGCTGACCGCCAAGGATATCCGCGACAACATCGCGCGCCTGCCGGGGACGCGGTTGCAGCGCGTCGTCATCAACGCGCTCGATGTCGCGGGCGACGATCTGGCGGTCGCGCAGAAGCAGGTCGAGCACTGGTTCGACAGCGCGATGGACCGCGTGGCGGGGTGGTACAAGCGGCGCACGCAATTCTGGCTGTTCGGGCTGGGGCTGGCATGCGCCGCGCTGATGAACATCGACGCGATCAACGTCATGCAGCATCTGTCGACCGACGAATCGCTGCGCAAGGCGGTGGCCGCCCGCGCGGCCGTCACGCTCGACGAGCAGGCGAAGCTGCTCAAGCCTGCCGACCCGGATGCGCCGCCGACGCTCGACGGCGTGCGGCAGGAAGTCGCGCGGATGGGCAGCGTCGCGTGGCCGATCGGCTGGAGCGCCGACGGCGCGCCGCCTGCCGGATGGGACGCCGGGACATGGTATGCGCGGCTCGCGACGCTGCGCCCCGCGCCGCAGTACCATGCGCTGGCGGCGGGAACGGGGATGATCTGGTTCGCCTCGCAGGTCGCGCTCGGCTGGCTGATCACCGCCTTCGGCGTGACCTTCGGCGCGGCGTTCTGGTTCGACGTGCTCAACAAGTTCATGGTCGTGCGCTCGACGGTAAAACCGGCGGAGAAGAGCGCGAAGGAAAAGAGCAAGAGTTAAGGGAGGAGGGTGTCCCCGATGTGATGCCCCCGAAGCCTGCTACCTCGGCTGGCACGACTCGTTGCAAAAGCTGGGAAAGCTCGTGCTGCCTGAGATCAACCAGTAGGTCGCGCGACGCCCTACCGCCCCGGCAACGCCGCGACCGGCGGCATTGCAGCGGCCGCTTCCTCGAGCGTCGCCAGCCCGCGCTGGCCCGCCTGATAGCGCGCCGCCGCGGCGAGCCACGCGTTGACGGCGGG
>JBBQVB010000158.1:0-5161 GCA_038211965.1 Sphingomonadales bacterium
GCCACGCGCGGCTTAGGGTCCGGCGGCATCGGCCTCGTCGGCGACGGCAGGCAACGCGCCACAGACGTCGGCGACCATCATCGCCATGTTGGCGACATCCGCCGCCTCCTTCGCCACCGCCGCGATTGCGGCGTCTGAGAACGGTGCGTTCTTCGGCCGAGTCGCATACATCGATGTCGCAGCCAGTAGATCGCCCGCCTCCACGACGACGCGCCTAGCGAGCAGAATCGACAAATCGCCCTTCCACCCCGGTCGATGATCATTGATGCGCAGCTCGCGCTCCATGAACTGCGCGAACGCCACCACCTCCGGTCGAAGTTTCATGCGCTCATGCCCTCCAGTGCATCGAACAGCCCGGCGCGCACCACGACGGTGCCGAGCTTGTGGAGCGGGCGGTAGATCGTCTCGCCGCGCCTTGTGTTGTCCCACACGCACCACATCGCCTCCATCGTCGGCGCGCCCAGGCCGAGGAAGTCGGGCCGCCACGTCATCGGGTAGACGATGCTCGGGGGATGGTTGACGAAGGTCGGGACGCGCCCGGCAGCGTGCCAGAACGTCGATTTGAGCAGCAGGCACAGGTACGGCACCCGCATCGTCGCCAGCGCGTGAACAATGAATTTCTCGGCGATGTTGAACGGGGGATTAGTCACGATCGCCGTCGCGCCGTCGAGCAGTGCCGACTGAGACAGGAAGTCGACCCCGCCCGCGCAATCGCCGCGCGCGACCAGGTCGGTGGAGACGACGGTCGATACCCGCGCGAGCTCGCGCACCATCGCGCCCTCGCCACACGCCGGTTCCCAAATGACCGCGTGCCGCGCGAGCCACGCCTGCTCGGCGGCGATCATCGCCCGCGTCGCCTCCGCCGGCGTCGGATAATAATCGTCGGCCTTGCGAACCCGCCCGCTCGCCGAACTTCCCGACATCGATGCACCGATGCCGCTCATGCGTCGATGTTCCGCTGCTCGACGGTGAAGGTCAGCGCGACCACGTCGGGACCTTCCGACCATGTCTCGCCGGACCTGTTGTGGAGCGACTGCCAAAGCACGGCGAAGGCACCGACCGCCGTGGGCGAGCTTTGATTAGGAGCGCCGCTCCACCAACCGCCGGGCTGTTGCTGCACCCCTTCAGCGATCGCGTCGGACTCGCTGATGGAGCGCACCGGCTCGACGCGCACATCCGTCACTGTCAGCGTCAGACGCGACGCCCAACGCGGCATATGGATCGACGGCTTCCAACGCATCTGGTCGCTCCCGACATCGGCGAGGTACTTCGCGCCGCGCGATGGGTCGCCGGAATGCACCGGCCTGAACGACTTTCGCACGTACAGCCGGTCACCGACCTCGCACCGGCACAGCGGCGACGTTGCCAGCCGCCGCGTCTGTGTCTTCCGGCCCGCGATGAGCGCAACGACCATTGGCGCGGAGAATATGATCGGTCGGTCCCTCACTAGACCGTCACCCCCCGAGCGCGCTCGGTCAGCGCGAGGCGGACGTCGAGGATCGCGATCATGTGCGCGTTCATCGCCGCGCGGCTGCCGGGTGACGAGCATGCGTCGAGCAGATCGGCGAGCAGGAGGACGACCGCCAGCGACAGGATCGTCGCCGACAGATCGGGCACGATCCCGTCGGCCAACATCGCCGCCTGCGCCGCCGCGACATGCGCGTTCAACCCCGGCCGCAGATCGGCAACGCGCGCGCTGACGGCGGCGAGAACGGCGGGATCGACGCCGCCGGTCACGCTGCCTCCGCCAGCGCCAACGCGGCGACGTCGAGCGCCGCGCACTTCCGCGCGCACTCGGCGTCGATCGCCGCCTTTGCCGCCGTCGCGTCCGCCGCGATCCGCTGGCGGACGACATCGAGCGTCGTGATCGCAGCGGCGTAGCTGTCGCCGCCAATCGCCGCTGGCACTTCTACACCATCGGGATGAGCGGCACGGTCATCGACCCCGACCGCCGCGACATGCGCGATCGCGTCCGCGAGCGGGACCGCAGTCACGACTGCCGCCGCCGACGGCGGCGTGGTGTCGGGATCGACCGGAGGTTCGGCGGCGCGCGCCGCCAGCGCGTCACCGACGTCGTGGCATTCGGGGTCTGGCTGTTCGGGTTCGGCTTCCTCGCTCGCGTCGCGCGGCGGCCATGCGGCGGCGGGGACTGTGGCGACCGCAGCCGTTACCGCCACGGGCAGCGCGCCATCGGTCAGTAATTCACGACGCAGCCGCGCGCCCGTCTCGCCGTACAGCGCCCCCAGCAAACCCGACGAAATCGGGCTATGTCCACTCTGCCAGTTCGACAGGCTCGACGCGCTCGCAAAGCCCAGTCGCCGCGCCGCGCCGGTCACGGTCCCTGCCGCTGCGATGACCCGCGCGAGGTCGACGAGGACGCGCGCCTTCGTCAGCCCCCGCCGGGCGAGGATCGCCGCTTCATGATGATTGACCACCGTCATCGCATCCTCCCGCCTTGCCGCGGCGATTCGGTCGCCGCCCCCGGAAACCTTGTCCGCCGCCGCGATCAGCGCGGCGTCGTCGACGTGCCCAGCCAAGCCGGTGCAGACCCACAGATGCGCCGCGCCGCCGACGACCGACGCGCGGTACACCGTCCGTCCACGTTGCTGGAGAATGCGCCGCGCCTGTTCGGCGGGGTCGGTGGCCCGGTGGTGCGCGGCGGCCTTGGCCGCTTCTTTTTTCGCCGCGAGCGCCGCGCGCGATCGTTCGACCCCGGTCGTGGCGCGCGTCACCGGCAGCGGGTCGGTCAAACCGTTGGCCTGTCGCCACCGCTCCGCCTGCGTCTGCGCTGGGCCTTTGGTTGACGAACTACTCACCGCTGCCCCGCCGCGATCGGCGCGGCCCGCCACTGCGCGTGGACCTTGCGGAGCAAGCGCTCGTTGTCCTCGCTCGCATCGTCGAGCGCCTCGCCGATCGTGCCGATCACCCAAGTCGCCGCGTCGAGCGCGGCCTCCACTTCGGTGATCCGCGCAAACGCAGGTTGCCGCAGCGCATCGGCAGCGCCGCGCGCGGCGACGATTTCACTAGCCTGATCGCGCATCGCGGCGATCCGTCGCGCGAGGACGATGAACGCCGCCAGCAACACCAGCAGCGCGCCGAACAGGAAAATGGTCAGCGCCATCATGCGAGGTCGGCACGCCGCGTCCACGCTGGCAGCGGCGCCGGATCGGTCAGCGCCGCCAGCGCGGAACGCGACACGACGAACGCCGACACCCGCGCGTGTTCGGCGTGCTCGACCCATTCGGTCAAAGCGTCGACGACGGTCAGCCATGCCTGCGACAGGCCCTCCAGCGGCGTTGCGTCGATCACCCGGCGGGCGACGGCGACATCGTCGAACGTCGGCGCGATCGTCGCGCGCACGACGACGACGTGGAGGTCGCCGCACCAGGCTAGAAGCGCATCGTTCACCCCCACGGCTGCACCCGCGTGTACGAATCGAGCCTGACCGTTCCGGCAATCGTCGGTGGTGGTATGACTGCGACCGGTGGCGGCGCGACCGGCAGCGGGCCGAGCGCCGGAAACCGCTTCGGGCACGGGCGCGTCGTTCGCGACACGAGATAATCGAACGGGTAATCGAGACACCCGTCGGGACGCACCGCGCGCCGCTGCAGCGTGACGACAAGCCCATGGTCGGCGAGTTCGCGCATCCGCGCGGCGACGCCGGGTCCGGCAGCGGTGCTCGCGCTAACGCCGAAGCCGTAGACGCGCGTAGCCCCAGGCTGCGCCGCCGCCACCCACCCGTCGAAGTCATCGACCGACCAGCGCGCGCGGAAGCGGTCGACCATCGCCGCCGTCGACGTCCGCGTCGGTGCTCCCGTCGTCGTCATTCGATATCCCCATCGTCGTCGAGCGCCGCGTTGACCGCGACGAGCGCGGCGATCGCCTCACCCACTTCGTGACGCAGGTCGCCACGCTCGCGCGGCGACAGCGCCCGCGTTGTCGCCGTCGTCGCCGCCCCGGCGAGGCGCGCGACGACGTCGCCCGCCTCTTTCGCGACGCAGCGGATATGATCGAGCCAAACCGTCCCCGGCGTACGCCCGGCAGGGAGTGGCACGAGGCCGAACCCCTGTGCCAACGCCAGCGCACGGGTAACGTGCGGATGACCGGGCAAGCCGACAGTGACTGATTCAAGGTCGACGACGACGTCGACGGGCATGAACGACAGGTGGTTGACGTTGCCGTAATCGCTGAGCTTCTGCTGGACGACGCGCGTCATCAGCGCCGACGCTTCGCCGCCGCCGCCGGCACGGACCAGATCGCGCGTTGCGATCTTGATACTCTGCCGCGCGGGCGCCAGCGCCGTCATCGGGTCACCGAGCGGGTAAAGTCCGCTTCGATACCCGATGACGACGTAACGACCGGGTCACTATGATCGGCAGAATGAGGATCACCAACAAGCGTCGCGTTCGTCATGCCCAACCGCGCGGGCCCGAAAACGGTGCCGAAAAGCGGTGCCGCCGCGCGGGGGAAGCGCGGCGGCACCTGGACGCGCCCAGGGGCAGACGGCACGTCGTTCGGAAACGCGGGATAAAGGGTCACGAAGCCGTCCGCCTCGATGTCGGCGGGGCGGGTCATATCGCCGTCCACTCGGACGGTTGCCGGAACGCCCACCACCGGCCACGCTCGGCACGAGCAATCGCGGGGAGCGCCGAATGAAGATCATCGAAACACGCCGCTGTGTGCCTAAGGTGACAGCGATCAAGGACGGTGACCTCCCAACCCTGCTCGTCCAGTTCGACTCCGACGACGGTGAAACCGAGATCCGACTTTTCCTCCGGTCGGAAGAAGTCCAGAAATTTGGCGACGGTCTCGGCCATGGTCTCGCCCGACTCCGGGCCTTGTTCGGTGGGCGATAAAAACGTGAGTTGCGCCTCATCGCCCGGAAAACGCGCCGGGCAAATGCGGACATGATGGTCCGTCGTTCGCCCCGTCAGCAGGTTGCGAAGAACGATCTTCATGCCGGTTGCTCGCAGCGCCGTGGTAACCACGCGACGCTTCGAAACGGCCGATACTCAAACGACGCTCTTTCGTCGTCGGTCAGCACCGGCGGCGGGTTCATCGGCACCTTGACCACGAACGCGATGTTTTCGAGGTCGCTCATGCCGTTTGCTCGACAATGGACGGCAAAACCAAGCCTGCCAGCTGCTCAGCCTGCGAGTCT